>OZ255707.1:1945145-2269335 GCA_965277075.1 Candidatus Lustribacter sp.
GGACACCGGCGAGCTGTTGTCGTAGACCCCGTTCTTCATCGCGCTCATCGGACGCTCCAACATCCGGTTCGCCACGCTCGCCGATTGGCGCACTTCCGCGTCGCCGAGCGTATTGATCGCGTCGACGCGTGTCTTGAAGTCGCTCGACTGCGGATCGAGCGTCGTCAAGTCGCCGATGTACCGCGCGACTTGCCCATCGAGACGTTGCGTCTCGTCCGGCGCGAGCGGAACGCGGTTCGCCGCGTCTTGCGGTGCGACCGCCGCAACAGGTTCCGGCGGCGTGAGTACCGGCGGGTGCGACGGCGCATTCTCGTTCACGATTCGATCAGGCCTCGACTTCGCGAACCCACATCGCCCACGGGCGATGCATGACCTCGTCGGAGTAGCGTTCGTACTCGTCGGCTTCCTCGGGTGCGAGGAACGTCACGTCGCCGAGCCGCAACGCTTCCAGCTCGATCTCCGCGTTCTGCGTGGCGTACATTGCGCGGTAGACCGCATGTCTGATCGTTTTCCCGACCATCGTCGCACCGTGGCCGCGCATCAGCACGACCGTGTCGTTCCCGAGCACGTCGGCGAGCGCCGAACCGAGCGGCGCCGTGCGGATCAGCATGTTGGTGAAGCCGGCAGTATCACGAATCTCGAACACGGACGGACCGGTGTGCAAAAACGCGCTCATGTGATACACCGGAAGTAACTTCGTTTTCGTAATGCCGAACGGGATCAGCGCGGGCGCGTGACAATGCACGACCGACGCTACGTCAGGGCGCCGCTTGTAGATTTCGCCGTGGATGTACCGTTCGCTGTAGAGGCGGTGCGTCGTCGGTTCGATCGGATTGCTGTCGAGATCGTACGTGAGCAGGTCGTCCGGCGTGACGAGTCCGGGCGCGAGGTGCCGCGACATGACGTAGGTATTCGGATTCGCGTCGTGCCGAACGCTGATGTGTCCGAACGCGTCGACGATTCCGTAGTGATAGAGTATCTTGTTGCCGACGATCAGATCTTCCAGGCGATCCGCGGCGAGCGCGGGTGCGAGCGCCGCCATCAGACTTGCACCGCATCGACGTAGCCGATCTTTCGTTCCAGCGCGGCGATCGCAGCCGGCCACGTGTAGCGGGAGGCCGTTTCACGGCCGGCTGCGCGCAACTCGGCCTGTCGCTGCGGATCGGTGAAGACCGCTCGCAAATAGGTTGCGAGCTCGCGCCCGTCGGGTGTATCGCACACGATCGCATTGACGAATGGTTCGGCGTATTCTTCGCCGGTTGCACCGCAGACGGCAACGCCGCCGGCAGCCATCACTTCGAGTCCCACGAGCCCGAACGGCTCCTTTCCGCTATTCGCGAGAACCGCGTCGGACGCGGCATAGAGAGCAAAGAGCGTCGCCTCGTCGAGAAACGCTCGCAGGTGAACGATCGGCCCTTTGGCGAGCCCGATTCCGTCGGCGATGCGCGCGGCATCGTTGCCTTCGTATTCGAGCCGCTCGACCGTCAAGCCGCGTTCGTGCGCGCGATTGAAGACCGTGTCGCCGTAGGCTTCGCGACCGCCGCGTACGATCATGATCGCGTCGATTCCGTCGTCGCGCAGTTCGGCGAGCGCATCGATCGCTTGCAGCCAGTTTTTGTCCGGATCGAAACGACCCACTTTCACGAGCGTCCGCCTCGTTCCAAACGCCGCGCGGAAGGCCGCGACGAGCCGTTGATCGGCACCGGCCAATAGCCGGTCGTCGAGACCGTTGGGAATGACGAGGGCGGGCACTCCCCACAGGGCGAGCTCGAACTTCATATACTTACTCACGGCCGTCACCGCGGCGGCAGCTTGCAGCGCGGTCCAATCGACACGATGCCAACCGTAGGTGTTGTTGGCATTCCACATCAGGGTCAGCGACGCGCGCAATCCGCGTTGGCGTGCGAGCCGATCGATCGCGATCGCGACGCCGGCGGTTTGCCATTCTTCGGCAATCACCAACGTGTGTTCGCCGCCGGCGGCCGCCGGCGCCACGATCTCGTCGACGACGAACGGCGGCACGCTCGTGAGCCAGTCGTTGACCTTGAGCTCTTCACCGTCGTAGGCGTTACGCGGATGATAGGCGGAAATCCACTGCGACCAACGGTGCAGCGTGACGTTCGACGAAAACGCCTCGACCGGTTTCATCGCCGGATCGCCGACGAAGATGAGGTCGACATCCGATCCCGCTTCGCCGAGCGCACGCGCGAGTTGCGACACGCGCGTTCCGAGACCGCCGATCGACGCATACCGGTCGGGGCCTTCGAACGCGATGAGAACGACGCGGCCGGGAAACGCCATGGCCTAGCAGCTCACTAGGCGTTGAGAATCTGACGAAGCACGAACTGCAAGATGCCGCCGTGCCGGTAGTAGTCCGCCTCATCCGGTGTGTCGATTCGAACCGTCGCATCGAACGCCGTCGTCTTGCCGGCCGCGCCGGTCGCGCGCACGGTCACGCGCATGCGCGGTGCGACGACGGGCGCGATACCGGCGATTCCGAACGTTTCTTCGCCGGTGAGTCCGAGCGACTCGCGCGTTACACCGGCCGGATATTCCAACGGCAAGATGCCCATGCCGATCAGGTTCGAGCGGTGAATGCGTTCGAACGATTCGGCGATCACCGCGCGCACGCCGAGCAACATCGGGCCTTTCGCCGCCCAGTCGCGCGACGAACCCGAACCGTACTCTTTGCCGGCGAGAACGACGAGCGGCGTTCCGTCGCCGCGATATTTCTCCGACGCGTCGAAGATCGACATCCGTTCGTTCGTCGGCAGATATCGCGTCGCGCTGCCCTCGACGCCCGGGACGAGTGCATTGCGCAACCGCACGTTGGCGAACGTTCCGCGCACCATGACCTCGTGATTGCCGCGGCGTGCACCGTACGAATTGAAGTCGACCGGGTCGACGCCGTGCGCCGTTAGATATTGGGCCGCGGCCGACGACCGCGCGATGTTGCCGGCCGGCGAGATGTGATCGGTCGTCACGGAATCGCCGAGGACGGCGAGTATGCGTGCGTCGACGATGTCGCGCACCGGCGGCGGTTCGGCCGGCATGCCGTCGAAATATGGGGGGCGTTTGACGTATTCGCTGTTCGCATCCCACGCGTACCGTTCGCCGGTCGGAACCGGCAGGGCTCGCCATCGATCGTCCCCGGAGAACACGTCGGCATACCGTTCGCGAAACAGCGCGCCGGTGACCGACGCGGCGACGGCTGCATCGATCTCGGCGTTGGTCGGCCAAATATCTTTGAGGAAGACGTCCGCGCCGTTACGATCGGTGCCGAGCGGCTCCGTCGTGAGATCGATGTCCATGCATCCCGCAAGCGCGTACGCGACGACGAGCGGCGGCGAAGCGAGGTAATTCGCACGTACCTGCGGATGAATCCGGCCCTCGAAATTCCGATTCCCCGAAAGCACCGCCGCAACGATGAGATCGTCGTGGGCAACTTCTTCGGCGACGTCGTCCGGCAGCGGCCCGCTATTGCCGATGCATGTCGTGCAGCCGTATCCGACGAGGTTGAAGCCGAGCTGATCGAGATACGGCGTGAGACCCGCTTTGGCGAGATAATCCGTGACGACTTTGCTGCCCGGCGCAAGCGACGTCTTCACCCACGGTTTGCGTTGCAGCCCGCGCTCGATCGCCTTCTTCGCGAGCAGTCCGGCACCGACCAGCACGGCCGGGTTCGACGTGTTGGTGCACGACGTGATCGCCGCGATCACGACCGAGCCGTCGCGTAGCTTGTCCGCGCTGCGCGATGACGGCGAACCTTCGTCCGTCGCACGCTCCGCCGCCACGGCCGTGCCGCCGCCGCCTTCCGATTCGAGCCGCGAAATCGGTGCACCGACGGCCGGCGCGACGACCCGCGCGTGCTTCCATTCATCGAGCGCGGATTCGAATGCCGCCCGTGCGCCGCCGAGAGGAACGCGGTCTTGCGGACGCCTCGGCCCCGCGAGGTTCGGCTCGACGATCGCGAGATCGAGCGCGAGCGTGTCGGTAAAGCGCGGCTCGGGCGACGCGTCGGTACGGAACATGCCTTGCGCCTTGGCATAGCCTTCGACGAGGGCGACATGTTCGTCGGTGCGCCCGGTCAAACGCAAGTACGTGAGCGTCTGTTCGTCGATCGGGAAGATCGCGACCGTCGAGCCGTACTCCGGCGACATGTTCCCGATCGTCGTACGGTCCGCTACGGGAAGATTCGAGAGACCGGGGCCGTAGAACTCGACGAACTTCGAGACGACGCCCTTCTTGCGCAGCATCTGCGTGATCTGCAAGACGAGATCGGTCGCCGTGACCCCTTCGCGCAGCTTCCCGGTCAACTTGAAGCCGATGACCTCAGGAATCAGCATCGTCACCGGCTGTCCGAGCATCGCCGCTTCCGCTTCGATGCCGCCGACGCCCCACGCCAGCACGCCGACGCCGTTCGCCATCGTCGTATGCGAGTCGGTGCCGACGACCGAATCGGGATAGGCGAGCGGCGTGCCGCCCGGCGCCGCTTCTCCGCCGCCGCCGGCACCAAAGACGATGCGCGCCAGATATTCGATGTTGACTTGATGCACGATGCCCGTATCCGGAGGCACCGCGCGAAATCCGTCGAGTGCGCCTTGGCCCCACTTGAGAAAGGCATAGCGTTCGCCGTTGCGCTCGAACTCGAGCTTCGCATTGTGCTCGAACGCGTCGGGCGTTCCGAACGCGTCGACTTGGACCGAATGATCGATGACGATCTCGACGGGCTGCACTGGGTTGATGCGCGACGGATCGCCGCCCATCGTCGCGATCGCGTCGCGCATTGCCGCGAGATCGACGACGCACGGCACACCCGTGAAGTCTTGCAGCAGCACGCGTGCCGGACGATACGCGATCTCGCGGTCCAGCACGCCGGCGGGACTCCAACTCGCCAACGCCGCGATATCGGCGGCTTCGACCGAGCGGCCGTCTTCGTAGCGCAGCAGATTCTCCAGCAGCACTTTCAGCGAGAAAGGAAGCGTCGCAACGGCGTGTCCGTTCGATTCGAGCGCGTCTAGGCGGAAGTACGTGTAGGTGCGGTCGCCGACGTGTAACGTGTCGCGTGCACCGAACGAATTGGGATGAGCGTTCGTGTTCACATCGGCGGCCGTTCGCCGCCGTAGACGGCGCCTACTCCGGCTCGGCTGCGCCCGCCACGAGCACCGCGCGCGGTGCACCGTTCCGGTAGTCGGCGATCCGCAGGACGCGCTCCCCGGTAAGCAATTGCCAGAGCGGTTCGACGATCAGGTCGCGCCGCCAGGTGGTCAGGCCGAGGAGCGTCACCACTTCGTCCAGTGATTGCGGCGTTTCGCGCGCGATACGCTCGATGTCGCCGCGTGTGAGCACCAAGGTCGGCGGGAGGTCGTTCGCGGCTGCCACGGCGTTGACCAAGAGCGCGAGCGCTGCAACGAGCGCGTCGCGCTGCGCGCCGAGCGGTCGCGGCGCGCGCGGCGGCAGGGCGTCTTCCGGCAGCGCTTCGCCGGCGCGCACCGCCTCGATGATGCGCGTACCGATCGCCTTACGCATTCCGGCGTCGAGCCGCCGCAACTGCGCGAGTTCGTCGACCGCCCGCGGACGCAGCGCAACGATCCCGCCCAACACGTCGTCGGGTAAGATGTATTTGAGCGGAACGTTGCGTTCACGCGCGATCGATTCACGGAGGATCGCGAGTTCGTTGAGCACGCCGAGTTCGCGACGATTCAGTCGCGCGTTGCCGGCGACACGCAGGTATAGCCGGCGCCGGTCCGAGCGATATGCGCCGGGGTCGACGAGCGATCGCATTTCGTCGATCGCCCACGTCGACCGGCCGCGCGCACGCAAAATTTCATCGAGCTTGTCGGCAACAACGAAGAGATACCGGACGTCGTCGACGAGGTATTCCAGTTGGCGTTGCGTGAACGGGCGCGTGCTCCAGTCGCTGACCGTTTGCGACTTGCGCAACACGACACCGGTTATCTCTCGGACGAGATCGAGCAGCGAGATCGAGATGCCATAACCGCAGAACGCGGCGGCGATCTGCGTGTCGTACGCGGTCTTCGGCAACTCACCGAACATATCGTCGACGATTCGCAAGTCACTCGAGAGCGCGTGTCCGACCACGCTGGCCGTCGCGAGCGCATCCGCGAGCGGCCGCAGATCCGCGAGCGCGAGCGGATCGACGATCGCGACACCGTCTTCGAAGGCGATCTGCACGACCATCAACTTCGGCGTGAAATGCTTCTCGGTATGAAACTCGGTATCGAGCGCGATGCGCGGTGCGGCGGCGATGCGCGCGCAGAGCGCGGCGAGCGCCGGCGCGTCGGCGATGGTTTCGACGTTCACGGCGAGTGCGCGGGCGCCGGCGAGGGCACGTGATGACGGCGCGGCAAATGCAGGTGATGCTGCTCGGCGAAATCGTTTACCGGCTGGATGAACTTCGCTTCGATGTAGTTGGAGAGCGCATTACCGCCGATCGCAAGGGCGGTACATAGCGGCACCGCGATCGCGCACATTGTATATATTTGCCGCCACATCGGCACGCGCAACGCCGCGGCAACTTGCGTCGCGATCGTTCCGCCGAGTCCCGGCAGGATGCGTACGACGATCAGGAACATCGGCGACCCGATTTGGAACCGCCGCACCCAGGCCGGAAGTCGCGCGACCGTTTGCTCGATGTTGAGCAACTTCGAAGTGCGCAAGGCAACGTAATAGCCGACGACCGCTGCAACGACGAGGCCGGCCGCGTTGACGGCCGAGCCGATCCACGGCCCGAACAGGACGCCGTTCATGACGGCGAGCGCGTCGGTGACGGAGAACGGGGCCGAAGCGACGACCGCAAAGAGTAGCACGGCGATCGGATACGACCACGGCCCGAGAACGACGAGCATGTGTTCGACGTCGGACTTGCGCGCGACGACGAATGCTGCGACCGCGAAGGAGCTGCCGAGGATCAGTCCCGCCTCGAGACGGCGGAGGACCGTCGACGTACCATTCACCGCATCGCCTCTTTTGCGCAAGTCGCGGCCGCTCATGCACGGACACAAGAATGGACCTCGCAGAGCGAGGTCCATTGTGCGTCGATTCTCTCGCAGCCGCGGTCCGGCTACGAGGCGTTGACCTTCGGTGGATCTAACGGTTCCAAAGGCACCGTCCTCCTTCCAGTGTCGTACATAGCGCGCTGGTGGCGACCCTCACCAAAACGACGAACAAATCAAGCCGTTTCGGTGCCAACTACCCAGGTGGATCTTGCGACGTCAAGCCGCCCTCCCATTGGGTGAATTCTGTGCATAGCCTCGAGGTTCTCGTATCGTACACCGCCCCCGCAGGAGCCGCAATACGGGAAAAACGCACCCACGTTATGCACAGCGCAACTCACGCGCACGACGAATCGGATCAGGGCATCAACACGCTATCGATCACGTGCACGACACCGTTGGACTGATACACGTCGGCCGTCGTGACGGTCGCTTTGCCGCCTTTGGCATCGGTGATGATGACGTTCGGTCCGTCCATCGTCGCGGTCAAGCTCTCGCCGTCCACGGTCTTGAACATCGCCGTACCGTTGCCGGCCTTAATTTTCGCAGCAATGGCTGCCGCGTCCATTTTGCCTGCGACGACGTGATAGGTCAGGACCTTCGTGAGGGTCGCTTTATCGTTACCGACCGCGGTCAGCGTCGCGCTCGGGATTTTGTTGAACGCCGCGTTGGTCGGTGCGAAAACCGTGAACGGACCCGGCCCGCTCAGCGTGGTGACAAGATCAGCTTTTTTCACGAGGGAAACGAGCGTGGTAAGATTCGGTGCCTTTGACGCGTTCGTGACGATCGTGTCGCTCGAGGACATCGCCGCGCCGCCGACCGTGGGATTCGCCTTCATGGCGCTGCCGCTCGAGTCTTTCATGGCGCTGCCGCTCGAGTCTTGGGCAAGGGCCGGGGCAACGCAAAGCGCCGCGAGTACGGCTCCTGCGATGAACTTATTGAGCATAATGACTCCTGTGGGAAAGTCCGGAGGTTTCCGGACCGGTTGTACCGAGAACGAAACGGCGGCCAAACCGCCGCGGATTTCGACGACGGCAAGCGAACGGAAGTTACCGGCACGTATGGCGAACGAAACAGCGTGGTAGCTCAGCCCCGAGACGCGGCCACGGTCGTCGTCTGTCGGGACACGGACGCTGGGATCGAGGTTTACATGCTGCGGCGCAGTTCGCGCTCGCCGGCGATTCCCGACGCCTACGTGTTTCCGGGTGGAACGTTGGACAACAACGATAAGTCGCCGCAAGCCCGCATGCGGCTCACCGGCGAGTGGCGCCCGGCGGAGCCCGCGTTCACCTATGCCGCGATTCGTGAAACGTTCGAGGAATGCGGGCTGCTTTTCAGCGTTTCGCCCGTCGACGCCGGCGCACTCCGCGATGCGCGGACGCGCATGATCCAAGGCAAGCGTACCTTCAGCGAAACGCTGATCGATCTGAACGCGCGCCTGGATGCAACGGCCATCCGGTATTTCTCGCGATGGATCACGCCGCCGGTGGTGCCGCAGCGCTTCGACGCGCGCTTTTTCGTCGCGCGCGCACCCGCCGGACAAATCGCCGAAGCCGATGCGTTCGAAACCTACGACGGCATGTGGCTGCGGCCCGCCGAAACCATCGCGGCGGTCGAGCGTCAAGAACGACAAATGATTTTTCCGACGCTCAAACATCTCGAACGGGTCGCGCAATTTGCGACCGTCGCCGATTTGCTCGCGTTTGCGGACACGAAGAAGACGGTTCCGGTGACGCCGAACGTCCGCGAAGGCGCGTCGTTCTTTATTCCCGCAGCGCTCGAAAATTCGTGGTGACCCTCAGTGCGCGCGTGTCGCGGCTGCGTGCTCCGAACCCCTCACCGATGACGCTCGACGGAACGAACGGCTATATCGTCAACGGCGGGCACAGACGCTGGATCGCGATCGATCCCGGACCCGATCTGGCCGAACAAACGGCGGCGTTCGTCGATGCAGCGAACGCCGCTGATGCGATTTTTGCGGCGATCCTCGTCACGCACGGCCATCCCGATCATTTCCCCGGTGCGGCGCCGCTGGCGCGCGCGACCGGTGCGCCGGTCTACGCACATCCCGCCGCGACGTTCGCGCACGACCGCGCGCTCGCCGACGGCGAAATGCTGCAGGTCGACGACGCCGTAATGCACGCGCTGCATGCGCCGGGCCACGCACCCGATCACGCCGTCTTCGTTCTCGAAGACGAACGCGCGCTGTTCACCGGCGACGTGATCATCGGAACCGGGACCGTCGTGATCGCGCCGCCGAACGGCGACATGCGCGCATACCAGCGCACGTTGCGACGCTTGCGCGACGACTACGGAACGAGCCGGGTGATCTACGGCGGCCATGGACCTGAACGCACCGACGTCGCCGCGACGATCGACGGCTACATCGCGCATCGCGAAGCGCGCGAAGCCCAACTGCTCGCGCTGCTCGAGCGCGGCCCTGCGACGATACCCGACATCGTCGCCGCGATCTACACCGACACCGACCGGCGGTTGTGGCCCGCGGCCGCACGTCAAATCTTGGCGTATCTGGACGCCCTCGAACGCGAGGGCCGCGTGCGCGGCGCCGCGATCGATCGGCCGCTCACGCCCGCGGAGCGCGCCCTACTCGATCCCGATCTCGGCAGCATCGCACGCGAAACGCGCGCGCTCGCGCGTGACGAGCTGGGGTACGGCATAGCCGAACCGGCACTCGTCGCCTATACGCTGCTCGGTACCTCACCGTCGATGCGGATGACGACTTTGCCGAACTGATCACCGGCGGCGATGCGGTTCGCCGCCGCAACGATATCGTCCAGCGCGACGACTTCGTCGATCGCGGGCCGGATGCCGGACGTCGCGAAGAGTTCGAGCATCGCGCGAAAATCGGAAGGACTGCCCATCGACGTGCCGAGGATGTCGAGGTGTTTCCAAAAGACGGAGAACATCCGAATCTTGGCATCGCCGGTCGTTCCGCCGTAGGTGACGATACGCGCGCCGGGACGCGCGACGTCGAGTGCCCTCGCAAACGTTTCACCGCCGACCGAATCGATCACCAGCGTCGGTCCGCCGTCGCTTTGCGCACGAACCTCCTTGCTCCAATTCCCACTGGTCTTGTAGTTGATGCACACGTCGGCACCGAGCGCGTGCGCGCGTTCGAGTTTTGCGTCGCTCGACGACGTGACGATCGTCCGCGCGCCGAGCGACTTCGCGAATTGCAGTGCGAATGTTTGCACGCCGCCGCCGACGCCGGGGATCAACACGACGTCGTTCGAGGTGCAACGGCCGCGCGTGAACACCGCGCGATACGCGGTCAACCCGGCAAGCGGGATCGCCGCGGCCTGTTCGTTCGAGAGCGGCGCAGGTTTCGAATGCACGTTGTGCGCCGGCACGCTGATAAACTCCGCGAACGTCCCGGGATGCGGCATGCCGAGGAGCGAGCTGTTCGATTGCCAGACGACCGGGTCGTCACCCCAACCGAGCATCGGATCGATCACGACGGTCGCTCCGACGGCTGGGCCCTCCGCCCCCGGGCCGTGCGCGGCGACAATACCGCAGCCGTCGGAGCCGGGCAGCACCGGCAGTACGATTCCCGGATACAGCCCCTGGCTGATGTACACGTCGCGCCGGTTAAACGCGGCGTGCGAAAGTCGGACGAGGATTTCGCCTGCACCGGCTACCGGGGCGTCGACGTCCTCGACCATGAAATTTTCGGGACCACCGATCGCATGTAATCGAACGGCGCGCATCAGACGAACCCGCTCGCGGCGGTCGCGCCCTTCGCGCGCAACTCTGCTTGCCGCAGCTCGACGCGCCGGATTTTCCCCGAACGCGTTTTCGGCAGGTCGGGAACGAACGCGATCTCACGCGGATATTTATAGGGCGCGGTAACACGCTTGCAGTGGTCTTGCAGTTCGCGCACCAGCGCGGCGTCGCCGGTGAGGCCGGGACGCAGCACGACGAATGCCTTCACGATATTTCCGCGGTCGGCATCGGGCGACCCGACGACCGCCGATTCGAGAACGGCCGGATGTTCGAGCAGCGCGCTCTCGACTTCGAATGGACCGATGCGATACGCGCCGGAAGAGATGACGTCGTCGGCGCGGCCCACGAACCAAAAATATCCGTCGTCGTCGATCTGTGCCCGGTCGCCGGTGAGAAACCAGTCACCGCGGTACGCCGCGCGCGTCTCGTCATCGTTCTTATAATAGCCGATGAAGAGCGAGGGCGGGTGACCGTGCAGCGCGATATCGCCGACATCTCCGGGCAAGCACGGTTCGCCGGCGGCGTCGATCACCGCCACGGTATGACCGGGGGTCGGTTTGCCCATCGATCCCGGCCGTACCGCGCTCCCCGGCACGTTTGCGACCAGCAACGTATTTTCGGTTTGTCCGTAACCGTCGTAGATCGTGAGTCCGAACGCGTCGCGCCAGCGTTCGATCACTTCGGGATTGAGCGGTTCGCCGGCCGATACGCAATGACGAAGGGACGGCAACGTCCAACGCGTTCCGAGGTCGGGCAGCTTCGCCTCGAGCCGGTATTCCGTCGGCGCCTGACACAAGAGCGTCACGCCGAGATCGCGGATCAAATCGAGGCGCGACTCCGGGTTGAACGCGCCCTCGTGCACGACGATCGCCGCGCCGCACGACCACGGCCCGAGCAAGACGTTCCACAACGATTTCGCCCAGCCGGTGCTCGACGTGCACCACGCGAGATCGGCGGCGGTGCAATCGAACCAGGTTCCCGCCTGCATGCGCTTCGCAAACGTGTAGGCGACACGATGCACGACGCCCTTGGGATCCTTCGTTGTGCCGCTCGTATAGATGATGTATGCGAGGTCGTCGACCGAGGTCACGTTGCCCGCGAACGGCTCCGCCTGCGCCGCCGGCGGCTCGAGCGCCGTCCAGCCGTCGCGTTCGCCGCCGACGAGCAGGTAGCGCCGAACGCGCGGCGCGTCGGCGCGAATCGCGTCGACTTCGGCCGCGTTCTCGATGTGCGAAATGACGCTCGTCGCATCACCGTGGACAGCGCGAAAGAGCACGTCCTTCGTGCGCAGTTGCTCGGCACCGGGAATCGCGACCGCACCGAGCCGCAACAGCGCGATCATGACCAAGAGCCACTGCGGCGACTTCGGCAAGATGACGACGACGTGGTCGCCGTGCCCGATACCGCAATCGCGCAGCGCCGCCGCCCAGCGCTGCGAAGCATCCGCGATTTCGTCGAACGTGAAATCGCGGCGCCCACCCGACGCGTCGACGAACACAAGACCGCGGCGCCCGCTCGGCGCGAGCGCGTCGATCACGTCCCGTGCGAAATTGAATTGCGCGGGAACGTCCCATCCGAAGGAAGCCGGTTGCATCGTTTGCGAGGATTCGCACCCTCCGCCGACGCACCCGCCGCTATGAACCTCGACGTGCCGCGCATCCTCCGCGCCTCGAAGCTCCGTATCGGCGATTTGCGTGCGACCGGCGTACCGGCGATTCTGCTCGGCGCCTCCGCGCTCGTCGTGGCAGTCGGAGCAGCACGATCGATTGCGACGATTGCGCCGATGCTGCCCGAATCGCTGCGCGAGACGAAGAAGTTGCTCGAGGTTTCGCGAAACGATAGCCGGCTGCTTAAGCCGTAAACGGGTCGCCGACAAAATTACGGAATTCTTAATTCTCGGATAAACCTGGTACCGTAGCCTTTGCGCGGCGGCTCAATCGAGCACGCTTCCCTTTCGCCGTCCATGGAGGAGCCGCTCGACATGAGCTTCGTTCTTCGCGGCGCGATGGCTGTTGCAATCGTGATCGTCTCGATCGTCGGACCCGTTTGTGCGGCGACGATCGGTCCGGTTACCGTTGGAGCGGTATCGTTGTCCCCGACAATCACCGGCCGCATCACCGACTCGACCGGTACCGCCGTTTCCGGCGCGACCGTCACCGCCACCGGCGCCGGTACGCGCCTTAGCGCAATTACCGCGGGCGACGGAACGTACTCGATCGCCGCACCGCCCGGCGTGTACAGCATCTCCGTGGTCAAGGGCGGTTTCCAATCCGCCGGCAACGACGGGATTACCGTCGCGACCGGTACGCCGATTCAAGTCAACGTTTCGCTCAGCGAACAAAACCTGCAGTCGCTCCGCACGATCGGCCGCACGAGTGCGACCGGCAACGGAACGAATCGCACGCCGTTCAACGTCTCCGAAGCACCGGTGAGCCAATTACCGCAACAAGAAATCTCACTGCGCCAAAATAACAACCTCACCGATCTGGTTGCGAATATCCCGGGCGTCACGGCGACTCGCACGTTCAGCTCCACGCCGAACACGAACTTCGCGGTTCGGGGGTTGCCGCTGCAGACACGCGTGACCATCGACGGTCACCCGGTGAGTTCCGGTATCGTCGGCGAGTACAACACGAACTACGCAGCGTCCTATATCTTCCAGGACGCCGAAGTCGTCAAAGGCGCCGGCCTCAACGGTGCGATCGCCGGCGAATCCGCGGTCGGGACGGTGAACCTCCGCACCGCGGATTTCGCGCCGAAGAACCGCTTCGATTTCACGGGCGGCGGCGATAACTACACCGGCTCGTTCTACAATTTCCTGGCCGATGTCAACTTCGGTGCGGACAACAAATTCAGCCTGATCCTGCAGAAGTCGTACATCGGGTATCGCGGTCCGTGGGACAACTATTACGGCGACCGGATCAACACGGGAAATTTGTCGGCGGCGCCGATCGGCACGCTGACGCCGCCGAACCTGACCGGCCTCGAACAGTGGCAGGGCGATTATTCGAATCGGTATTCGCTCGAAGCACAACTCGCAAAACTGCGCTACAAGTTCAACGAATCATCGTCGATCACGGTCGAGTTCCTCGGCCTCCAGGGTCAGTATCAGCCGCAGGGCGGCTCCTACGGCTCGTACCTCGGCAACGTCGCGGTGCAGTCTTGTCAGACGACGGCCGGCGCGTTCATCACGTACGCGAATCAATGCCCGGCGAACGCGACGTTCTCCGCACCCTACACCTTCGCCAACGCGGGTACGACGGTGCCCGGCTACTCGTGGTTTCCCAACTCGTTCATTCAGAACAACGAGCCGCAGTTCTCGGCCGAACTGCGCACGTCGATCGGCAGCGACACGGCGCTCTTCCGGCCGTACACGCACGTGATCAATCGCTATATCAGCGGGGTCGCGGAAAATCAATACCCGGGTAACGGCGGCGGTTGGAATGCCGTCACGAACATCGCGAACTGCCAAGTGCAGTATCTCAAGCCGGGCACGACGGGGATCGTCGGCGGGACGGGCGCAGCCGGCCCGTGTTTTCCAAACAACGTATCGGCGACGTCGTCGTCGTACGTCGGTGCGAATCCGACGCTGACGACGGTCTTCAACACCACGGCAAACGCTCCGAACGGCGGCGTCTGTTCGACCGTCGCGCCGTTCACGTGCTTCACCAACCCGACGGCGGTTCAAAACGACGGGCGCTACGGCTACTCGACGCCGTTCAGCCAGCCGGAATTCGATCAGCTTTTCGGCTACACGTTTACGTACATCCATCCGGTAGCGAACAACACCTATTTCTTCTCGTACGACTACCGTCGCGATTACACGCAGTCATCGAGTTCCGACGGTTCGGGCGCTGCGCCGGGTTGCCAGTTCGTCATCGGTTCGATTTCCGGATCGAGCGTGTACGGCAACGGCGGCGTCCCGTACCAGCCCGGCTGCTCCACGGCACAGTATCCCGCGTCGAGTCCCTACGCCCAATACAACAAATTGCCGCGGTCGGCCGTCGGCACGCCGCCGACGCTCTCGCAATACGCCGACCTGTCGCTCAACGGTCTGTTCCAACTCACGCCGGCGCTGCGCCTCGCCGTCGGGAACTACTTCGAGATCTATCGAGTCGCCGCGCAAATCGAAAATCCGGTGGTCCTCAATGGATACGCGGCGCTCGGCAACTCAGCGGCGTCACCCGTTTCACTCATCACCCAAAACGTCCAATACGATCACTACGATCCGCACATCGGATTCGAATACCGCGTCGATCCGACGACGAGCGTTCGCGTCAGCGGCGGCTCGTCGATCACCCAGCCGTACGCGGGCATCCTCTCGGGTTTCGGGTCGGTAACTATTCCGAACGCGGCGAACGGCAATATCTACACCGTCAACATTCCGAACTCGCAACTGCGCCCCGAAACCTCGGTCGCCTATGACGTGGGCTTCGACAAGCGCCTCGGAGACGGCGGCGTCATTTCGATGGACGCCTATCACATCAACGTCCACAACGTCTTCCTGTCGCTGACGCAGACGATCGCAACGCCGCCGCAATTCGCCGGTGATCTCGCGCAGCAGACGAACTACGTCAACGGTCCGGAAGAACTCTCGTACGGCCTCGAATTTCAAATCGCAAAGGCGCCAACGGTCGGCTTCGGGTACTACGCGAACGCGACCCTGAACCGCACGTACTACAACGAGCTTCCGCTAAGCCTCTATGCGGCCAACACCAAGCCGACCAACGTCAATTACAACATCAACGGCGTGCAAATTTTCGGCATACCGTTCTGGAAAGGCTACGCTCAAGGCTCGTACAACTGGCGCAACGGTGCGACGTTCCTCCTCGGGCTCGAGCTTCAAGGCCAAGACAATTCGACGTACGGACCGCCGTACGCGCAGCTCAACGCAGCGTACAAGTTGCCGATTGTGGCCAACAAAATCGCGTTGCTTTTCTCCGGTCAAAACCTCAACAACACGGGCAACGGCGCGACCCAGCTCGGGCGCGTCCTCTCAGGTCAAGGCTTTGTCGAACCGGGCGTCTACCTCAACAACGGCGTGCTGACGTACGCTGGGCCGAACGGGTCGACGTCAACGCCGCTGCAGGCGTTGCCGCCGCGCACGTTCCGGTTCTCGCTGAACATCACCCCGTAGTCCGCGGCCGCAAATCCCGGGGAAACGGCAAGCGTGGCAACACGCTTGCCGCTTGCGTTTCGGGGGTCCGCGACGCAGCGGAGTCGTAACCACCCGGGCCATGATCCAAGAGCCAATGATGGTCGCGATGATCCGCGAATCGCTGCCGGACGCCCAGGTCGAGGTCTGGGACCGCACCGGCACCATGGACCATTTCGATGTGTTGATACGCTCGAACGCGTTTGCCGGAAAGTCGTTGCTCGATCGCCACCGGATGGTCGAGCGAGCTCTCAAACCGGCCCGTGACGACGGGCGCATTCATGCACTCGCCATCCGCACCGAACTCCTGGAGACCTAGATGTCAGACACGCTCCGCAACGAGATCGAACGAGAAGTTGCCGCCAACCCGATCCTCGTCTACGGCAAGGGCACGAAGGACGCGCCGCGTTGCGGCTTTACGTTGGAGACGATTCAGTTTTTCAACAGCTTCGGCTATCCGTTCGAAGTTGTGGACGTGCTCGAGAACATGCCCAAGCGTGCCGCGCTCGCGCAGATGACGGACTGGCAGACGCTACCCAAGGTCTTCATCGACGGTGAATTTTACGGCGACACGGACGTGCTCGGACCGATGGCGGAAAAGGGCGAACTGCAAACGCTGCTGGGGACCGTTTTCGCCGACAAGGGCGTCGTTCCGACGATCCAACTGCGCTAACGCTCTCGCGCCGCCGGAATGCAGCGCGGAGTTCGGCGCTTTCAGACGATTTCTGCCGCGTTCATCGCACAGTCGACGTCGCCGTAGCGACCAGCATCATCGCCTCAGGGTGACGAATCCAATCGTCGCCCTTCGACAAGCTCAGGGTGAGGCCGAGCCGCTCCACGAGTTCTGTGTCCTACGCGGAATCGTAGGCCTCGCGCAGTGCGGCGATGTCGAGCTTTACCATCTGCATCATCGCCTGCATGACAGCAGTCGATTTCTTCTCGTCCGCATCCTCGAGCATCTCATGCAGAGCGTTGGGGACGATCTGCCACGTCAGCCCAAACTTATCATTGATCCAGCCGCATTGAATCGGCTCCCCGCCGGCGCTCAAGCGATCCCAATATACGTCCACCTCGTTTTGCGTGTCGCAGTGGACCATGAACGAGATCGCCGGCGTGAACGAGTAGTGCGGGCCGCCATTGAGTCCGATGAATCGTTGACCTTCGATTTCGAATGTTACGGTCATCACGCTACCGGCTTCTCCCGGTCCGGCTTCCCCGTACCGCGACATCTCGATTATCTTGGCGTTTTTGAAGACCGACGTGTAGAAGTTCATCGCTTCCTCGGCACGGCCGTCGAACCACAAGAACGGTGTGATCTTGTCCGGCTTGAGTCCCGACGTGTAGGTGTCCAGGCGCTCGAGGCTCTGCGTCCACCCCTCTTCCATCCCTGCGAGCGGACCTTCCGAGCCCGGGCCTTTCTTCAGGACGCGCGCGTGAAGGGTGAGGACGGTCCGGCCGGTACCGTGATCCGCGAATGTCACCGTGTTGCGAATCTCCACGAACGGCGTGCCGCTCTCGTCCTCGAGCTGCGACGTAAAAACGAGCCGCTCGGGCGGAATGACCTCCTCAAAGCGGCCCTTCATCCCGTGATCGTACCCGTGGCCAACCATCCGGATAAAGATTTCACCGCCCGGCCGCGCGTCGGCGCGGCACTCCGGATTGGTGAAGCCGTGCGGCCCCCACCACCGCGCGAGGTGTTGCGGATTCGTCCACACCGCGAACACGAGCGCGCGTGGCGCGTCCAGGATTCGGGTGAGGATGAGATTGTCGGAGGCGGGCTCAGCAGTCATCGTCATCGTCCTTCACCTGGAGTTCGTGGAGGTAGTCGTTCAAGCGGTCGAGGCGGTCGTTCCAATGGCGCCGGTAGGGTTCGACCCAGTCGGCGACGTCGCGCAGCGGGTCGGCGTCGAGTCGACACGGCCGCCACTGCGCGCGACGAGTGCGCGTAATCAGCCCGGCACCCTCCAGCACCTTGAGGTGCTTGGTGATGGCCGGGAGCGTCATCGCGAACGGCTTGGCCAATTCGTTCACCGCCGTCTCCCCGTCCATGAGCCGAGCGAGAATTGCGCGGCGCGTCGGGTCGGCGAGGGCCGCGAAGGTGATGCTGAGTGAACTGTTCGTCGTAATTTACCTTTTCGTAAACTAACCTGATGGTAAATTACACCAAATTTTTCTCGCTTGTCAAGAACCAACGAGTCAGTCACCTTAAAGCATGAGCAGCTTCAGGCGGCACCACAACGGGGGGTTCAATCGCGTCTCCGACGAACATCCACCCGCAAGATTTTGAATCGGTCACGACGGCTGTTTGTTGGCTCCTTGTTGGCGGCCGCGAGCGTCGGGCGCGTCAGCGCTCAAGGAACGCCCACGCTGCGTGTCGGCTCCGTCCCGGTCGATGCTTTCGCCCAGGCATTCTATGCGCGCGACATGGGATTTTTCGAAAAGGCAGGCCTCGACGTTCAGATTGTCCCGTTTACGAACGGTGCGGGATCGACGACGGCGATCGCGGGTGGAGCGCTCGACATCGGCATCTCGACCGTCACCATGATGGCGAACGCGACGATTCATGGCCTACCCTTGACCTACATCGCGGGCGGCGCACTTTTCGACGGCAGACCCACGTCTGCGTTGCTCGTCGGCAAAAACGCGTCGATCGCGGGCGCAAAGGATTTCGTCGGCAAGACCGTCGCCGTCGTCGGGCTGAAAGACGGCACGCATCTTCCACTCGTCGTGTGGCTCACAAAAAACGGCGTCGACCCGGCCGCGGTGTCCGTCATCGAGATGCCCTTTTCGGCGATGGTGCCGGCCATCGCACGAGGGTCGGTTGCCGGAGCCGTCTGCACCGAACCATTCATCACAGCCGGCGCCGCCGACGCTCGCATCCTCACCGTCGTGTTCGACTCGTTAGGAAAACGCTACATGACCGGCGGATGGTTTACCTCTGCGACCTGGTTGAAGAACAATGCTCCGGTCGCCCGGCGGTTCGTCTCCGTGATCTACGAGTGTGCACGCTGGGCAAACGCCAACCGCACGCGTTCGGGCGAGATCTTGGTGAAGTACGCAAAGATCGACACCGCAGTAGTCGACAAGATGACGCGCACCAATTTCGCCGACACGTTGACGCCGGAATTGATCGCGCCGAGTTTGGAGTGGGCGTACCGTATGAAGTTCATCGAGCGTCCGGTCTCTGCGAACGAGATGATCGCGAATCTCTGAACCATAAACGTATTCCGATGCAGCACTGGCTGTTCAAGAGCGAGCCCGACGTCTACGGCATCGACCGTTTGCAGCGTGAGGGCCGGACGGAGTGGTCCGGCGTGCGCAACTTCCAAGCACGCAATAACATGGTCGCGATGCACGTCGGCGACCTCGGGTTTTTCTACCACTCGAGTACGAAGCCACCGGGCATCGCCGGAATCTGCAAAGTCATTCGTGCGGCGTACCCCGACTTCACGCAATTCGATGCGTCGAGCGATTACTATGATCCGACGTCGCGTGAAGAGCGGCCGAAGTGGAAAATGGTCGACGTCGGGTTCGAACGCACGTTTGCGCGGCTTCTGCCGCTCGACGAATTACGCGCGATGCCCGAACTCGCCGGCATGCCGTTGCTGCAGCGCGGCCAGCGCCTGAGCGTACAACGCGTCGACGAGCTATTCTGGAACGCGATCCTCGCGCGGATCGATTCAGCTTAAACCGCTTCGTACCGTTCGAGAAAGATTTGCTGTGCGTCAACGCGCGGCTCGCCGTCGGCGGGAACGCGACGCTCGTACGCCCCGTCCGCGTTGAGTTCGCGCGCTTTCACGTTGTCGCGCACGAACACGTCGATGATTTCGTCGCAGATCATCGCGGCGATCGTGGGGTCGAGGACAGGCACGACCGTTTCGACGCGACGATCGAGGTTGCGGCCCATCCAGTCCGCACTGCCGACAAAGACTTCACGCTGGCCGCCGTTCGCGAAGACGAAGATGCGCGAGTGCTCGAGGAACCGGCCGACGATGCTGCGCACGCGAATCGTCTCGCTGACACCGGGCACGCCCGGCCGCAAGATACACATGCCGCGAATCGTGAGGTCGATCGGCACGCCGGCGCGCGATGCGCGATAGAGCGCCGCCGTCATGCCGGCGTCGTTGATCGCGTTGAGTTTCGCGGTGATGCCGCTCGCACGCCCCGCTTGGGCGTGCTCCGTTTCACGTTCGATCAAGCGCATGAACCCGGTGCGTAAACCGGTCGGCGCAACGAGCAGACGTTCGTAGTTTTCGGCTTTCGAGAAGCCGGTCAACGCGTTGAACAGTTGGGTCGCATCGCGGCCAAGATCGGCGCGCGCGGTGAAGAGACTGAGGTCCGTGTAAAGCTTGGCAGTCTTGTCGTTGTAGTTTCCGGTGCCGAAGTGCATGTAGCGGCGGATGCCTTCCGGCTCGTTGCGCACGACCAGCGTCACTTTCGCATGCGTCTTGAGGCCGGCTAAGCCGTAGACGACGTGCGCGCCGACGCGTTCCAGGTTGCGCGCCCACTGGATGTTGTTTTCTTCGTCGAAGCGCGCCTTGAGTTCGATCAGCGTCGCGACTTGTTTGCCCGCTTCGGTCGCGTCGATCAACGCCCCGACGACCGGCGAATTTCCGGAGGTCCGGTAGAGGGTCTGTTTGATCGCCAGCACGTCGGGGTCGGTCGCAGCCTGGCGTACGAATTGCACCACGGGATCGAACGACTGATACGGGTGATGCAGCAGCAGATCGCCTTCGCGAATGACGGCGAAGAGATCGGTTGCGTTGCGCAACCGCTTCGGAATCGAAGGCGTGAACGGCGGATCGTGCAGCGCCGGCATGTCGATCCCGACCAGCGTCCACAACGCCGATGTCGCCATCATGCCGCTGATCTCATAGCAGTCGAAATCCGAGAGCGAGAGTGCGTCGCGTAGCATCGCGCGCAACGCAACGGGCATCGAGCGGCCGACTTCCAACCGGACCGGTTCGCCGAAACGGCGCTTGCGCAGCTCCGATTCGATCGCGCGCAGCAGATCGTCGGCCTCGTCTTCTTGTAAATCGAGATCGGCGTCGCGCGTGACGCGGAACGCGTGCGAGTCGCTGACGTGCATTCCGGGGAAGAGCGCGTTCAAGTTGTTCGCGATGAGATCTTCCACGAGCACGAACCAACGCTGACCTGCCGGCGCGGATTCGATCGCGACGAACCGCGGCAGGCTCGGCGGAATTTTAACGCGCGCAACATAGTGCAGCGGACCGTCGGGCGTCATCTCTTCGAGCTCGACCGCGAGCGAGAGCGAGAGATTCGAGATATACGGGAACGGATGACCGGAGTCGATCGCGAGCGGCGTGAGCACCGGAAACACACGCTCGCGAAAGTACGTCTGTAAGACCGTTTGTGCGGTCGCATCGAGTTCCGCATAGGGCAGAATGCGCACGCCGTGGCGTTCGAGCGCCGGAAAGAGAACGTTCTCCAGACAGTTGGTCATCCGGTCGAGGGAAGGCTGGAGCCGCGCCGCGACCGCAGCCAGCTGTTCGCCCGGCAACAGACCGTCGTCCGAGCGGCGATGCACTTCGGCTTCGATCTGCTGCTTGAGTCCGGCGACGCGGATCATGAAGAACTCGTCCAGGTTGGTACCGTAGATCGCAATAAATTTCAATCGCTCGAGCAGCGGATTGTGCTCGTCGAGCGCTTCTTCGAGCACGCGATCGTTGAATTCGAGCCACGACGTCTCGCGGCTAATGTAGAGCGCGGGATTTTCGAGATCGTCGCCGGCGCCGGTCGGTGCGGCAGGGCGGACCTCGTCCTCAACTTCCGAACCGGTGAGCATCGTGGTCAGATTCGGCGGATGATCCAGACCTTCTTCGCGCACCTCGGTACTCACATCGGCCTCTCTCTGGCAGCGATCGTCTTGGCGATCGCGATCGGGGTGCCGCTGGCAGCCTTCGCGGCGGGACGGCCAATCGTACGCGTACTGACCCTCGGCGGCGCCGGCGCGTTACGCGTGCTTCCCAGTCTAGCCGTTCTGACATTAACGTTGCCCTATCTCGGTTTGGGCTTTCGGCCGGCGTTGCTCGCGCTCGTGGTGCTCGCGCTACCGCCGATCGTGATCAACACCGAACTCGGGTTGCGGTCTACGCCGGCCGCGACGCTCGATGCGGCGCGCGGTCTCGGCATGACATCCCGTGATATCCGGCGGCGGGTGGAGTGGCCGCTGGCCGTACCGTTGCTCGTGGCGGGCACGCGCACGGCGGCGGTTGAGGTCGTCGCCTCCGCGACGCTCGCGGCATTCATCGGCGGCGGCGGGCTCGGCGACTTCATCGTCGACGGTCTCGCAACCGACGACGTCGGCGAACTCCTACTCGGGGCGTGCGCGGTCGCCGTGCTTGCGCTCGTCATCGATTTCGCGCTCGGCCGATTCGGCCGGCGCATCCGCCCGAAGGGAATTTCGTGAAACGCGGCCACGTGCTTGGACTCCTCGCTTCCGTACCGCTCGCCGGTTGCGGGCTCGACCGTGACACGACGCGCATCGGTTCGAAGAATTTCACCGAGGCGCTGCTGCTCGGCGAGCTCTACGCGCAAGTGCTCGAAGACAACGACGTGCACGTACGGCGCCGGCTCGATCTCGGCGGCACCGACATCGCGATGCAAGCGCTCCGGCGCGGTCAGATCGATTTGTATCCGGAATACACCGGCACCGCCCTCATCGTCGTGCTCAAGTCGACGCTGCACGGTGACGCCGTGCAAACCTTCGACTACGTGAAACAACAATACGAAACGCAATTCGGACTGACGTGGCTCGACCCCGCGCCGATGAACAACACCGAAGCGCTCGCGACGACGAAGCCGCTCGCGGCACGCTTCAACCTGCAAACGCTCAGCGACGTCGCAGTGCGCGCGCCGCAGCTGCGGCTCGGTGCCGTCCCGGAATTCGTCAAACGCTCCGACGGCTTACCCGGATTGAAACGCGTCTACGGCGGCTTCGAGTTCAAGGACGTTCGCCTCGTCGATTTCGGCTTGAAATATAAGGCGTTGTTGAGCGGGGACGTCGACATCGTCGTCGCGTTCGGTACCGACGGCGCGATCATCGCCGACGATTTGGTCGTCATGCGCGACGACAAGCATCTCTTTCCGCCGTACCAAGTCGCGCCGGTCGTGCGCCGTGAGACGCTTGCGGCGCGACCGGCGATTTCGGCGCTGCTCAACCGCGTCGCGCCGCTGCTGACCGATCGCGTGATGCAGACGCTCAACAACGAAATCGATGGACCGCAGAAACGCGAACCCTCGGAAGTGGCGCGCGACTTCATCAAGCAGCACGGCCTTGCCGGATAAAGCCGGTTCGCGTATCGAGTTGCGCGGCGTCGGCGTGACCTACCCCGGCGGCACCACCGCCGTCGGGTCCGTCGATTTGACGATTCCGGCCGGCGAGTTCACGGTGTTCCTCGGTCCATCGGGATCGGGCAAGAGCACGCTCGTGCGCACGATCAACCGGTTGATCGAACCGACATCCGGCGTCGTGCTGCTGGACGGCGTCGATGTCCGCACGCTCGATCCGGTCGTGCTGCGCCGCGGCATCGGCTACGTCATCCAGGCCGTCGGTCTCTTTCCGCATCTTTCCATTGCAGCCAACATCGGCGTCGTGCCGCGCTTGTTGGGCTGGGACCGGTCGCGCATCGCGGCGCGCGTGAACGCGCTGCTAACCCTCGTGCGTCTCGATCCCATCCGGTATCGCGAACGCTATCCGCGCGAACTCTCGGGCGGCGAACAGCAACGTGTCGGCGTCGCGCGCGCGCTCGCGGCCGAACCCAGCGCGCTGCTGATGGACGAACCGTTCGGCGCCGTTGACGCGATCGTGCGCGCATCGTTGCAAGACGAAATCCGGCGCATCCACCGCGAGCTCGGAACGACGATCGTCTTCGTCACCCACGACGTCGATGAAGCGCTGCGGCTCGCCGACCGCATCGTGGTGATCGCCGACGGCGCAATCGCGCAAGCAGACACGCCCGAGCAGCTCCTAGCGGCGCCGGCGAACGACATCGTGCGCTCGCTGGTCGGCATCGATGCCGAAAGCCGGCAGTTCGCACAAGAGCGCCCGCTCCTCTCATGACCTACCTCTTCGCGCACCCGGCGATCGTCGCACAGCGATTCGGCGAGCACGTCGTCCTCGTCGTCGTCTCGCTGGCAATTGCGCTCGCGATCGCGCTGCCGCTCGGCGTTCTCGTCGCACGCAAGCCGCGCGCAGGCGCGATAGCGCTGACCGTGCTGAGCGCGATCTACACGATTCCGAGCCTCGCACTGCTCGCGATCCTCGTCGCCGTCTTCGGACTGGGTACACCGACGGCGATCGTCGCGCTCGTCGCGTACGCGCAGATGCTGCTCGTTCGCAACGTCGCCGAAGGATTGCGCGGCGTCTCACCGGCAGCGGTCGATGCTGCGCGCGGTCTCGGCTACACCCCGCTCGCGCAGCTGCTGCGCATCGAGTTGCCGCTTGCGCTGCCGGCGATCGTCGGCGGCGTGCGCATCGCGACGGTATCGCTCGTCTCGATCGCGACCGTCGCCGCGTGGATCGATGCGGGCGGCCTCGGAACGCTCGTCTTCGAGGGACTGCATCAAGACGATCCGCCCAAGATCATCGCCGGAAGTCTTGCCGCGGTACTGCTGGCGGTCGTGGCGGACGTGACGTTACGGTTCGTCGAGCGCATGACGGTTCGAACGTGATCTTTTTCTCGTACGGGACCTTGCTCGATCCGGAATATCAGCGCGAACTCTTCGATCGCGTCTTGCCGACGTTCCCGGCGACGCTGCACGACTGGACCGCGGTATTCACCGAGAGCGGCTACCTGACGATGATGCCGGAGCGCGGCGCCGTCGTGCACGGTGCACTCGTGACGGTCGAAGAACGCGAACTAACGGTATGTGATGCCTGGGAAGACGTCCCGCTCTACGTACGCGTCGACGTTCGCGTCGTGGACGACGAGGGCGTCGAGGTCGCGACGTGGGCCTACGTACGAACGGTGACGAGCGGCGAACCGGCGCCGGCCGGCGTACTGGCGCGCGCGGATCGAGGTGACGTCGTGCGCACGATTCGGCAATTCCGAACGACCGGACGCAGCCACGCCGGCACTACGCGCGAATCAACAATGTAAGCGCGTAGCGTGCGGCGGCATCGCTGAACGTTGCGCGCTCGGTAAAACCACCAGCTGCGACGAGCGCGAGCATCTCCTGCGTTGTGAATTTGTACGACGATTCCGTGTGGATCGTATCGCCCACCTCGAAGTTCGCCGAGACGCGCGCACCGGGAACGTCGACGACGTGCCCGCGGTTCGCTCGCAGGTACGAGCGGATCGCACCGTCGCATTCTTCGTACTTCGCGTAGAACGAGAATGCGCTCAGATCGAATGTTCCGCCCAGTTCGCGATTGATGCGCGCGAGCAGATTTTTGTTGAACGCCGCCGTCACACCGGTGGGATCGTTGTAGGCCAGTTCGAGGACCGTTGCATCTTTCTTGAGATCGTACCCGACGAGCAGCCCGTCTCCGGGACGCAACGTCCCGCCGACGAGCGCGAAGAGTTCGCGGGCGGCCGACGGTTCGAAATTACCGACGTTCGAGCCGAGATAGAGCGCAAGGACGCGATCGCTCGTCGAGAGCCGGCCGGCGCGCAAGAGCGTGAAGTAGTCGCTCGCGTACGCCATCACCGTGAGCGCATCGTGCGCGGCGAGCAGACCGTGCGACGACTCGATGAGCGCCTCGGGCGAAATATCGATCGGGTGGAACGTGAGACGTTCCTGACGCGCGAGGATCGCTTCGATGATTAGCCGGGTCTTGACCGCGCTGCCGCTGCCGAGCTCGACGAGTTCGAGCGGTTCGTCAAACGCGCCCACGATGTGCGACCCGTACGTCGCGAGCAGATCGCGCTCGACGCGCGTGAGGTAGTATTCCGGCAAGTGCGTGATCGCGTCGAAAATCGCCGAGCCGAGGTCATCGTAGAAATACTTCGGCGACAGCGTGTACGGGCGCATACCGAGTCCCGTGCGCACGTCTTCGGCGAACGAAGCGACACGAGCAGGATGCGGATCGCGATAGAGCAAGAAGCGGCCAGAACGCGTGGCCGGCGTTGTCCAACTCATGCCGTACCGAACCGCGTCAATCGTTGATATGTTTCGCCGCGCTGCGGGAGGATTCTGTGCTTAAGCAATCGTTCACCATCGACGTCGGCGGAAGTGCGATGCCGGCCTATATGGCTCGGCCCGATGACGGCTCACCGCGACCCGCGGTGATCGTGCTGCAAGAGGTCTTCGGTGTCAATACCGAGGTCCGGCGCATCACCGAACTCGTGGCATCGGCCGGTTACGTGGGCGTAGCGATCAACTACTATCACCGTACGCATCCGGACCTCAACGAGCCCTATACCCAAGAAGGGCTGCAAAACGGTTTCGCCGCGGCAAAGGCCGTGAACCGGACGACCTTCGCCGCGGACCTCACGGCCACCATTGACTGGCTCAACGGCCAGGATTTCGTGAAGTTCAATCACATCGCGACGTGGGGCTTCTGTTTCGGCGGCTCGGTTGCGTTTTTCAGCGCGACGCTCGAAGGGTTGGCTTGCGCGGTCGCGTTTTACGGCGGAAGCATCGCCAACCCGTTACCGAACGGTGATCCGGAGCTGCTGGCCGACGCGGCGAGCGTCAAAGCTCCGATGCTTCTCGCCTTCGGTGGGCAAGACACGTACATCCCGGCCGACGCGATCGAACGCATCCGAGCGACCCTTACGGCCGATCACAAAAAGTTCCAAATCCAAGTCTATCCGGATCAAGGACACGCGTTTTTTCGGGAGAGCTCCGAAACGATGGACGACGGCGATGCCAAGGCAAAAGCCGTCTCCGATGCATGGGATCTCGTCCAAGCGTTTCTCGCGGAGCATTGCTCATAAGGTAGGAGAACCCGTATGATCACCACCCGGCTGACGATCACCGCTCCCGGCGGGCCGATGCCCGCGTATCTCGCCCGGCCGTCCGCGAATAAACCGAAGCCGGCGGTGATCGTCCTCGAGGGAGTGTACGGGTTCGACGACGAGATGCGGCGCATGACCGATCTGGTCGCGAGCGCGGGCTATGTCGGGCTCGCGATCGATTATCTGCGCAGCAAAGGCGTCCCCGACGGATTCCAAAGTGCAACGGTCGCAAACGACGTCGCCGCCGCCCGGGATTGGCTCAACGAACAAGCTTTCGTCGATCGCGGCGATATCGCGGTGTGGGGATTCGGCATCGGCGGATCGGTCGCGTTCATGGCGGCGTCGCTGCCGGGCTTGCGCGCGTCGATCGCGTTCTACGGACAGAGTATCGCAAAGTCACTTCCCGACGGCGCGGACGCACCGATCAAACACGCCGAGCAGATTCGGACGCCGCTGCTGCTGGTGTTCGGCGGCCGCGACGACCTCGTGACGGCCGACGACGTGCAACGCATTCGCACACGTCTCGATGCGGCCGGCAAACGCTACGATATCGAAGTGTACCCGAACGTCGGTCACTCCTTCTTCCGCCAAGATGCCGACACCGTCGCAACACGCGAGATCGCCGATGCGTGGGATCGCGTCCAAGCATATCTGCAGCGCTCGTTGGCGCGCGCCGTGCGTTAGGAGTTCGTCGGACTCGCCCGGCGAACGACGACGCGGCCGCTTCGGCGAAGCCGAAACGCGACAGATTCACGGAACGTGAATCCTCTAGCGATCGCGGACAATGCGTGACCAACGCTCCGTGATATCGGAGATGTACTCGATCGTTTCCGCGTAGGGCGGAACACCGCGGTATGCCTCGACGGCCGCGGGCCCGGCGTTGTACGCAGCGAGCGCCAACGCGAATGGATCGCCGATGTCGCGGTCGCGATAGCGGTGCAGGTACGTCGCGAGCAAGTGCGCCGTCGCGCGTATCGCAGCGGCCGCGTCGAATGGGTCGATGCCCCAGATGTCGGCGGTACCGACCATGAATTGTCCGATGCCGGCCGCACCGGCGGCCGACATCGCGCCCGGATCGTACGCCGATTCTTGCAACAACGTCGCGGCCAAAAAACCCGGGTCGATCGCATTCGCTTCGGCTGCGACAATTGTCGTGCGGGCGAGCAAGAGCGCGTCGACCGCGGATAGATGCGGATTCGTACGCATGATGCTCCGGACCGTTGCGGTGAGCTGGCCGCCGCGTCGCGGCGCATCCATGTAGAGCCGTTCTCCCCGCGTGAGGGGGGCGGCGACGGGTATATGCCACGAGAGCACGGCATCACGCAACGCATCGATGTTGATCGCGTATGGGTTTACGAGAAGCGTTGCCGCGAGCATGGTCGCTTGGAGAGGGTTTCGTTCGTGCAAAACCAACGGTCCGTTAGCCGTACGTCAAACTAAGGATACGCGTGAATTCGATCGTGCTGGGCTCGCCTGTCTCCGCCATCGCGGCGATGCTCATCGTCCTCGTCGTCGGCGATCTTGCATCGACCTTCCTTTATCACGTCCCGCAACACGTGTGGGGAAAACTTCACCTTCGCACGCATCACGATCGAAAACGTTCGTACTGGGACCACGCGGTGCTTTCGAAGAGCCCGGCAGTTCTGCTCGACGGATTGCTCGGCGCGCTTCCTTACATCGCGATTGCGATGTCGTGCGTGCAGATATCGCTGATCGGTTCGGTCGTCGGCCTCGTGCTCGGACAGATGCACGTCTGGTGGCGCCATACGGCGGAGATCGGCTGGAAAAGTCCCGCGTGGCTCGTCCGCATATCGCGCCTGACCGGCCTCGTGCTCCCGGAGGACCACAACGGTCATCACCAAAACCCGGAGATTGAGTTCGGGGACATCTTTCGTTTCTACGATGCCCCGGCACGTCATACGATCGCATGGCTTCGTGCGGTCGCGCCCCGGCGTCGCAGCGCCGCAGCCATGCGCCGAATTCGCGCTCGCGATCGGCGTAGCGCCGCGGCGTTACGCGCGCTCAAGCAACGAAAGTCCCCAACCGGATGACCAAACGCATCCTCTTTCTGATCTCGGACACCGGCGGCGGCCACCGCGCCGGAGCGATGGCCATCGGTGCCGCGCTCGACGAGATCGATCGAGGGACGCGCTTCGACTGGCGAATCGACGACATCGCCACCCACTGCACGTTTCCGCTATCAAAACTGGGGCCGGCGTATAGCGCGGCCCTCCGCTTTGCTCCGCCGATCTATGGCGCGCTCTACCACGCGACTAACGGGCGTCGCCGCTATCGCACGATCGTTCGCTTCTGCGAGCCGCTCTATCGCGAACGCCTGCGCGACGTCTTTCAGGCTTACCGCCCCGACGTCATCGTCTCGGTCCATCCGCTGCTCAATCACGCTGCGCTGCGCGCGCGAACCGATGCCGGCATGAATCGCGTTCCGATCGTCACGGTGATCACGGACCTCGGCCGCGTCCACGAGGGCTGGCTGTTACCGGAAGCCGATTTGACGATCGTGCCCGCTCGTGAAGTTTATCAGCGCGCACTCGAACGCGGCGTTCCGCCGAGCCGGCTGCGCCTTATCGGTCACCCGATTCATCCGAAGTTCGAAGACGTCTCGGCAACCAAGAGCGAGATTCGTAAGCAACTCGGTTTGCCGCAAGACACCACGATCGCGCTGCTGATGGCCGGCGGTGAAGGCGGCGGGAAGCTGCTGCCGACGACGCTCGCACTGGCCAAGACGACGTTGCCGTTTCATCTCGTCATCGTGACGGGGCGCAACGCGGCCCTCAAGATGAAGCTCGAAGAACTCGCGCCGACGATGCCGACGCCGATGACGGTACTCGGCTTCCGGAACGACGTCCCCGAGTTGATGCGCGCCGCCGATCTGTTGGTGACCAAAGCCGGTCCGGGGACGCTCGCCGAGGCCAGCGTCGCCGAAGTGCCGGTCGTCGTTTACGACTACGTGCCGGGCCAGGAGCGCGGCAATCTCGACTGGGTTCGCACCAACGGGATCGGTGTTGTCGCGTTGACGACGGCGGAAGTCGTGCAGTCCGTCGCGCGTATCGTTCAGAACAGCGAACGGCTCGCGGCGATGCGCCAGCAACTCATCAACATCGCACCCCGCGGCTCGTCGCGCCGTATCGCGGAACTGATTGCGCAAGTCGCGCAGGACGGCCGCAAACCCTCGCCGCGCATCGCCGTCTCCGCCGCCGCAGCCGTCTGAGACGGCGCACGAACCGGCCGTGATCGCCCCGCCGACGGAGCTGCTCGACGACGTCGTCGCAATTCGGCGCGACTTGCACGTCCATCCCGAACAAGGTTTCGAAGAGACGCGCACGGCCGCAATCGTCGCCGCGCGCTTGCGCGCGCTCGGATACGTCGTGACCGAAGGCGTCGGCCGCACCGGCGTTGTCGGCGTGCTGCACGGCACGCAGCCGGGCAGGACGATCATGTTGCGCGCCGATATGGACGCCCTACCGATCGACGAAGAGAACGACGTCGCGTACGCCTCGCGAACGCGCGGGACGATGCACGCGTGCGGGCACGACGGCCACGTTGCAATGCTGCTCGGGGCCGCGTCCCTGATCGCGCAGCGACGGGGCGAGCTCGCCGGCACGATCGTGCTGTGTTTTCAGCCCGCCGAAGAAGGCCGGGGCGGCGCGCAAGCGATGATCGAGGACGGGCTGTTGCAGCGCTTCAACGTGGAACGTGCGTACGGCGCGCACCTCGCGTCGTCGCTTCCGGTCGGCATTATCGGTCTGCGCAGCGGGCCGTTCTACGCGTCGTCGGATTCGATCGAGATCACGATCGAAGGTCGCGGCGGACACGGCGCCATGCCGCATCTTTCCGTCGACCCGATCTACGTTGCCGGACTGTTCATCGTCGCCGCGCAGCACATCGTCGCCCGTCAGATCGATCCGCTCGAGCCGGCGGTCGTCACCATCGGCGCCGTCCACGCAGGCACGACGCACAACGTCATCCCGTCACGTGCGACGTTACTCGGCACGGTGCGTGCATTCGATACCACCGTTCGCGAAGCGATGGCCGGCCGGATCGAACGCACCTTGCGCGGCATTTGTGAGGCATCGGGCGCAACCTATACGTTCGAGTATCTGTGGCGCTATCCGGTGACGTCGAACGATGCCGGGCAAACGGTCTACCTTCGGGAGCTCGCGCAGCGCGAATTCGGCGACGCGCGCGTCGTCGAAGCGCCTGCGCTCATGGGTGCCGAGGACTTTTCATTCTACGCCGAACGGGTGCCGGCGTGTTTTTACACCATCGGGTCCAACGGCGGCGACGCGACGGCGTTCCCACATCACCATGCGCGCTTCGATATCGACGAACGCGCGCTCGAGGCGGGCGTCCGGCTGATGACGGCGCTCGCCTTCGACGCACCGGCTGCGGCGCCGTAGCCGGCGCTCGTGCCCTGCACTAACCCGGCGCGGTCAGGCCGCCGCGCATCGCCATCGTGGCCGCGCCGATCGCGCCTGCGTCGTTACCGAGCGTTGCCGTCACGATTTTCGTCGAATTCGGCGGCACCATCGTCGAACGCGCTTCGACCAGCGGCATCACCGCGTCGATCATAAACGCGCCGGCGCTCGATACGCCGCCGCCGAGCGCGATCACCTCGGGATTCACGAACGCGACGATGTTGGCGAGACCGTAGCCCAAATCGTCGATCCAATTCCGCCATGCAGCGAGACCGTGACCGTCACCGGCTTGCGCGGCTTTGCGGATCACCTTGGAACCGAGTTTGTCTTTCGAACCGTCGACGAGGGTGCTGCGCGGAAACGACGACGCGAGCGCGACGGCGTGACGGATCAATCCCGTACCGGAACATTGCGCTTCAAAACAGCCGATCTTCGTGCAGCCGCAAACGAACCCGTCGCGGGGCCGAATCTGATGGTGCCCGATCTCACCGGCGGACGCGGTCACACCGATCACGAGCGCGCCGTCCGCCACGATGCCGCCGCCGATCCCGGTGCCGAGTGTGAGTAAAACGAAATTCTGCGTTCCACGACCGGCGCCGTAGGTGTACTCTCCGAGCGTCGCGCAACGCGCGTCGTTCGCGACGAAGACGGGCGCTTTGAACGTCGCGCGCAAGTGTGCGCCGAGCGGGACGTCGCGCCAGCCGAAGTTCGGCGAGTACCGAATGACGCCGGTATCGAGGTCGATGTTGCCCGGCGATCCGATGCCGATGCCGGCAACGTCACCGTCCTTGGTTTCCCCGAGCGCTTCTTTGACGACCTTGTCGACGGCGGCGAAGACGGCATCGCTGCCGCGATCGGTGATATCTTTCTCGTGCCGGGTCGTGATCTCCCCACGATCGTTCACGACGGCCGCCATAACGTGCGAGCCCCCGAGATCAACGCCGATAGCTTGACGCATCCTCACTTCCCTTGTGGTAAGCCGGCGCCGGTCAACGGCGAAAGTTCGGTTGCATTCTTCGCTTCGGACGGAAGTTCGAAGACGTTCTTCGGATCGTTGTAATTGCGGAACGCGAACGTCGCATACTGACTCGTGCATGCGTGCAGCAGCAGCGTCGCTTTGTCGTACGTACATTCCATCGAAACGTTCGGAATCGAGCCGACGCCGGGAATCGGGAGCGTCGTGACCGCGCTGAACGCGCCGTAGCTCATACCCCCGCTGTCGCGCGTGTCGGCTTCGGGCGTCACGACCGGTGAGATGCCGAGCGGCGGAATGACCGCGCCGCCCGACCCGGGCCACTTTCGCCGTTGCCAGGCGGCGCCGTCGAGCTGCTGGTAAATATATCCGCCCATCGCATACAGGAGAAGCGTGTGCGGGCCGCCGCTTCCCTGCACCTTCGTTCGGCCGAGTTGCGTTTGCACGACCGCGAAGCCCGTGATGCCTTGCGGGTTCGTTACGTCGACGTCGAACGAGGTCGTTGCCGCCATGGCTGCGAGGACCCTCGCGCGCAACGCGGTTCCATCCTCCGCGAGCGCCGAACCGGTGCACGTCGCAACGATCAACGCGACACCGAGAATGTGTCGTACGACGGAACTCATATGGGCGCGGTTCGCTTTCCGGCCGGGTCGATCCGCCGTGTTTCGCGAAGACCCGACGATGCAAGAGACGATCGATCTGATCGCCCATCGCGAAGTGCGCAATCTTCGCCGCTTTACGCGCGAAACGGGTCAGCCTACCACCGTCAACGAGTTGGATCTCGCGCCCATGACGGCCGTGCAGAACATCGAGATCGATGAAGAGCACGTCACGATCAAATACAACGAAAAAATCGAGCGCCGGTACAATGCAAACGAGCACACCCATCGCGAGTGGGTGTACAAATACAACGACGACCCCGAGATGGTCGCCGCGGTGCGTACCGTGATCGAACTCGCGCGCAAGCATCTCTACGATCTGCCGGAAAACGTCGCGTGTCCGCCGGGCTGCGCACAGTGTTGTAGCGGCTACGAGCCGTTCGTCAACCGCGACGACGTGCAACGCATCGCCGATCACTTCGGATGGACGTACGACGAAGTGATGCAAGAATACGTGGTGGCGCGCGAGTCGGCCGACGGCTTCAACGTCGGCTGGCTCAAGAAGATCTCAGACGACGTCGCCGATCAATGCGTGTTTCTCAAAGGTTCGCGTTCCGGCAAGTATTACTGCGGCATCTACGACGCGCGCCCGCACGACTGCGGCGCGTTCACACCGATCGGCTGTCAGGACGTCGACACGGCACTGCCGCGCCGTGGGAAGTATCAAGTCGGCGACCCATTCCGCCCGAAGCGGAAACCCAAGCGCTGATCGACGTCGCGATCGTCGGCGGCGGCCACAACGGGTTGGTTGCCGCAGCGTACTGCGCGCGCGCCGGACTCTCGACTCTCGTGCTCGAGCGGCGCGACGTTCTCGGCGGTGCCACCCTCACCGCGCCCGTCTGGCCCGGGTACCGCGTTTCCGTCGCCTCCTACGTGTGCAGTCTGCTCGATCCGCAGATCGTCGCAGACCTCGACTTGCGCGCGCACGGCTACGACGCATATCGCAAAGATCCGTCGTCGTTCACGCCGCTTGCCGACGGACGTTCGCTTTTGCTCGGAAGCGACGAAGCGTCGAACGCACGTGAGATCGCGGCGTTCGACGAACGCGACGTTGCGGGGTTCGCATCGTTCGAGCGCGAGGCGTCGGGGCTCGGAGCGGCCCTCTTCGATACGTTCGACGATCCGCAACCGTCGTTCGCGCGTTTCGACGCCGCGACGCGCGCGACACTCGAAGGGTCCGCGGCCGACCTCGTCGAGCGGCACGTGCGCACGCCCGTACTCGCAGCAACGCTCGCGACGGACGGGCTGATCGGCACCGATGCAGGCGTACGCGACGCCGGCACCGCGTATGTGCTCGCGCACCACTGGGCCGGACGCGCGATGGGCGTGCAAGGCGCGTGGGGCTTCGTGCGCGGCGGCATGGGCGCCGTCGCCACGGCGATTGCCTCCGCAGCTCGCACGGCCGGCGCAACGCTGCGCGTGAACGCCGACGTCGCGCGTATCATCGTGCGCGGCGGACGCGCGACGCAGCTCGAACTCTGCAGCGGCGAGACGCTCGACGCACGCGCGATCCTCGTCAACGCCGATCCCTCGCGACTTTTTCTGCGCATGCTCGCACCGACTGACGTACCGCCTGATGTGCTGGTACGCGCACGAGCGTGGCGTACCAACGGCGTCGCGATGAAGATCAATCTCGGGCTCGGCGAACTGCCGGATTTCCTCGCGCGTCCGGGCAAGAACGCAGGGCCGCATCATCGCGCGACGATCCACGTCGCGCCGTCGATCGACGATCTGCAGCGGACGTATGACGAAGCGAAGACTTTCGGTGTATCGCGCGACGCGATGCTGGAATGCTTCATGCAGACGCCGACGGACGCATCCCTCGCGCCGCGGGGAAAGCACATTCTCTCGATCTTCGCCCAATATTTCCCATACGAGCGCACCGATCGCGCATGGGAGACGGCCGATCGCGAGGTCATCACCGACCGGATCGTCGCCCAACTCGCCCTCTATGCGCCGAACATCCCGGGCGCGATCGAACATCGCCAGATCCTTGCGCCACCGGACCTCGAAGCGCAAATCGGGATGACGGGCGGCCACATCTTCCACGGCGAGCTGATGCCCGGCCAGATATACGAACAGCGCTTCGGCGTGCGAACCGGCATCGACGGGCTCTACCTTTGCGGATCGGGGACCCACCCCGGCGGCTGTGTGAGCGGATTTCCGGGTCGGCGCGCGTCCAGGGAACTGCTCGAAGATTTCGTGACGTTACAGCGCTGACGGAAACTATGGCCACATGGCGGTAGTCTGTCGCATCGGAGGTACTCATGCATTATCGAATCTCACTTATGACCGGCCTTTTGGTCCTGAGCTCGTCGGCCTTCGCATTCGCGCAGTCCCCAGCTCCGGCGATGTCGCCGGGGGCGATGGCACCGGGGGCGATGGCACCCGGGGCGATGGCGCCCGGGACGGTAGCCGTCAAACTCGGCGCGCAGAACGGCTCCGGCGAAACCGGAACAGCGCTCCTCTCCCAAGCGGGCGACGACGTGAAGGTCGTGGTTACGATGACCGGCGCCGGAGCGGTTGCTCAGCCGATTCACGTCCACGACGGCACCTGCGTCAAGCTCGACCCGAAGCCGAAATACCCGCTGACGACGGTGATGGACGGCAAGTCGACGACGACGCTCAAGGGCATGAAGTTGACGGATCTCCAGACCGGCGCCTACGCCATCAACGTCCATAAATCGACGACGGACATTCCCACGTACGTCGCGTGCGGAGACATCCCGAAGGCCAAATAGCACGGTCCGGCGGTGACGGCGGCCTTCGCGCCGCCGTTCGCCGCTTCCGACCTACGTCGCGATCAGCTGTGCAAATTTCGACGCGTCGACGTTGCCGCCGCTGATCGTAATCCCGACGCGCTTGCCGCGCACCGCGATTTTGGCGGTCAGCACCGCAGCGAGAGCGGCTGCGCCGCTCGGCTCGACCACGAGCTTCAATCGCTCGAAGGCGAAGCGCATCGCGACGCGCAGTTCGTCATCGGTGACGGTGACGACACCCGCGCATAGCGCCTGCACGATCGGAAACGTCAACGTCCCCGGCGATTGCGTTTGCATGCCGTCCGCGATCGTCTCGGGCACCGCGATCGTTATCGGATAGCCAGCCGCAAGCGAGCGCACCCAGTCGTCGCCGGCGAGCGGCTCGACGCCGTAGATCGCGATCCCGGGCGAGAGCGTCGTCGCAGCAAGCGCACAGCCGGAGAGCAGCCCCCCGCCCCCCGTGCACACGAACAGAATATCGAGCGGACCCGTCTCTTCGAGCAATTCGTACGCGGTCGTGCCGGCACCGGCAATAATTTCCGCATCGTCGAACGGCGCTACGACGGTCGCGCCGCGCTCGTCGGCGATCGACGCGGCGATCGCGCTGCGATCCATTGTCATGCGGTCGTACGACACGACCTCGGCGCCGTAGCCGCGGGTCGCCGCGAGTTTCGCGCGCGGCGCGTCACCGGGCATGACGATCGTCGCCGGAATGTCGAGCAACTGCGCGGCGAGCGCAACACCTTGCGCGTGATTGCCGCTCGAAAACGCGACAACGCCGCGGCGACGCTCGCGCTCGCCGAGTTGCACCAGCCGATTGTACGCGCCGCGAAATTTGAACGCGCCCATGCGCTGCAGGTTTTCCGCTTTCGCGAACACGCGCGCACCCACGCGTTCATCGAGCGTCCGCGACGTAACCACCGGCGTACGGTGGGCGACGCCGCGCAATCGCTCCGCCGCCGCGACGACGTCGTCGAAGCCGGCGGCAAACGTCACTTTGTGAGAACGGGCTCGTCGTAGCGGAAGCTGACGATCTTCTGATCGGGATCGAATTTGATCGTCTCGTGGAGCGTGCCCTTATCGAACGTCGCGTCGAACTGATGGATACGCGTATTCGGATCGGCGGACGTCTCGTGCACGCGCTTGAGACTCCCGAGCGGGCCTAGCGTGTCGGCCCCGCGCCCGACGCGCGACGCGGTCACGTGCGTCGCCGTTTCCGCATTCTGATACGTTTTGACGCCCGCGACGTCGTTTTTCTGCAGCGCAACGGTAACGCTTCCGGCGATCTTCTCATACCTGTTCTCGTGATGACCGAAGAGCGCGCGCGCGACGAACAGGACGGCGAGCAGGCCGACGATGAGGACGACGGCGCGCGGCAAGCCCGGTTTCGCGACTCCCACACCGCCTTGAGCGTACGTTGCGAGCGGCGCTTTCATGATGCCGCCATCGCGGCGCCGCGAGTTCCGAAGGACTCGAACGTGAGCGCCGGATTCCACTCTCCGGCAAGTCGCATGCTCCATTCGCTCTCGAAGAGCGCGAGCGGCGCGCCGTCCCAATCTTCGACCAGCTTCGCATTCGACGGAAGTTGCGCGCTCGCGATTGCTTCGGCGGCGCCCGCTACCCGGCGAGCGAGGCCGAAGGGCAGCGTCGTCATAACGGTTTTGACGTTGTACTCCGACTCGAGACGATACTTCACCACCTCGAACTGCAGCGCGCCGACGGCCGCAAGTATCGGTTCGGTTCGCGTTTGACCGTAGGCGTAGAGCACCTGAATCGCTCCCTCTTCCCGCAACTGCGCGATGCCTTTCTGAAACGATTTGTAGCTGCCGGTGTCAATACTGCGGACGAGCGAGAAATGTTCCGGTTCAAAAGCGGGAATCGGTTCGAAGCGCACGCCCTCGCCATTCGCGAGCGTGTCACCGATCGCGAACGTTCCCGGATTCGCGAGCCCGACGACGTCGCCCGCGAACGCGACGTCGACCGATTCGCGATCGTTTGCGAAGAGTTTCATGGCGCGCGTCAGCCGAACGTCTTTACCGGTGCGAACGTTGCGCACGGTCATGTCGCGTTCGAACTTGCCCGAACAGATTCGCGCGAACGCGACGCGGTCGCGATGGCGCGGATCCATGTTCGCTTGAATCTTGAAGATGAACGCGGAAAAGCGCTCGTCGGCCGGTTCGACCGCGTTGTGATCGGCATCGAGTCGCACCGCGGGGGGCGGCCCCATGTGCACGAAGCGATCCAGAAACAATTCGACGCCAAAATTCGTCATCGCGCTGCCGAAGAAGACCGGCGAGACGTCGCCGCGCAGCATCGCGTCGCGATCGAAGTCCGACCCCGCGCCTTCGAGCAACTCGAGGCCGTCGATGAAATCGCGATACGTCCCCTCGTCGACGAGCGCGCGAATGCGTTCGTCGTACACGCCCGCGACCGACACCGGCGCGCGCTTCGCACCGTGCTCGGTGCGCTCGAAGACGTTGAGCTCCTTCGTCTCACGATCGTAGATACCGCGGAACGTTTCGCCGTTTCCGAGCGGCCAATTGATCGGGTACACGCCGATGCCCAAGACGTTCTCGAGTTCATCGAGCAACTCGAGCGGATCGCGACTGGGCCGGTCCATTTTGTTGATGAAGGTGAAAAGCGGGATCCGGCGCGCGCGACAGATCGCGAAGAGCTTACGCGTCTGGGGTTCGACGCCTTTGGCGGCGTCGATCAGCATCACCGCGCTATCGGCGGCGAGCAGCGTGCGATAGGTGTCCTCGCCGAAATCCTGATGGCCCGGTGTGTCGAGGAGATTGATCGTCCGACCGTGATAAGGAAATTGCAGGACCGTCGATGTGATCGAAATGCCGCGTTCCCGTTCCAGTTCCATCCAGTCGGACGTCGCCGCGCGCGCACGACGTCGCGCAGCGACTTGACCGGCCGTAACGATCGCTCCGCCGTAGAGCAAGAGCTTTTCCGTCAGCGTCGTTTTGCCGGCGTCGGGGTGCGAGATGATTGCGAAGGTGCGCCGATTCTCGACTTCCGCGCGTAAATCCATGACGCAACGAAATTCGACGGCGCTGAGCACGTCCTTTGCGGTTTTCGCGATCTTCTCGGCGGCGTTCTTTTGGGGCGGCAACGCGATCGCATCAAAAATCCTGTACCAGCCCGAGGGTGCGCACTTCGACGCGCCCGGCTTGTTCGTCGCGCGCGCGATCTGGTCGCTGCCCTTCTTCCTCGCTCTCGCCTGGTTTGCACGGCCGGACCGCTTGCCGCCGCGCGCCGACCGGTTGCGGCTAATCGCGACCGGCATTTGCTTCGGCCCGGGCGCGTGCGGCTTTCTCGCGCTCGCGGCGCAATACACGAGCGGCGCGCACGTCGTCATGCTGATGAGCCTCGCGCCCGCGGTCACCGCGGCGCGCGGCGTCGCTCGTGCTCGGTCTCGCGGGCGCCCTGTTGCTCACGTTCACGCGTTCGGCAAGCGGCTCGAGCGTCACGGGCGACCTGCTCGAACTCGTGCAAGTCGTCGCGTATTCGTTGATGTTCGTGTTCACGCGCGGGCTCGGTGCGCGATACTCGGCCTTCTTCGTCAGCGGCGCATACGGAACGATCGGCATGGCGCTGCTCGTGATCGTCGGTCTCGCGGCGGGACGCGTCGCGGTCTCAGCCGTGCAGCCGTTTCTCTCCGGGCCGAGCACGCTCTGGTGGTTCTTCGGCGAGATCGTCGTCGGCTTGTCGATCTACGGCCAGACCGCGCAAGCCTACGCGCTGCGGACGCTCGGCGCCGGCATCACCAGCCTGCTGAGTTCGTACGGCACGCTGTCGTCGGCTTGATCGGCGCGCTGCTCTTGCTGGGCGAACGGCTGACGCCGGCCGGCTACGCCGCTGCAGCGTTGCTCGCCCTCGCGCTCGCGCTGGCGCTCACGCCGAGCGGCCTACACGACGGGGGTTCCGAGCCACTGCGGGTTGTTGATCGTACCGTCGAACTCGTGTGAGGTCTTATAGCGTTCCAAGGCACCGTCGCGCGCGGAGACGGAGCTTGCCGCCAGGATCGATGCGATGCGTTCGCCGGAGAGCGGACGGAACGAGGCGGCGGCCGTGACGGCTTGATCGAGCGTTTGCGGCGAGTCGATGCCGGTGACGACGACGGCCACGTCTTGGGTCATGCTGTAGTGCAGCATGTCGACCGGGCTCACGACGTTCGCGTCGAGGATGTGGTGATCGCCGAACGTCTTCATCGCAAGCACCGCGGTATCGGTCCGTTTCGCGATCGGAATGATCAGCTGTGCAAAGCTCATGTAGTGCGCGTCCATGACGTTGACCGGCATCTGCACCGTATCGAAAACGAAATTATGTTTTGCGGCGGTTTCGAACATGTGCGCATGATATGCCGGATTCTTGTGGCCGGTGAAGCCGAGGAAGCGCACCTTGCCGGCCTTCTGGGCGGCCACCATCGCTTCGATCGCCCCACCCGGCGCAAAGACACGATCCGCATCGTCCGGCCGAATATTCTCGTGAATTTGCCAGAGATCGACGTGATCCGTTTGCAAGCGGCGGAGCGAATCCTCGAGCTGACCGGTCGCGGTTTTCGCATCACGGCCGTCGGCTTTGGTCATCAAAAAAACGCGGTCGCGATACACGCCCTGCGCCAGCGCCTTGCCCATACGCATCTCGCTGCGGCCGTCGTTGTAATCCCAGCAGTTGTCGAAGAACGTAATGCCCAGATCGACGGCCCGATGCATGAGATCGCTCGCATCGCCGTCACTGAGCTTCGATGCGCCGATATGCGAACCGCCGAGCGCGACCATCGAGACCATCTCGTTGGTCCGGCCGAGACGGCGCTTGGGAACCGGCTGGCTCGCTGCGTTCGCAACGGCCGGTGCAAACGACGCCAGCGCGGCCGCACCGATGAACGTTCTTCGATCGATCGACATACGATCCGGATACCCATCAATACCGCCGAATCTCGACCGCGGCGCCGGTCCGAGCAACGAGCGTGTAGCCTTTGCCGTCGCGATACAACGCGGCTTCCGGCGGAACGCGCAAGCGGTCGCCGGCGCGCGTTATCCAGATGTCGTGCGCACGCACGACAACCGTACACGGACCGAAGGTGAGCGCGGTGCCCGCGGCGATACGTTCGCTCGCCGGCGGAATCTTTGCACGGAGCGCGTCGATCGGTCCACTGGCACGGGATTGCTCGTCGAAGCACGCGGGCAACGCGGAGAGCACCCACGGACCTTGCGCCGAAAAGACGCCGGGCGTCGAACGAGGTTCCGGCCGCGCCGGCGATTCGACCGTCGGCGTCCCGGTCGGCGCAGCGGAGATGCGAAGATCAGGGGGCGCGAGCCGGCGCGCGAAAACGATGCTGCCGATCACGACCACGATCAGCGTCGCGAGAAGGTAATAGCGCGTCACGGCACGACCGCTTTCTTGCGATAACGAACGATACCGGCCTGCGCAAGGAGTCTCACCCGTGACCACAAGCCTCGAACCACCTAAACCCGGACTTGACACCGTCGCCCTGCACGGCGGCCAGTCGGCCGATCCGACGACGAAATCGCGCGCCGTACCGATCTACCAGACAACGTCGTACGTCTTCGACGACACCGCGCATGCAGCACGCCTCTTCGCACTCGAAGAGTTCGGGAATGTCTACACGCGGATCATGAATCCGACGACCGACGTGCTCGAGCAGCGCATTGCCGCGCTCGAAGGCGGCGTCGGCGCGCTCTGCGTCGCGAGCGGTCAAGCGGCGGTCGTGTATTCGATCCTCAACATTGCGAGGGCCGGCGATCACATCGTCAGTTCCGCGTCGCTCTACGGCGGCACGTACAACGCGTTCGCGTACACGCTGCCGAAGATGGGTATCACCGTGTCGTTCGTCGAGCCCGGCGATCTCGCCGCGTGGAAAGCCGCGTTGCGCCCGAACACCAAGGCGTTCTACGCCGAGACGATCGGTAACCCGCGCGTCGACGTTCTCGACGTCGCAGCGGTCGCGCAAGCCGCGCACGACGCCGGCGTTCCGCTCATCGTCGACAACACACTTGCGACACCATATTTGCTGCGACCGATCGAGTACGGCGCCGACGTCGTCGTGCACTCGGCAACGAAATTCATCGGTGGTCACGGCACGTCGATCGGCGGCGTGATCGTCGACGCCGGCAAATTCGATTGGACCAACGGCAAGTTTCCCGAACTCGTTGAGCCGGACCCGTCGTATCACGGCGTGCAGTACGTCACCGCCGTCGGCCCGCTCGCGTACATCATCAAGACGCGCGTGCAGCTGCTGCGCGACGTTGGTGCGGCGATCTCACCGTTCAACGCGTGGTTGTTGTTGCAAGGCGTGGAAACGCTGGGACTTCGTATCGAACGCCACAGCACCAACGCACAGCGCGTCGCCGAGTTTCTCAACGGGCACCCGAAGGTTAAACGGGTCCGGTATCCCGGGCTCCCCGGCGATGAAGCGCACGCGATGGCGCAGCGCTATCTGCCGGCGGGATGCGGCGCAATCGTCACGTTCGAGATCGCGAACGCACAGGCGTTCATCGACAAGCTCGAACTGTTCTCATTGCTCGCGAATGTGGGCGACGCGAAATCACTGGTCATCCATCCGGCATCGACTACGCACTCGCAGCTCTCGTCCGAAGATCAGCGTTTCAGCGGCATCACCGCCGACACCGTGCGGTTGTCGGTCGGTATCGAATCGATCGGCGACATCATCGGCGATCTCGATCGCGCGCTGACGGCAGCGTAACAGCGTTGCTCGAAGCGCTCGTCGATCACGATGTCGAGCTCGGCGATGTTGTGCTGCACAACGGGGTCGTGCCGAACGTCGTGCAGCGCGTCACGATCTACGGCCGCCCGCGGGACGGCGGCGCGAACGTCGTCTTCGCACCGCATGCGCTGACCGGATCGTCGCGGGTTGCCGACTGGTGGGCGGGACTGATCGGTTCCGATGCGCTCTTCGATCCCGACCGTTGGTGTATCGTCGGGATCAATGTGCTCGGCGGATGCTACGGCTCGACCGGGCCGCCGTCGCAGGCGGCCGACGGGCGCCCGTGGGGGCCGCGCTTCCCGGTCGTCACCGTCGAAGACATGGTCGACGTGCAGCGCCGCGCGTTGTTGGTGCTCGGTATCGAGCGGCTCGGCGTCGTCATCGGCGGTTCGCTCGGTGGTTTTCAGGCGCTGTCTTGGGCACGACGATTCGGCGATTCGGTCGCCGACGCGATCGTCGTCGGTTCGCACGATCATTTGCGCGCGCAAGCGATCGCGCAGAACGGTCTCGCGCGCGATGCGATCGCGCTCGATCCGGTCTTTTGCGGCGGCTGGTATGAAGAGCAGCCCGTCGCGGGACTGACGCTGGCCCGCGGTATCGCGATGCTGACGTATAAGAGCGAACGTCTCTTCGAATCGCGCTTCGCCAACCGTCCCGATCGTGACGGCGGCAACCCCGCGCGCGCGCTGACCGATCGATTCGACGTCGAGGGCTACCTCGCGTATCAAGGTGCGCTCTTCGCCGAGCGAATGGACGCGAACACCTATCGCACGCTGACCCGCGCCATGGACCTCTTCGATCTGCGTCACGACGTCGCGCCGCCGCGATCGACGCGCCTCACGTTCGTCGGCATCACGGGCGACCAACTCTATTTCCCCGAACATGTGCGCGGCGCCGCCGAACGCTGGGCCAACGGCGGCTGGAACGCGACGTTCCGATTATTGACCAGCGATCACGGCCACGACGCGTTCCTTGCGGAAACGTCACGTCTCGGAGCGCTCCTCGCCGATCTTTTCTAGGCGGCGTCCTCGTCGTCGTCGGCGGCGACTGCGGCAGCCGGCGCGAGCTCCATTCGTGCGCGCGCAATCTTTGCGTCGGCAGCACCGTAATAGATGTCGAACACGCGATCACCGACGACATCGATGCCGGTCGGAAAGACGACGTTGTTGACGACGCCGTGCAGCTCGTGCGGATCCTCCGGGGTGAGAACCGGCGAATGCGAACGATAGCGCACGATGTGCGGCTGATCGACATCGTGGACGACGATGCCGGCGCTATACGTCATCGCATAACGCCCGTCCACCTCAACCGCGTCGACGGCGTGGTAGAGGGAGAACCAGCCTTCGGCGATGCGCACCGGCGGCGTACCGCCGCCGGTTTTGACTCGGCCCCACGCGCCGTCGGGCGCGAGCACGATCGTGCTCTCCGTCGGCCGCAAGAGGTTCGCTATATCCGCGCGCACGCTTTCGAGCGGCACATATGCGATGCACGTCGACTCGCGCTCGTACGGCGGCATCTCGAGCAGCATCGGGATCGCCGCATGGCCGTTGAGCGTCGAGAGCCGCTTCATCGGACGGTGATAGAACGCGAGCGAGAGCGCCCCCGACGGCGAATATACCGGCTCGGGGAAAAACGCTCCGTCCTTGTCATCGCCGCTGGGGAGCCCGTAGCCGGCAAAGTCCACCGGACCGAGCCGTTCCCACGTATAGGCATCGCTCGATAGCGCGATGATGACGCGCGGGCCCTCCGGACCGAAACCGGTATACGCCATAACGAACCGGTCGAGTAGCGGTACGAAGGTGACGCGCGGATCTTCGCAGCCCATCCCGCCCGGTATCGAACGCCGCTCGTATGGCGCGGCGGGCTCGAGCGCGTAGCCGAGCCGTTCGAACGACACGCGGTCGCCGTCGCGCTGGGCGCGCGTCAGCCCGACGCGCGAAACGTTCCCGGCCGCGACGTAGCGCGGATACATGAGCAATTCGCCGGAGCGCGCCCGTACGCACGCCGGGTTGAGTACGCCCTCGACCTCGTCCGGGTCGCCGTCGGGTTCCAAAACGATGCCCTTGCGCTGCACCGTCGCCTCGAATCGCGCCAGCGCGCTTGTCATTGTCATCCCAATTCTTTGTCTGACGCCGTCAGGCATGCAGATGTCACGGCCTTTAATGCAGGGTCGTGGCGGCGATCGGCTCTCCGGACGGCGTCACCACGTCGACGTTCGAGCCCGTTCGATACGCAACGTTCGGAACGAGCCACATCGTATACGTTCGGTACGACGGTGCCGGTTCTCCACCGTCGATCGGCGGACGTTCGAACGCGACGATACGGACGCGGTCGGCATTCGCACGAATCGACTCGATCAATTGAACGTACCCCGTTTCTCTGTGCGGCCCCATGAGCAGCACGACGACGAACTCGTGACGGAAGTCCGCCGCGTACGGCAATCCGAGCGCGTCGGTGCCCTTCTTATCGCGGATGACGAGCACTTGGTTCGGTCCGGTGACGGACGTGGTTCCGCTCCGGACCTGATTTACGCGAACCTCGCGGCAGCCCGCCAATGCGAGCGCGACGAGCAGCAACAACAGGCGCCGCATCGGTCTGCGGACTTCAACGCCACGTGCGAGGGAACCCGGCCGGGAGACGGAAGGCGCTCACGTATGTCGTTGTGGCGAATCGCGCCGAGGGGTACCCTCGAGGAGATGTTTCGCGCGTTCTCGCTCGCGGCCGCTGCTGCGGCGATCGTCCTCGCTGTCCTCGGGAGCTGGATTCGGATCAACGGCGCCGGGATGACATGTCCGGACTGGCCATTGTGTCATGGTGCGGTCGTTCCCGTGCTCGACGGCGGTGTCGTCCTCGAATGGTCGCACCGGATGGTCGCGGCCCTCGAAGGCGTCCTCTTGCTCGGCGCCATCGTCACGGGTTGGCGCGCTCGGCGCGAGATCGCCGGCGTGACGCCGATCTTGTTTGCGCTTGCGGCGATCTTCGTCGTGCAGGTGGCCCTCGGCGCCGCGACCGTCGCCGTATCAAACAGTCCGTGGTCCGTCGTGCTCCACTGGGGCACGGCGATGCTGTTGCTCGCCGCGCTCACCGCGCTCGCGCTCGTGGCGGTCGTGCGTCCGAAGCCGAGCGGTTCCGTCGCGCAAAGCGGCCTCTACCGGCTACTTGCCGGGTGCGCGTTCCTCGCGTTCGTCGCGATGTGCGCCGGCGCGTACGTCAGCTCGAGCGGCGCCGGGCTCGCATGTGCGACCCTCCCCGCCTGCGACGGCTCGTGGAGCGGCGCGTCGCCGGCCGAAAACGCGCAGATGACGCATCGGCTTTTGGTGGGAGTCTTCTTCGTTGCGGCCACGGTTGCCGCGTACTGGGCGGCGTTCGGCACGACGCAGCGGGTGCGGGCGGCCGTCCTCGGCGCCTACGCGCTCATCGTTTTGCAGATCGCGCTCGGTTTGGCCAACGTCGCGTGGCAATTGCCGCTCGGCTTGCGCGAAGCGCATGCGGCGAACGCGGCGTTGACGTTCGTTGCGTTCGTGTGTGCGATCGTGTTCGCGTCGATCGACGGGACGGTACGCGTCGCCGCGACGCAGCGCGAAGCGGTCGCTCCGCCGGCCGGAACGCCGGCGCGCGCAGGATGAGTTCGACGCTCTCGCGCCTCGACGGGGCGGCGCTGCCGCGCCACGCGCCCGGCTGGCGCGCGACGCTCGGTGATTATTACGAGTTGACGAAGCCGCGCATCATCATGCTGCTGCTGGTCACGACGCTCGCCGCGATGATCATGGCCGCGCGCGGTGTTCCGCCGCTGTTGACGACGTTGTGGACGCTGCTCGGAGGCGCGCTCGCCGCAGCATCCGCCGGTGCGTTCAACTGCGTGTACGACGCGGACATCGATGCGAAGATGAAGCGCACGATGTCTCGGCCCGTTCCGCGCGGTACGATCTCGCCCAACGCGGCGCTGATGTTCGCGATGCTGACCGGCGCGCTCGCATTCCTCATCCTGAATTATTTGGTCAACCCGCTCGCCGCATGGCTGTCGCTGGCCGGTAATGCGTACTACGTCTTCGTATACACGATGTGGCTCAAGCGCTCGACCTCGCAAAATATCGTGATCGGCGGCCTCGCCGGCTCGATTCCGCCACTTGTCGGATGGGCCGCCGTAACGGGGACGATCGGCGCTCCGGCGATCGCGCTCTTCGCGCTGGTGTTCTTGTGGACACCGCCGCACTTCTGGGCGCTCGCGTTGATGACCGACATCGATTACGACAAAGCGGGCATTCCGATGATGCCGAACGTGCACGGAATCACGCGCACGAAACGCGAGATTTTGGCGTACACGATCGCGCTCTTCGTGTTCTGCATTGCACTCGTTGCGTTGCACGTGATGGGGCCGGTCTTTCTCGTCGCAGCGTTGCTGTTCAACGCGCGCTTTCTCTACGATGCGATCATGCTCGTGCGTGACGAAACCAAACGATACGCCCGCCGCATGTTCAAATACTCGCTCCTGTATTTAGCCGCGATGTGCCTGTTCATGGTCGTCGACCGCATCGCGTTCTAATGGCTGCCTCCGTTACGCCGACGCAAACCGTCGCCGGTCACACGCTCGACCGGTCGACGGTACCATTGCTGCTGACGCTGGGCTTAGGCGTCTTTGCCGGGGCGCTCGATCTCGGCGTGCTTTCGCCGGCGCTGCCGGCGCTTGGTATCGCCTTCGGGGCCGGCGCACGCGACCTACCGTGGATTTTCACGCTGTATCTGCTGGCGAACGTCGTGAGCATCCCGATCATGACGAAACTCGCCGACCGCAACGGGCGGCAGCCGATCTACATCGCGTGCGTCGCGATCTTTGCGGTCGGTTCGGCGCTCGCAATCGCGTCGCCGACGTGGCCCGTCTTCCTCGCGGCGCGCGCGCTGCAGGCTTTCGGGGCGGGCGGCATCTTCCCGGTCGCGACGGCGGCGATCGCCGACCGGATTCCGCAAGAACGCCGCGGCGCCGCGTTGGGGCTCGTCGCCGCAACGTGGGGTCTCGCTGCGATCATCGGCCCGATGGTCGGCGGGGTGCTCACGCATTTTCTTTCCTGGCACTGGATTTTTGCGGCAAACATTCCGCTCGCGATCGTCGTCATCGTGCTCGCTCGAAAGACGCTGCCGACGACGGTCGCAAACGTGCGCGGGCCGCTCGACGTTCCCGGCATCGCCCTGCTCGCGGGGGGCTTGCTGTGCGTGATGCTCGGCTTGACGCGCTACGATATCACGGGCGCAACGAGCAATTTTCGCGCGCGCGAATGGCTGGTCGGCGGCATCGTCGCGCTGATCGTGTTCGCCTTCGTCGAACGGCGCGCGAAGGAACCGGTCATTCCGCCGCGCTTCTTCGCCGACTCGCAACTGACGATCGTCTACGGACTCGAAATTCTGATCGGCATCCTCGAGGGGTCGCTCTTCTTCATTCCGGCCTCACTCGTCGCTGCACAGCACCTCAGTTACGCGGCGGCCGGTGCGATCGCTGCGATCGGTGCGATCATGTTCGTCGCAATCATACCGGGCGCCGGACGCGCGCTCGACGCCGTCGGCAGCCGCATCGTGCTGGCCGTCGGAAGCGTGCTGACCGCAGCGGGACTCGCGCTCTTCGCGTTCGGCGTCGAGGACATCTGGCTTGCGATCGCAGCGATGGTGGTCGCGGGAAGCGGATTCGGCGCGCTACTCGGCGCGCCGACGCGCTACGTCGTCACGAACCGGGCCGGGTCGCAGCAGCGCTCGGCGGCCGTCGGGTTGTTGTCGGTGTGCTTGATCCTCGGCCAGATCTTGGGCGGTTCGCTGGCCGGCGGCGTCATCGGTTCGCATCCGGGTGTCGAAGGGTATCGCGCCGCATACATTTGGTTCGCCGCCATCGCGGTCATCGCCGTCGCCGTCACGTTCGCGCTGCATTCGAAGGATCGCGAACGCGCCGAAGCGCGGAGTTGACGTGACGGCGTACCGTTACCGTACCGTCGATGTTTTCACGACCGTCGCGCTCGAGGGCAACCCGCTTGCCGTCTTCACGGATGCGGCCGGATTGGAGCCGGCGACGATGCAACGCGTCGCACGCGAGCTGAATCTCAGCGAGACCACGTTCGTCACGCCGGCGACAACGGACGCAACGGCGCGTGTGCGCATCTTCACGCCGGCTGCAGAACTTCCGTTTGCCGGTCATCCAACGCTCGGTACGGCATTCGTATTGCGTGACGAGGGCCGCGCCGGCGATGCGCTCGTGCTCGAAGAGAACATCGGCGACGTTCGGGTACGCGTCACACACGACGGCGGGCAAACGCTATTCTGGCTGACATCACCCGCGATCAGTTTCGGCGAGCGGGTCGACCGCGCGGTCGTCGCGGCTGCGCTCGGCGTTGCAGAAAACGATCTCCTGCCCGATGGTCTGCCGGAGTTCGCGACGGCCGGTCCGACATTTCTCTACGTTGCGTTGCGTCATCGCGGAGCGGTCGACCGCTGCAGCTTCGATGCGCGCCGGTTGCACATGGCGCTGCCGCATTTGCCGCCCATGCAGATCTTTGTTTTTGCACCGCTCGCGGAGAGCGACGACGAACCCGGCGACACGTTTGCCGTCTACTCCCGCATGTTCGCCGAGGAGTTCGGAATCGTCGAAGACCCGGCAACCGGCTCCGCGACGGGTCCGCTCGCCGCGTATTTGATTCGCCACGGTTTCGTACCGCGCGAAAACGGTCTACGCATCGTAAGCGAACAGGGCACGAAAATGGGCCGGCGCAGTTTGCTGCACGTCCTGGTGCACGTCGACGGCGACGCGCTCGCCTTCGAAGTCGGCGGTTCGGTCGTCCCGATCGGCGAGGGGACGTTGACGCTTCCTTAGCACGCTACGGCTACGGGACTCCATGCGAAAGAGCGGCGTGGCGTCAATCCGAGGGTGCCGGTCGACGGCGTGCCGCAACGGTCCCGGTCGGCATCGGCCACGGTTGCGCGAACCAGCCGACCACCGCCATGAGGAGAGCGGCGATACCGCCGCTGACGAACGCGAGCGGTGCGCCGCCACGCTCGGAGAGATACCCCGCGATCAGTGAACCGATCGGGCCCGTTGCGATGAAAACATAGTTGTAAAGCCCGCTCACGCGCCCCTGAATGTAGCTGGGCGACGCCAGCTGCACGATCGCGTTTGAGCCGGCCGTGTAGAGCGTGTAACAAACGCCCGTTGCGACGAGCGCCGCCGAAACGCCGAGCAGCGAACGTTGGGTCGCAACCGCAAGCTGCGCGGCGCCGAATCCGGCGGCTGCGACCAGCAGCAATCTGCGCGATGCGCGACGCTGGGAGGCCGCAACGATCGCCCCGATCACCGCCCCCAAGCCGAACGCCGCCGTGATGAACCCGAACGTTTGCGCGCCGCCGTGCATCGAATTTCGCGCAAGCACGGGAAGCACAACGTTAAAATTGATGCTGACCGTCGAGATCACGGCCAGCATCGTCAAGACGACGACCACGGTCTTCGTCCGGCGCGCGAAGACCAACCCTTCCTTGATCGAGGCGATCAGCGTCCCGGACGGACGACCGAGTCCCGAGTGGAACTCGGACGGCCGCATCATCGCGAGAGCGACGATCACCGCGATGAAGCTGATCGCGTTGATCGCGAAACACGCCGCCACGCCGACGTTCGCGATCAGCACGCCGGCGATCGCGGGACCAAAGATCCGCGTTGCGTTGTTGACCGTCGAGTTCAGCGCGATCGCATTCTGCAGTTCACTGCGGCCGACCAATTGCACCATCAGTGCCTGACGGCTTGGATTATTGAAAGGAACGATCGACCCGCGTACGATCGCGATCGCGTCGATCACGAGGACGCTGTCGACATGAAGATAGGCGACGATCGCGAGCAACGCCGCCGCGACCGCGAGTGCACTCTGCGTCACGATCATCACGCGTTGCCGATTCCAACGATCCGCGAGTGCCCCACCGAGCAGTCCGAACACCGCATACGGCGCGTAGAGACAGAAGCCCAACACGCCGACCGCGGCCGGTGAACGCGTGAGTTCGAGAACGAGCCACGCCTGCGCCGCATTCTGCAACCACGTCCCGATCTGCGAAACGAGTTGACCGTAGAAGTACAGACGGTAGTTCCGGTGGAGGCGAAGGCTGGTAAAGATGTCGGGGGCTGCCCCTATGCGGCTCGGGCCGCGCCGACGAAGCGCGGTTGAGCGGCGCCGATTCCGGCAGCGATCATCGGCACGACGACGAGCAGCAATGCGGCGACCGGTGCGATATAGCCGCCCGAAAGATCGCGCACAACGCCGAAGAGATACGGGCCGAACGCGGCCATGATATAACCGATGCCTTGCGACATGCTCGAGAGCTGCGCTGCGTGAGCACCGTCGGGCGAACGCGCCATGATGAATGAGATCGCAAGACTGATCGTCATTGCCTGCGCAGCGCCGATCGCCGTCGCCCACACGACGGCAAGCGACACCGGATCGAGCATGAGCCCGAGCAAGCCGATCATGTAAAGCGCGCCCATTACCCAGACGAGCGGCGTCTGATTGCGCATGCGCGCCGAGAGCAACGGCACGATCAAGACGACCGGAATGCTGACAAAACTTGCGAGTGAAAGCAGACCGCCCGCTGCGCTCGCGTCGAGCCCTCGCATGATGTACAGCGTCGGGAGCCACGCGATGGTCGAATAGAACACCAGGCTCTGAAAGCCCATGAAGAACGTCACTTGCCACGCAAGCGGCGAACGGAACATCGCAGCGAGCGAGACGCCGCCGTCGCTGCCCGGACGATGAACCGTTCGCAACTGGGGAAGCCACACCACGAGCGTCGCGAGCGGCAACGCGATCCACACGAACAACGCACTGCGCCAATCGAGGCCAAACGTGCGTTGTAGCGGCACGGTCAGGCCGGCGGCAAGCGCCGGGCCGACCGAGAGACTCGTCACGTATGCGGCCGTCATCTTTCCGCCATGCGTTGGGAAATCGCGCTTAATCAGCGCCGGCACGAGAACGTTGCCGATCGCGATCGAAATGCCCGCGATCAACGTTCCGGCGAAGAGCGCGCTCGTCGTGGGAACCAGCCGCACGGCAAACGCGGCCGCCATCAGGAGCGTTGACCCGAACAACGTCAGCTCGATACCGAAACGCTGCGCGAGTCGCGGAGCGAGCGGGCTGAACAACCCGAAGCACGCGACGGGCAACGTCGTCAGCAGACCGGCTTCACCGCCCGTGAGGTTCAGATCACGTTGAATCTGGTGCAGGAGCGGCGAAATCGCAACGATGGCGGCGCGAAGATTCAACGCAAAGACGAGAATGCCGAGAGCGACGACGGCGCGGTACACGACGCCTTGCTCAGGCGCTCTTGGCGAAAATTCCCCTTGCCAAGCGGAAAAGCAGATATCCGCACGCGGCAAAGATCGCCAGCACGACCGCGAAGTCGCCGATGCCGCTGAACGCCGCGACATTGTTGCCGCACATTGCGACGGCCGTCCGTGAGAGCCACAGGTTGAAGCGCTCGAACGGGTTCGACGCCTGTCCGTGATGCGCTTCGATGTCGGCGAGCAGCTCGTCGGGCTGCCACGACGTTTCGGTCAGCATGTTCTGGATGCGGCCGTCGGGATCGATCTCGACCGTGTTCTCCGCGTGAATGATGCCGATGTTGGGATCGGGAAACGCGGTGATGCCGAAACGTGCCGCAAAATCGAGTGTCGGCTCCGCGTCGCCGACGGCCAGCGTCCAGTGCTTGGCCTCGGCGCCGAACATCTTCCCGTATCGCGCCAATACCGCGGGCCGATCGTACGACGGATCGAGCGTCACTTCGACGAGATGCAGGCGGCGCGTTCCGATCTTGCGTTGCAACGCGTTGAACTTCGCGGAGATCAGCGGACACATGCGCGGGTCTTGGCAACGCGTGTAGACGAAGGAAAGCACGACGTCTTGCCCGCGCAATTGCGAGATGCGAAACGGATGGCCGGTCTGATCGAAAAACGGCGTGTCGGGAACGATGTCGCCGAGCTTAAGCGGCGTCACGCGTCGCAGCGGCAACTCGGTCGTAACCGCTTGACTCGATGACACGGACACGTCGCGCAACGTCCACGGGTCGCTGCTCGTGTCGACGACTCCATCGACGGTGTTTCCGGGTTGGAGTTCACCGAGCCGCGAGCGGGGAACGATCCGGAACGGCATCGTCATCGACGGCATCGAACCAAAGGCGTCGTGTCGAATGATGGCTTGCCCGTTCTGGGGCGTCAGTGCCAGCACGACTCCATGAACCCGCTCTGTTTTTGCAGCGACGAGCCCCGGAACGAGAAGCATGACGAACGCGACCACGCAGATCATCCATGGATACCGCGCGGCCCGCTTAACCGCGGACGAACGGAGCGAACAGCTGATTCGGCGGCCGTGGAGCCGGCGCGAACGCACCGTGGTGCTGCATGGATTCTTCGGTCGTCTCTGCATCGCGATTGAGCCCGTCCTCTGCTGCGTCATGTTCCTCGCGCTCACGATCGGGACCCTGATCGTTCGCACCGATCCGCAGCACCCCGACGACCACAACCTGGTGATTCTCTCACCGATCTTCGGCCTCGGCGTCATTGCTTGCGTCATTTACGCCGTCGGCGTCATGCTGGCGCCGACACGAGCTCTGCTCCAGACGCTCCGACCGATCTTCATCGTCGATGGTTACGTGAGATATCGCGCCCCGGACGCCGATTCGCCGGTCGACTCGAACGGCTACGTCGCCGTGCTCACCGACGACGGTAGCATCGCTTGCGAATGGGCGACGCTCGGTGAAGTGCCGCTGTCGGCGTTTTCCACGCCGGCGCTGTGCGAGTTCAGCGAATACGGCGGCGTGCATCGCGTCGATGGACGCCCGACCGGAGTGCTTCCCGACGCGATTCCGCGTTTGGGTATCGGCCTCGTGAAGCGCCGCGATATTATCGAGTAACGCCGTTCTGCTCAGATCTTGATGTGCGTCGAGTCGGCCGACGGCCACACGTGGCCGAAGCGCGACGAAGCAATCACCATTCCGCCCACGACGAAAATGATAATAATGCCGATCGTCATCGCGACCATAACGATCGGCGGAATACCTTGCGAGACCGGGACGCCTCGCGCGTCCTTGATATCGTACATCCGTTAGCCTTTCGGTCCGATTACGCCGATCGCGGCGAAAAACACTAGGATGCACCCGAACGCCATGAGTCCGAGCAGCAACTTCGTCACATTGTTGTCCAGCCCCGGGTTCTTCCAATCGTTCTTCAGCGCAATACAGGCAAACACGCCCACGACGATCGCGCCGACCAACGCAACAATCCGTTCAACCCCACCCAATGCTTCCATGTGCGTCGTTCCCCTCGTTTAAAATAAATAGAATAGGAACAGGAGTGCGACCCAGATGACGTCGACGAAATGCCAGTAGAGCGTGCCGGCGGTCAGGCCGAAGTAGTGCGTTTGATCGTAGACGTTCCTGCGCGTTTGCAGCCACAGGACGAAGAGATACACAACGCCTGCGAAGACGTGAAAACCGTGCATCCCTGTGAGCGTGAAAAATGACGCGCCGAAGATCGAACCCGACCATCCGCCGATCGCGGCGTGCGAATATTCGTAGCCTTGGCCGCAGAGAAACAGAATGCCGAGCACGATCGTGCCCCACATAAAGCCGTCAAACGTCTTGCGTTTGCCGTGCTTCCAGTTCTCGAGCGCGAAGTGCATCGTCACGCCCGAGCCGAACAGCACGACCGAGTTGACCAGCGCGAACGAGAGGTCGAGACGCGGAAGTTGTTTGCCGTCGAGCACCGGCGGCCACGTGTCGATCGTTCCTCGCAGATACAGATACGCGAAGATGAACGACGAGAAAAGCACGACGTCGGAACACAGGAACAGGACGAACCCCAGCAGCCGCATATCGCGCGTCTCGCGATAGATGATGTCGTGATCGTCGTGCGCGTCGTCGTGACCGTGACTGCCGTGACCGGCGCCGGCGTCGATCGCGGCGGTGGTCATATATGCGCCAAGCCGGTCGTCTGCTGCACTGCTGCTTCGACTGCGCCGCGATCGGCCTCGAGGCCAATGTACGGTAAAGGATTACCGAAATCGTACGGCGTCGCGAGAACGGCGGGCACTTTCTTGAAGTTGTAGTACGGCGGCGGCGAACTGATCATCCACTCCAGCGTCCGCGCTCCCCACGGGTTCGGACCGGCTTTCTTGCCGTTCTTGAAACTCCAAACCATGTTGCCGATCAAGATCAGCGTGGATGCCGCGAGGAAGAACGAACAGATCGAGACGACGATGTTCCAGAATTCGAACTCGGGATCGTAAAGCGCGACGCGCCGCGGCATGCCGAGAAGCCCGAGCCAGTGCATCGGCAAGAACGTCGCGTTGAATGCGACGAACGTCACCCAAAAGTGAATCTGGCCCCAGCGCTCGCTCATCATGCGGCCGGTCATTTTCGGCCACCAGTAATAGAGGCCCGCGTAGATACCGAACACCGAGCCGCCGTAGAGCACGTAGTGAAGATGCGCGACGACGAAGTACGTGCCGTGCTCGTGCAGATCGGCCGGAACCGCGGCGAGGAAGAAGCCGGTGATGCCGCCGAGTGTGAACGTGATCAGGAAGCCGATCGCGAACAAACATGCCGCAGAGAACTCGATCGAGCCGCCCCACAGCGTTGCCATCCAGGAAAAAATTTTGATACCCGTCGGGATCGCGATAATCATGGTGAGGATCATGAAGGGGAGTTGCAGCCACGGTGCCATGCCCGATGTGAACATGTGATGCGCCCATACGGTGAAGCCGAGCAGGGCGATCGCGACCGACGAAAACGCGATCATCTTGTAGCCGAAGATCGGCTTACGCGAGAAGGTCGGCAAGATCTCCGAGATGATCCCGAACGCCGGCAGAATCATGATGTAGACGGCGGGGTGCGAGTAGAACCAGAACATGTGCTGCCAGAGGAGCGGCGAGCCGCCTTTGGTCGGATCGTAGAACGGCACGCCGAACTGGCGCTCGAGGAAGAGCGCGAGCAATGCCGCCGCAAGCGCGGTCGTCGCGACCATGCTGAGCGCCGCCGTCGCGGCGGTCGCCCATACAAAGAGCGGCATGCGCGTGAGCGTCATCCCGGGCGCACGCATCTTGAAGATCGTGACGAGGAAGTTGATCCCGGTCAACGTCGAGCTGATCCCGATCAGGAAAATCGCAATGCACCACATCGAGGTTCCGAACGGCGCCTGCAAGGAAACCGGCGGGTACTCCGTCCAGCCGGCATCGGGCGCGCCCCACAGGAACGACGCCATCAGGATCAACCCGGCCGGCGGGAACATCCAAAAACTCGCGAGGTTCAACCACGGGAACGCAACGTCGCGCGCCCCGATTTGCAGCGGCATCACGTAATTCCCGAATGCACCGGTGACGATCGGAATGATGACGAGCCACACCATCGCTGAGCCGTGTACCGAGTACACCTGATTGTACGTGTTCGGGGGCAAGAGCCCGGTGTGTTGCAGCAGATCGATACGAATCAGTTCGGCCAGCAACCCCGCGATAATAAAGAACAGGCCGCCCGTGATGAAGTACTGGATCGCGATGACCTTGTGATCGATCGAGAAGATGTACTTCCGGATGAAGCCGGTCGGTTCCGGATGGATGTGATCCAGAACCGGACGCGGGACCGTGATTGTGGTCGTCGATGCGACTGCCATCGGTAAAGCGGCTCCGTTACTTCTTCGAGAGACTTGAAAGATAGGCGACGAGATTGGCGATGTCTTGGTTGTTGATCGCGTTGACTTGCGCGCTCGGCATCACGCCGATGTCACCCTGGTAACCGTTCTTGAGAATCGCCGCGACGTCTTGCGGGTTCGGATCGGTGCCGTTCACGAGCTTGGGGTGCGCGGCGTCGTCGAAAATGTGCCCGAGGCCCGGCCCGACGATTTTCTGCGCGTAGGGCCCCACGGAGTGACAAGCGCTACATTTCTGTCCGAACAGCGCTTGCCCCTGATCGACTTTCCCTTGATCGAGCGCGATTGCTCCGCTGTTCGCGCCGCCACCCTCCGAACTTCCGCTCCCGCCGCCTTGCTTGTTGTACCATTTGGAAAAATTCTGCTGCGAGTCAACGTAGAACGTCGCCCGCATGCCGCCGTGCAACACGCCGCAAAACTCGGTGCAAATGATGCGGTACGGGCCGCCGATCTGGGTCGGTGTGAACCGGATGGTGTTGATCAGGCCCGGAACCATGTCGGCCTTCAGCCGCACTTCCGGCACCCAGAAGCCGTGGTTGACGTCGCGCGAGGTCACGTGCAACGTGATCGGCGTGTTGACGGGAACGTGCATCTCGCCCGTCACCGGATTTGCCAACTTCGGATAGCGAAACTGGAAGCCGAACTGGTAGCCGATCGCTTCGAGCGTCAGCACGTCGCCGGCTTGATTCTGTAAGCCGGCCCAAATGCGCACCGAAAAAATCGCCAAGATCAGGACGAGAATCGTTGGAATGACCGTCCACCAAAATTCGAGCACCGGTGCGTCGTGTACTTGCACGCCGATCGCGTTGGCCGGCGCATTTTTCGGACGGCGGAAGACGATCGCAAAATAGATGATGTAACCGGTGACGATGTTGAAAATCGTGCCGCCGACCGCACCGAGAAACTTGAACATCTCGTCGATCTGACCGGCCGGTTCCGCGATTTCGGGCAACCCGATCGGCCACTGGCTCGCGTAGACAAAGTAGACCATGATCGCCGATGCAACGGCAATCAAAATCGTCACGGGCCAAAAGCCCGGGCCTAAATCGACTTTGGTCTTCGCGACCCTCTCTGCCACAAACGTCCCTTCTGCGAATCGACACGGCGTTCTCCGTGCCGGTCCTCATTGACTTCCTGACTGTACGGGGGAGTTTAATTCGATGCGCGGACTTCTGTCGCGAAACGACGTACGATCGCATCGAGGTTGGAAATCGCCGTCCCGATCACGACCGCGCTCGCACCAGCCGCACGACCGGCGTGCGCCGCCGCCGGATCAGCGACGCCGCCTTCGAGGATGACGAATGGATGCGACGTCGCGCATTCTTGGACCAAATCAATCGCCGGCAGTTCCCACGAACGCGTGTCGTCCGTGTACCCGCAGAGCGTCGTCGCAACGATGTCGGCGCCCGCAAAAGCGGCGGAACGCATTTCGTCCGCCGTCGCACAATCGGCCATGGCAAGCGCAGCGCGCCGGTGAATCGCGTCGATCATCGCGCTGACATCGTCACCGTTCGGTCGCGCACGAAACGTGGCGTCGAACGCGACGATGTCGGCGCCCGCGGTGACGATCTCGTCGATCTCACGCGCGGTCGGCGTGATAGACGGACCGATGCCCGGATAGGCTCGCTTCACGAGGCCGAGAATCGGCGCGTCGACCGCCGCGCGGACGGCCGCGATGCGTTCGCCGCCCTCAATCCGAACGCCGGCCGCGCCGTTGGCGACGACGCATCGCGCGAGGAGCGCGACGGTCGCGGGCGTGTTGAGCACCGAAGCGGCCTCCGGCTGAATCGAGACGATCAGGCTGCCGCGAAGTCGGTCGAGGATCATGCCGATGCGAGCCGGATGCGTGGTCGCTGCAGGCGTGCGTCGTCAAATGCCAGGAGCGCGGCACCCACCGCCGGTTCGTGCGCGGCGACAACGACGGTTGCGGCCGATGCGTGGCCGAGACGCGCCCGCACCGCAGCGAGAACGAGGGGGTTCTCTGCGACTCCACCGACCAGCGCAACAGGCGTTGCACCGCTTCCGCCGCCGATGCGCGTCGCGACGACCCGCGCCAGATCGGCCAGCGAATTCGCGGCGTCCTCGACGAGCGCCACCGCCTCGGCGTCGCCGAGACGTGCCGCATCGAGAACGACTCGCGCAAAGCCGGCGATATGCGGCCGGTCGATCTGATCGAGCGAGACGGCTCGTACGAACGCGCGCATGTCCGGAACGTCGAAGAACGCAAGCGCCGCCGCGCCGAGATCGTTGCGCATTGCGTGGTCCTCGGCGTGCATGGCGGCCGCGAGGGCTGCGCGCGCAATCGCGAACGCGCTGCCCGCATCGCCGAAGAGGTATCCGTATCCGCCGGTCCGCACGGCCGCGCCGGCGGCCGTTTCACCGTAGCCGATCGACCCCGTGCCGGCGATCACGACACCGGCGGGACGCTGCTCGATTGCGCCGGCCAAGGCCGCCGGCGCATCGTGCACGTAGCGCACGCGCGGGCTCTCGAACACCGGTTCGCGCCCATGCCAAACGCCTTCGTACCCGCTCATTCCGATGACGACGGCCTCGAGCGGCGTCTGCTCGGGAAGGCGACCCGCCGCGAGCGCGTTGCGCACGGCGAGCTCGCACGCCGTCGCTGCGCGGCGTGAATCGGAGGGCTGCCCGACGTGATCGCTCGGGCCGGCGGTTCCACGCCCGCGGACGATACCGGCGGCATCGACGATGACGGCGACGGTAGACGATTGCCCGCCGTCGATGCCGGCAACGAAATTCAAACGCCGTTCCTCATTCAACCCGATGTTCCAACCCGGTGTTCGGCAGCCGACCGCTCGCGCGCTGCCGGGGCACGAACGCGCGGGAACTCGCCGATCGCTTCCCGATGATGGTAGAGCTCGTGTTCGATCGCCGCGTCGACGTGATCGCGCACGGCGCACGATGACCCGTGCGGCAACGCGCGCGTGTTGATCCGCATGACGGGACCGTCGGGATCGTATTCCGAGACGAGCACGGCGTCGCCCCAAGTGCCGAGATCGGCGAGTTCGATCGCGACGCCGTACGTTCGCGCGACGGTGCGCGGATCATGCACGCGCGAGATTCGGCCGGCGCAAGTCGACGCCGTCGGCGATCAGCCGGGCCCGCAGCCGCACCGCACCCAGCGCACGCGGGGTGACGCCGTCGAAGAGCGAGAGCGCCGCCGCGGTGCCGGCCGCCTGGCCAAGCGTCATCACCGTCGGCGTGAGCCGCGTCGACGCGAGCGCCTCGTGCGTCGTCGAGATGCAGCGCCCCGCGACGAGCAGATCGTCGATCTCGAGCGGAACGAGGCAACGATACGGAATCTCGTACGACGCGCCCGGCGGAAGTCGCTGTGTCGTCGTGCCGGTGCCGCTCGGATTGTGGATGTCGATCGGATATGCGCTGCGCGCGACGCCGTCGTCGAACATGCGCGCTTCGAGCACGTCCGCGGCGGTGAGCGTATACTCGCCGACGATTCGGCGGGATTCGCGAATGCCGATTTGCGTGGCGGTCGCGGCGATGCGCGCCCGCTGAAATCCCGGCACGCGTTCGCGAAAAAATGCGACCAGACGCATCGTCTGTGCGCGCCCTTCGATTTCGGCGCGGGTGAGGTCGTCGGGATCGAGCGGATCGATGTCGACGACGCGCGTCATGTTGACCGTTACCTCATCGGGATACGGTGAGATGAAAAACGAAACGAGTTCCCGCGGGACGTTGACGCCGTCGGCCTGCGCGGCGCGCCACAGCTCGTAGAGGCCGGCCACCGCGGTGAGATTGTCGGCGGAGCGCTGGTGCGTCTTGAGCGAAGAGCGCAATTGATCGGGACGTTTGCGCACGTACGCCGCGAGCAAGTTGAGATCGACGTGGCTCAAGCGAAACATCAAACTCGCCGGTTGGACGCGCCCGCGTTCGTCGCCCTGCATCATCGCGCAACCCGCCGCCGCGGCGACGAAGGCATCGGCCGTCGCGTCGATCGTGCGTTTCGCGCGCACGTTGCGCGGCCCCGCGACGGTCGCGAAGCGCGCGCCGCGAACGTTGCCGTGCGGATCGCGAAGCGCGTCGACGAAGAGCGCGTGCAGCAGTAACTGCACGTTCGCTTCACGCATCATCTCGAAGAGCAACGCCTTGTGCAGTTCCGGATCGAACGGCGTGATCGTCGGAACGTAATCGGATGCATCCGGGATGTGACCCGGTGAGCCGCCCATCGCGACGAGCCGTTGCACGATCTCTTCGGCGATGCCGCCGACGATTCGCTCGGTCCCCGCATGGAACGTCATCCACGGACCGACCATCGCCGCCGTCGCCGTTCCGCCGAGAAAGCCGTAGCGTTCGACGAGCAGCGTGCGCGCGCCCGACCGCGCGGCAGCGAGCGCAGCAGCGCAGCCGGCGTTCCCGCCCCCCACGACCAGCACATCGAAGTCGCGCACGAACGCGTTCTTCGGCAACGGTCCCGGCGACGCCGTCAACGAACACGGCGAGCGTGTTTACGAAGTCGCAGGCTTTTTACGAGGCGATCTACGACGCGCGCGGTAAAGATTACGCAGCGGAGGCGGCGTGGCTTCGTGCGGCGATCGGGGCCGCAAACCCGCGCGCGAAACGCATCCTCGACGTCGCGTGCGGCACCGGCGCGCACCTGCGCTACCTCCATCGGCACTTCGATGTGGCGGGCGTCGACGCCGATCCCGCGATGATCGCGATCGCCAAAGAGCGTCTCGGCGACGTGCCGCTGCACGTTGCGCGCATGCAGACCTTGACCGTCGAGGTCCCGTTCGACGCGCTAATCTGTCTGTTCGGTTCGATCGGCTACGTCGAAGACGAAGCCGAACTGCGTACGACGATCGCGCACTTTGCCGCTGCAGTCGGCGACGGCGGGCTCGTCATCGTCGAACCCTGGCTCCATCCGGAGGATTGGCGCGCGGGCACGATCGACGCGTCGTTCGTCGATCAGCCCAATCTCAAGATCGCGCGGATCAGCACGAGCGAGCGCTACGATTCGACGTCGGTCATTCGGTTCGAGTACCTCGTCGGCGAAGCGAGCGGCGTCTCCGGCTTCACCGAAACGCACCGCCTGCAGCTCTTCACCAACGACCAGTACCACGCTGCGTTCGAAGCCGCCGGATTACGCCCCCGGGACGAACGCTCGGATCTGTTTTATCGCGGACTGTATCTGGCGCGCAAGACGGATTGACACGCGCTTTCCAACGCGATACTATCGCATAAACTTAATTATCTTAATTACTTATCCCATGATAGACCCACGCGGGGTGAGGAGTAGGTATGTCCGGATACGCCTATGCGACCATCGCGGTCGACATCACCGACGGCATCGCCGTTCTCACGTTGAACCGGCCGGACAAGCGCAACGCGATGAGTCCGCAACTGCACCTCGACGTCGTCGACGCGCTCGAGCGGCTGCGCTATGAATCCGCGGCGAACGTCATCGTTATCACCGGAGCGGGTGTTGCATTTTGCGCCGGCATGGACCTCAAGGGATTCTTCACCGAGCTCAAAGACAAGCCGGCCGATTACGATCGAATCTATCGCCTCGCCACGGAATGGCGCGGCCGCACGCTGCGGTATTTTCCGAAGCCGACAATCGCCATGGTGAACGGCTTCTGCTTCGGCGGCGCGTTCTCGATCGTCGAAGGCTGCGACCTCGCGGTAGCCGCGCACGACGCCACATTCGGTCTTTCCGAAGTGAACTTCGGCTTGTTTCCGGGCGGTTCGGTCAGCAAGTCGCTCGCGAATTTAATGCGTCCGCGCGACGCGCTCTTCTACGGACTCACGGGGCGTCCGTTCGACGGCCGGCGGGCCGCGGAGATCGGCTTCATCAACTATTCGGTGCCGCTCGACGAACTTCGCGACAACGTCATGGCGCTCGCGCGTGAACTCGCGCAGAAAAATGCCGAAGCGCTCACCGCGACCAAAGAGGGCTACCGCCACTCGCTCGACATGGGCTGGGAAGCCTCAATCGCCTACACTCAAGCGCGCGAAGGTCTGCTTTCGAAAAATCAAAACGGCGCGTACCTCGTTACCGGAATCGGCGATTTTCTCAAAGGCGAATATCGTCCCGGCCTCGAGTCGAACACGAAATTGTAAGCGCGGGAAGTGGTGGGAGATATGTTCCGATCGATCGTGCGAGCGACGTTTCTCGCGTTGGCAATCGGGTCACTCGTGCAAGCGACGCGGCCCGCCGCGGCTGCGGAGAACGAGCCCTACGAGATCAACGCGATCATGCCGCTGACCGGATCGGCAGCGTTCCTCGGCGGTGCACTGTTGCAAGCGATGAAGATCGTTGAAAAACAGACCAATGCGAGCGGCGGCATCCACGGACACCCGTTGAAACTCGTGATCTTCGACGACCAGTCCAGTCCGCAAATCGACGTTCAGTTGGCCAGCCCGCTCATCGCGCGGCACGTTCCCGTCCTTCTCGACGGCGGACCGGTCGCGATGTGCCGGGCGGTCGTTCCGCTCGTCGCGAACGGTCCGCTTTTCTACTGTCTGAGCCCGGCGCTCTATCCGGGCCCCGGCAGCTACGCGTTCTCCACGAGCGGTTCATCCGAAGACGAAACGCACGCGCTCGTCAATTTTATGCGCTCGCGGCATTGGACACGGCTCGGCATCCTCGCGCCGACGGACGCGACCGGCCAAGAATTCGACCGCGTGATCCATCAACTGCTTGCCATGCCCGAAAATCGTGCGCTGCAAATCGTGTCATTCGAACGATTCTCACCGAGCGACATCAGCATCGCCGCGCAGGTGGCGAAGGTCAAAGAAAGCCGCCCCGACGTCGTGATGGCGTGGGGAACCGGCGCCGCCACCGGGACCGAATATCGGGCGCTCAAAGATGCCGGCGTCGATCTCCCCGTCGTCGGTGCGAACGGTAACCAAAGTTACGCGGCGATGGAGCAGTGGGCATCGATCCTGCCGCGCGAGTACTACCAGTATGCCATGAAGTGGCCGGCATACCGGCAAGTGCGGCCGGGCCCGGTGAAAGCGGCAATGACGACGATGTACCACGCCTACGAGGCCGAGGGCGCGCGGCCGGACATCGGTGCCAGCGGGGCGTGGGATCCGCTCACGATCGTCGTCTCGATTCTACGCACGCTGCCCGACGGCGCGAACGCGACGCAACTGCACGACGCGCTCGAAGCGCTGCACGGCTATGCCGGAATCAATGGTTTTTACGACTTCCGCCTCGGTAACCAGCGCGGTCTCAATCTGAAAGATTGCATCGTCGTGCGGTGGGACGCGAAGACGAAAACGTTCGTGCCGGTCAGCGGCTCGGCGGGGAACCCGGTCTAACACCTTTTATGGAGTTCGAACTCACGCCGGAACTTGTGGACTTGCGCGACCGCGCGCGCCGGTTCGTCGATGAGTCGCTCATCCCGGTCGAACGCGAACTCGCCTCGCAAGGCCATCGCCTCGACGGACCGACGCGCACCGCGCTCGAAGCCGCTGCGCGCGCCCACGGCGTCTGGAACATCAACGTTCCGGCAGAATTCGGCGGCCCGGGATACGGATTGCTCGCGCGCTCCGTCATCTTCGAACAGCTCGGCCGGACGATCGCGCTCCCGCCGCGCAATCGTGGGGTGATGGGCCCGGAAGTCAGTCCGATTCTCTTCCGTCTCGACGGCGAAGCGCGCGGGCGTTTTCTCGAGCCGGTGCTGCGCGGCGAGATGATAACCTGCTTCGCGCAGACGGAGCCCGATGCCGGCGGCGATCCGGCGGCGATGACGACGACCGCGATCCGCGAGGGAGACGACTACGTGATCGACGGCGTCAAGCGCTTCATCGGATTCGCCGACGAGGCCGATATCATTCAGGTCTTCGCGTCGACCGATCCGGCGAAGGGCGCGCGCGGCATCACGGCGTTCGTCGTCCCGGTCGATACGCCGGGCGTGCGCATCGTTCGGCAGATCGAGACGATGATGCGCGACCGTCCGTTCGAAATCGCGTTCGAGAAGGTGCGCGTTCCCGTCGCCAATCGCATCGGCGACGAAGGCGCGGGCTTCGCCTACGCGCAGTCGTGGATCACCGAAGGCCGCGTTCTTCGGCATTCGGCGCGCGCGATCGGCGTGATGGACCGCTGCCTGCAACTAGGAACGGCATATGCGATCAAACGCCGCACGTTCGGATCCGCGCTCGCCGAACGCCAGGCGATCCAATGGATGCTTGCCGACACGTATCTCGAAATGCGCCAGCTGCGACTCATGACGTTTCAGACGGCCGCGCGGTACGATCGCGGCGAAGACGTGCGCACCGACTCGTACCTGTGCAAATATTTCGGCGACGAGGCCTCCTTCCGGGCCGTCGACCGCTGCTTGCAAATCCACGGCGGGAACGGACTCACGACGGATTTTCCGATCGAAACGTTCTGGCGCGATCAGCGCAGCTTCACCATCACGGAAGGGCCGACGGAAATCCTGAAGATGACGGTCGCACGTCACGTGCTCAAGACGTATGCCGGTTGACCCGCAGGCGGATGCAGCTGACGATCTGCGCTTCGCCGCCGAACTACGCTTCAGTTACGAACTGCGCGAGACCTCGCGCGTCTTGCTCTCCGTGTTGAAGGCGCGCATCGAACCGCTCGGACTCACGCTCACGCACTTCTTCTTGCTTCGTCATTTGTGGGACGCCGAAGGCATCAATCAACGCGAATTGAGCGAGCGTCTGGAAACGACGCAACCGGCGACCGTCGCGACGCTCGACGCGCTCGTGAAGCGCGGACTCGTCAAGCGCGTCCGCACGAACGAGGATCGCCGTATGGCACGGATCTTTCTCACGGCGAAGGGCAAAGCGATGCGCAAGCGTCTACTCCATTTCGCGCACGAACTCTCGACCGGGGCGCTACGCGGGTTCGCCCCAGCCGATGTCGCACTTTTTCGTACGATGCTCGCGCAGGTGCGAACGAATCTCGAAGCAGACGCGAGCGAGGCGCGCGGAGCGTGACCATGCTGGACGGTATTCGGGTCGTCGAACTCGGAACGACGATCACTGCTCCGCTGGCCGCGATGCTGCTCGCGGACCTCGGCGCCGACGTGGTCAAGATCGAGCGTCCGGACGGCGATCCGTTTCGCAGCTTTCGCGGCGGCGCGTACAGCCCGCACTTCATCGCCTACAATCGAAACAAGCGTAGTGTCGTGCTGGACCTTGCGAACGCGGCGGACCAGGACGCACTGCGCGCGTTGCTCGCGACCAGCGACGTTTTTATCGACAACGTGCGCCCGAACGTGTTGCCCCGCATCGGGCTCGATCCAGGCGAACTGCGCGCTCGCTTTCCGCGGCTCATCCACTGTTCCATCACCGGCTTCGGTGCGACCGGGCCGTATCGCGACCGTCCGGCGTTCGATGCCGTTGCGCAGGCGCTCAGCGGCATCAGCAGCCTCTATCTCGATCCGGAAGAACCCGACCTCACCGGTCCGACGATTTCCGACAACGTGACGGGGATGTACGCATCCTACGGCGTGCTCGGCGCGCTCATCGAACGCGAGCGCACCGGCCGAGGGCGCCGGCTCGAGGTGAACATGCTCGAAGCGTCGATGGCGTTCGTCGCCGACGCGTTCGCGAACGTCACCCGACTTGGAATGACGCTCGGCCCGTATACGCGCGTCGCCGCATCGCAGTCGTTTGCATTTCGCTGCTCCGATGGAAAACTCGTCGCCGTCCATCTCTCCTCGCTCGATAAGTTCTGGCGCGGACTGCTCGACGCGGTCGAACTGCCGACCCTCGGCGACGATGCGCGATTTGCGACACGGATGGACCGCCTCACGAATTATCTCACGCTACGCGCGCTGATCGCCGAGCGCATGGTGACGAAACCGCGTTCCGAATGGCTCGTCCGGCTCGAACGCGCCGACGTGCCATACGCGTCCGTCAACGACATCTCGGAGGTGCTCGACGATCCGCAAGTCGCGGCGCTCGAGAGCATGTTCGTCGTCGAGCACCCCGCCGAGGGCCCCGTCACCGCAATCCACTCGCCGATCCACGTCGACGGCCGGCGCATTACGCCGCGACGCCCCGCTCCGACGCTCGGCGAACATACCGCCGACGTCATGCGCGCCGGAGAACGCTGAGCGACGCGAGCCGGCCGATCACGCGCGACGCGGGATCGCGACGATCGCGAGCGATTCGTCGTCTGTGCTGCCTGCCACGTCATCGGCGAGCAGCGCGAGGGCGCTCTCCGCGTCGATGAGACCGGCCAGTTCGACCGTTCGCGCCCCGACGAGCAGCCAGAGGTCCGGCAGCACGCGTCCCACGTCGCCGTACGCGGTGTGCTCCTCGAGGACCGCGCGCACCGTTGCGGCGCAATGCTCGCGCGACGTCGCATACCCGATGCCGCCCGGCGCGACGATGCGAACGACGGCGCGGTCGTCGACAACCGCGATCGTCGTTCCAATCGAAACGAGCACAAACGACGGCGTTCGCACTGCGATCCGTGCGGGACCGTTGCCGCGCACCGCTCGTTCAGCGGCAGCGAGCCGCTCCTCATCGCCGGCGAGCGTCAGTGCGACGTTCGCCCCTTCAACGAGCGCGGTGACGCCCGACGCGGTCGCACGTACGCGATTGCGCGCGCGGTCGATATCGACGACGACCTCGACGCGGTCGGCTGCCGCACCGCTGCGAATCGCGGCGTCGATCGCCTCGCGGCGAATGCGCACCAGATCGGCGGGTGTCGGGTCGACGATGGTCCGCTCGACGACGTCGCGCACGAGCGCGAGCGCCACACCGAGCGGCGAAATCACCTCGGCATTGCGCGCGATGCGGTGATCGAATCCGAGCGCCGCCGCCGCGTAGGGAACCAGCGATGCCGCGCCGCCCCCGCCGCCGACCAGCACGATCGCGGTGCGATCGAGTTCGTAGTCGGCGATCAATTCGTCGATCGCCGCACGCAGCGTCGCCGTCGTTCGATCGAGGATTGCGCGCGCGAGCGCGTCGGCGTCGAGGCCGAGGACGGCGCCGGCGCGCTCGCACGCACGCCGCGCCGCAACCGCATCGCCGCGGGCGAACGCAGACGCCGGTACGACGCCGAGCGTGTTCGCCGCGCACGTCGGCGTGATCGCGATGCGAACGTCACCGTCGTGCAGCGCCACGACGCCGTCGTCGAGCGCAACGGTCGCGCGGTCGATTTGCGCGACGTCGCAAAACGCAGCGTAGCGGTACCCGGCGATGTGCGCCGAGCGCGGCCCGACTGCCGCGATCCGTCCGCCGGTGACGTGCGCGAGCGACCCGCCCGCGACTCCGAGCGTGCGCACGTCGAGCGTTCGCAACAACGTTCGATGTCCGCCGATCCGCGCCGGCCGCACCTGTGGCCGGCCGCGCCGGATAACCGAGCAATCGGCGCTCGTGCCGCCGACTTCGATGAAGATGCCGTCGGTGATGTTTTCGTGGAAGAGCGCGCCCGCGATCCCGGCGGCGGGTCCCGAGAGCATCGTCAGAATCGGCCGCCGTTCGACTTCAGCGACGTCCATCACGCCGCCGTCGGAACGCATGATCATCAGCGGCGCCGGAATGCTGGCGTCGGCGACCGCGCGCAGCGTGACGCGCGACGTGCGCAGCATCCGCGGGAGAATCGCCGCGTTGAGCGCGGCCGTGCGCGTGCGCGCCCGCAATCCGTACATCGTCGAGACGTCGCTGCCGCAGGTCGCGGCAAACCCGAGCTCACGCGCCCGTTCGACGAAGGCCTGTTCGCGTTGGGGACGGTCGACGGAGAACGCATCGCTTGCGACGAGCGCTTCGACGTGTGCCGCGCGCGCGCGGTCGAAGATTCGCTCGCCGTCGGCGGCGTTCGCGTCGAGGTATGTCGCGCTCAACTGTAGGCCTGCACCGAGCGGGATCGGCGCGAACCGCATCGATGCGCGTGCGAACCGCGACCCGAAGCACACGATGCCGACCCGCGCGACGTCCCCTTCCAACAGCGCGTTCGTTGCCTGCGTGGTCGAGTGCGCGATGAACGCCACGTCGCCGGGGTCGATCGCATTCTCGCGCATCAGCCGTTCGAGTCCCGCGACGATTCCCGCTGCGACGCCGTCGGGGTGATCGTGCGTCGTCGGCACCTTTACGGCGGCGACGAGCGCGCGCGTCGCAGCGTCGACGGCGACGACGTCGGTGAACGTGCCGCCGACATCGATGCCGACCCGAACCCTATACGACGTCGACGCGTACCACGAGCGTCACCAGCCGCATGTCATACGGGGCGCCGCCGAACCGGTCGACCAGTTCGTCGATCGCGCGATGCATCGCGGTCGCGGCGTCGCCCGTTTGCGGCAGGTACGACGAACTACGCGCACGTTGGTGCACGCCGTCGCGATCGAGTTCGTGGCCGTTCGAAAATGCGAAACGCTGCGTTCGTGCCGGATCGACGGCGGCGAACGCGGCAATCGCATCGGCTCGCCGGGCCTCGGTGCGATCCTGTGCGAATTGCCGCACGATCTCGCCGAACGCCAGCGTGAAGGCGTCGGTTTCGTCGCGCTCGTTGTAGACGACGGCGATCCGTCCACCGGAGCGCACGATGCGTCGCATTTCCGCGATGCCGGCCGGATGATCGACCCAATGCCAGGCCTGAAACGCGACGGCCGCGTCGACCGACGTCGCGTCGAGCGTCGTTGCTTCGGCCGTACCGTCGATCCAGGACACGCGCGCGCCCGGCTCGGCTGCGTCGCGCATCTTCGCGTTCGGCTCGATCGCGAGCACGCGTGGTCCGCGGCTCGCGATCAAACGCGACGATATGCCGGTGCCGGCGCCGAGGTCGGCGACGACGAGCGATCGAGGGTCCGCGAGGCCCTCGAGGATCGCGTCGATCGAGGCCGGCGGATACGACGGCCGGCTTGTGACGTAGGCGCCGGCGCGCATCGAGAAGCGGTCGGTGAAATTCACACCGCGACCGTCCCAGCGAGGGCGACGGCGAGTTCGTCGTACAAGTACGTCATCGTTTCGATGCCGCCGAAGAATTGCGCGAGGTCGAATTTCTCGTTCGGCGCATGAATCGCGTCGTCGGGCAGGCCAACGCCGATCAGCACTTGCGGTAAACCGAGGATTCGATCGAACGACGTCACCGGACCGATCGTGCCGCCGTTTCCGATGAAGACGGGCGGCTTCCCGAAGCCGCGTTGCATCGCGCGCGCAGCAGCCAGAACGGCCGGATGATCCTGCGACGTCTCGACGGCACGCGTGTCGCCCTCGCCGCTGACCTCGACGCGCACGCCCTGCGGCGCGACGCGCAGCAAGTGCTCGATGACGGCGCGCTTCACGTGCGCAGGATCTTGCGCGGGCACGAGCCGGGCCGAAATCTTCGCGCGCGCGAACGACGGCACGATCGTTTTCCCGCCGTCGCCTTGATAACCGCCATACATACCGTTGATCTCGAGTGTCGGCCGGCTCCACGCACGCTCGAGCGGCGTAAAGTTTCGTTCGCCGCCCGCGAGTGTATCGACGCCGAGCGCGCGCGCTTCGGCGGCGGCGTCGTACGGCAAGCGCGCGTACACGGTCCGTTCGGCCTCGGTTAACGCTCGAACGCCGTCGTAGAAGCCGGGCACGACGACGCGACCCGACGCGTCTTTGAGCGACGCCAGCATCTGCGCGAGCGCCTCAAGCGGGTTGCGCACGATGCCGCCGTAGTAGCCCGAGTGCAGATCGCTCTGCGGCCCGCGCACGGTGATTTCCCAATGCACGAGACCGCGTAGCGAAACCGTCAACGACGGTACGTCTTCGGCAAAAACCGCGGTGTCGGAGACGACGACGACATCGCAGGCGACGCGGTCACGCTCGCGCGCGAGGAACGACTCGAAGTTCGGCGAGCCGATCTCTTCTTCGCCTTCGACGACGACTTTCACGTTGAGCGGAAGCCGGCCGTCAATATGGAGGTGCGCTTCCAGCGCGGCGACGTGCATGAGCACCTGGCCTTTATCGTCGACGCTTCCCCGACCGTAAATTTTGCCGTCGCGCACCGCAGCGTCGAACGGCGGCGACGTCCAGAGTTCGAACGGATCGGCCGGCTGCACGTCATGATGTCCGTAGATCAGGATCGTCGGCGCACCGGGCGCGCCGAGCCACTCGCCGTAGGCAATCGGGTGTCCGTCGGTCTCGAGCACCGCGCCGGAAAGGCCCGCGCGGCGCAGTCGCGCCGCCGCCGTTTCGGCCGACGCGCGGACGTCGGCGGCATGCGCGGGCTGCGCACTGATCGACGGACACGCGATCCAAGCAGTCAGTTCTTCGAGATATCGCTCGTGGTTCGAGCGGACGTAGGCGATACGCGCGTCGTTGGAGTGCATGCCGGTCTCCTTAGCCGTTCGTCAGGCGTATCTTCGAGCGCGATGCGCACGCGTAGCCGGATGCCGCCGATCGTTAAAACGAAACCCGTCCCGATCCATTCCATCGCGCTACGCCTCCCGCCGCGTCCAGAGGGCGACCGCCGCCGATGCGACCGCAATCGCCAACACCCAGACGAGTGCCGCCCGCACCTCGAGCGGGCTCTGCCAATACGACCCGAACGCGCTGTCGCTCGCCGCGGCCGACGCGGAAACGCCGTTCAAATAGGCGAGCGGATTGAACACGTTGACGACGCGTACGATCATGCCGAGCACGCCGTTCACGGACGCGTTGATAACGCTGAAGAAGATCGCAACGGGCCAGATAAACCCCACGATGTTTCGTCCGACGGACGGCACGCTCGCCGAAATCAGTTCCAGCAAGGCGTACCACATCAGCGTCACGCCGACCGAGAGCACGACAACGGCGAAGAAATCGCCGGGGCCACTCACCAGCGTTCCGTGCGCGGTGATGACGACGCCGATCGCGACCAGCAACGCGAACGCGAACACGAGCACGACCGCCGCTGCGTCGACTGCCATGATGCGGAGCGCGACCGCTGCTCGCGCGAGCGGTTTCGTCCACGAGAGCGCGCGCGTCTCCGACTCGCGGCTGAGCGAAAGTCCGGCGGACGTTGCAAAGATCATCGCGAGAAACATGGCGATCGGCGGAAGGATGTTCAGCGGAATCACGGCGTTGACTTTCGCTTCATTCAGGTGCACGACCGCATGCTGAGCGCTCAGCGAGATGACGATGCCGGTCAACAGCACGATCGCCGCAAACCAGATCGTCCAACGGCGGAGCCGGATGACTTCGACGAGTTCCATTAGCGTTGGTCTCCCGCGACGGCGTTGAGAAAAATCTCTTCGAGGTTGAGGTCGATCGTGCGAATGCTCTTCGGCTGCAACGCGAAGATGCGTTGGGCAATCTCGTCGCTTCCGCCGCGCGTCACGGCGCGTAGCGTGCCGCCGACCGCTTCGATGCGCACGATCCGCGGATCGTCGGCGAGCCCGTTGAGATCCGGCGGTGCGCCGGCGAAGGTGGCTTCGATAATCTTCTCATCGGTTTTCAACTCGTCGATCGTGCGGCTCACGATCAGACGCCCTTTGTTGAGAATCGCGACGCGATCGGCGGCGCGTTCGACTTGACCGACGTTGTGAGATGAGAACAGAATCGTCGATCCGTTCGCCGCCGCGTCGATCATCAGATCGAGCACGTGACGTTGATGCAGCGGATCGAGACCGCTGGACGGCTCGTCGAGGATCAACACGCTCGGCCGAATCGAGAACGCGAGCGAAAGCGAGAGCGCGGATCGCATGCCCTTTGAGAGACGTCGCGCCGGCTTGTTCGGGTCGAGCGAAAAGAGCGCGAGCAGTTCGCGCGCGCGGGCGGCGTCGAACGAGCGATACGTGCGACGATAGACGTCGAGGTGCTCGGCAACCGTGAGTTGATCCCACAGGATCGCACGCTCGGGGACGAACGCGAGACGTTCGAACGTTGCCGGTGCGATCGGCTTGCCTTTAATCGCGACCGTGCCCGACGTCGGTCGCACAAAACCGAGGAGGCACTTGAAGGCCGTCGTCTTCCCGGCGCCGTTTGGTCCGAGCAATCCGCAGATCGAGCCCGGCTCGACGTCGAGCGTCATGTCGTCGAGGGCCGTGAACGCATGGTAGCGTTTCGTGAGGCCCTTCAGGCTGATAGCCGCGGTCATGCATCCTCCTCCGGTGGGTACCAGCGCTCGACCGAGCGCGCAAACAGCTCCTCGACGTCGGGCCGGCTCAGCCCGAGCGATTTCGCATCGCGAATCGCGGACTCGAGCGCAGCGAGCGCGATGTCGGCGACCGCGCGGCGCGTGTCGCCGGCACTGCCGTTCGAGCGTACAAAAGAGCCGCGCCCCGGGCTCGTTTCGATGACGCCGTCGCGTTCGAGTTCACGGTAGACGCGCGCGACGGTATTCGGGTTGATGGTCAGATTCAGCGCGAGCGCCTTCACGGTCGGCAGTTGTTCGCCGGAAGCAAGACTGCCCAGCGCGACCGCTCGGGTGATCTGCTCGATGAGCTGCAGATAGAGCGGGACGCCGCTGCGCGGATCGACCGTGAAAACGGCCGGCATGGTCCCTAAATCGAGGGGCCCCAGCCGCGGAAAATCTGATCGCGGTCGCGGACGGTGGAGCGGATGACCGTCGGGCGGCGGTCGGCCGGAGGAGCGGGCGGGACGATCGAGTCGAACGGGCGGTGCGGTGCGTTCATGGAGTTGTCCTCGGCGAATTAAACGTACTGTTGTACTATTGTGCTAGTACGATAAAGCGACGATACACGAATGTCAACCCCGATAGGGTGCGCCGAGCACAATGTGGATGTCATGCCGGGGGCCACGCGTTACATCGAAGGTGTGCGGCTGGCCGTCATAGGCGCGCAGCTGCGTCTGGTACGTCCCGTACTCCCACCAGAAACGCCCGTCGACTTTGTCGATGATGTCGCCGGTGCGCAAACCCGCGTTCCATGCCGGGCCGCCGGGCCGCGCGAGCGCGCGCATGTAGCCGTCGCTCGTCTTGAAGAGCGTGAAGAAATACGTGGGCGCCGGCGTGGCCGGATCGTAGGCGATCCCGCGTTCGAGCACGTTGGCGGCAAAGTCCGGGCGTTCGTTCATCCACATGCGCACCCGGAAGAGCGCGGCGAGCGCGAGTTGCGCCGGATCGCCGCCCTGCTCGTGCCATTGATCGACGTTCCATCCCGCGCAGTCCGTGAGCACGATGCCGACGTCGAGCACGCTGCCGATCCGTTCGGTCGACACGCGCATGGCGCTCGCGAACGGAACGTCGGTGCACGCTGCCGCCGAATCGATGCGCGCGATCCGTAAGGCGTGAAAGCCGTGCGCCCAACTGCGATCGAGCGCTGCCGCGATCGCGTCGGCGGCAGCGCTCGCGTCCGGCGTCGCCGCCTCGACGGCGATCGTGTCCGCGCTCGCTGTGCTCGCGCCTAGCCGCGCCGATGTCGCGGCGCTCGCCGGTGCCGCCGGTGCGAACGGCGCCGTCGCAAAGAGCGAACGTCCGAAGACGACGACACAGGTGACGGCGAGCGTCGCCACGACGACTTGGTACGGCAGCACGAGCCGCGTGATGCGCTCGACACCGACGCCGGTGAAGTTCGCGACCCAAACGTTTTGCGTGTTCGTCGGATCGCACACGTTCTGCACTTGCACGACCGCCATCACCGCGGCAACCAGCGCGACCGGGGGCAACGCGTGCAGCGCCGCCAGGACGCTGTAGACGCCGATGCCGACGCCGAGCGGATTGAGCGGCCCGCGATAGAGTGCAAGCGGGCTCAATAATCCGAACACGACGATGTACGCGAGCGGCGTGCGCGGCGCGAGCGCCGCGATCACCGGCGTCACGGCCGCTTGCACGACCGGCGTCTTCGCCGCGACGAGCAACATCCCAATCCCCATCATCAGGATGACGGCCGGCGCGACGTCTTCGACACCGCGGATCCACGCCGAGCTGAGCGTCGCCGCGATCGCGCGCGGCCGCGTAACGAGGACACCGTAGAGTGCGGAGAACAGAAACGCGACGATCGCATCGACGCGGAAGCCCGCGAAGAGGACAAGCGGCAAAACCGGCGTGAGCAGGGCCGCGACGTTCGCGCGCTTCCGCGGTCCCTCGCCGGCGATCGCAAACGTCGCGTAGTCGCGCGTCGTGCGCGCGCGAACCAGCGCGAACGCAACGAGCACAAGCGCGTCGATCGCGAAGAGCACATAGATGTAGGATTGCAGTTCCGGCTGGCCGACACCGAACACGTCGCGATAGAACTTCCACTGCGCGATGTTGAGGATGTAGCCGAGACCGAAGGCCAGCAGAAAGAGCGTCGCCGCGGTCGTGCGCGGAACGCCGACGGTCATCATCACCGGCAACACGATGGTGCCGATCATGATGATCGCGCCGAGGCCGGTCACCGAGGTGAACAATAGTGCCACCGCGGCGCATAAAATCAGCGCGAGCACCAACGGCCGGTCGCCGCCGAATTCCGCCGCGTACGTCACGATCGTCTCGGCGATCCCCGTTTGCAGCACGACACGGCTGAGCAACGCGCCGAAGATCACCGTCGCGTACACGGGCGCAAGTTGCACGACGCCTCGCGCGATCACGTCGCCGAGCGTCGCCGGCGCCGCGCCGGCGATCGCGGTCATCGCGATCGCCATCAGCGGAACGGCGAGCAGGGCCGGCAGTTTCCGCGCGACCATAAAACCCGCGAGAAGGATGAAGACGAGGACGATCGCGATCCCGGTCAACGCGTCGGCCCGATCGCATCGTCGAACGGCGGCAACGTGCCCCCGCGGAGGTAGTCTTCGCGCGCGGCCGCGTACAGCCGGTCCGCTTCGCCGACCGCGATCTGCGCTGCGCGTGCGTAGCGCACCAGCACGCGATCGCGACCGGCGGGGCGGCTCTCCGCATCCCACGCCGCGGCGTAGAGCGGCGCGAGCGCCGTCATCTCATCGCGAAGCTCCCAGCACAGATACTTCGCGACGTTGAGGCCGCGGTAGACGATGCCGTCCTGGTGGGCTGCCGCGTGCGCGCGCGCGTCGTCGTAATCGTCGCGCGCCTCCTTGCCGATCTGATACCGGCGGCCGAGTGCGTCGTAACGCAGCGCGGCCAATCGCATCACCGCGGCGGCTTGCGGGTGCAAGGGCGGCCGCGCACGTGCGAGATGATCCATCACGTCTTCGGCTCTGAGTCGCAGGCCGGCAAGATCGAGCCTCTGCATACGCGCTTGGATACGCGCGTCGAACGGATCGGACCAGAACAGGTAGTCGGGCGGATCCGTCTCGGGCGGCGTGTGCAGTCCGTCGCGAATCGCTTGCAGATCGTCGAGGTCACGTGCGTAGCGCGTTGCATCGCGCGGGCCGAAGAACGCGCTCGCGAACGTCGCATGCCACGTCGTACGATCCACCGGCCCACTTTGCCACGCGCTCGCCGCCGCGAACGCGACGGGCGCCCACGTCGCCTCGTACAACGACTCGCCGTCGTCGTGCCAGACTGTCTCGAACATTCCGAGCACGTGCGGATCGCGCGCGGCTTTCGCGTCGGCGAGAAACTGCGCCTCGTTCGCGTAGGCCGTTGACAGATCGTCGTAGATCTCGTTCCAGTTGTTCGCGCCCGGAGAGACCATCACGTCGTGTCCGCTTGCGACGATCCTCGAAATATACGTGGCGAACGACGGTTCAGCGCCGTAGTGAAACGCGACGATCGTCGTGCGCGCCGGCAGCAGCGGCAAGATCGACGGATCGCTCTGCACGGCGTCGTCCCAGATCATCGGCGCCGGCCCGTGCGGTCCGAGCAGCGCGGCGACGCGCGTGACGTGATCGGCGAACACCTGCGCGGTACGCGGCGTTCGCCCGCGTCCGAGGTCGAGCGGCTCATCGGCGCCGATATGAAAGAACGGCGTCGCTCCCGCCGCCGCGAGTTCCGCGTGGATCAGCGGTCCGAGATAGGCATACGTCCGCGGATCGGATTCAGCGAGCAGATAGCCGTGCGGCAATTCCGCGAGCGGTGCGAGCTGCTCATATTTGAGCGACTCGTGCATGTGCGCGAACGTCTGCTGCTCCGGGATCAACGCGACGTGGAAGCGGCGCGCGTAGACCGCGAGCTCGCGCAATTCGGCCGCGGTGAGCCGCTCCGGGAACGCCACGATCGGATGTTGCGGATCGGCGAACACCTGCTCCACGTACGGCGAGTAGCCATTGATCTTGAATGCCGCAAGCCCGCGGATACGGGCTTTGAAATACGCCATCGTCGGAAACGGTCCGCGCGAGATGTCGTCCGAGACGATCCGCCAACGCAGCGCGGGCCGGTCGGCGATCGCGATGCACGCGATGCGCCAACCACCGCGGCCCGCTTCCGGCAGTTGGGCGAGCGTGGCCAGGGCGTCGAATTCGGCTTCCGCATCTGTAGCGCGGACGTGCACGCGCCCGTCGCGCACGATGAGTTCGTGACGCGCCGAACCTCCGGCAACGGCGCCGATCGCCAGCGTGACCGTCGCACCGCGGCGTACGACGACCGGCGGCGAAATGCCGAGCGCCGTCCATCGCTCGCGCACGATATCGAATCCGCCCGGATCGACATCCCTCGGAAAACGCAACGCGGCGTGCAACGAGAGATCGCGCGCACAGCGAGCCGGCTGTACCGACCGCGGTTGCGGAACAAGCGCCGGCGATGCCTGGACGGCAAGCGACGGCGTCCACATGAAGACGAGCGTTGCGACGACGATTCGCACCGCGGAAGCGGTTGTCACGACTCGTCATTTGCAACGATGACGAGCAGTGTCTTGCCGGAACGGCGAGAACGGACTGATCTTGTGCGCCCACGAAACGCGGGCCATGCACCTGACCGGCCTCGATATCGGCGTCGTCGTCGCGTTTTTCGCGATCAATCTCGGTATCGGACTCTACTACGCGCGGCGGACCGCCAACGTCGGCGAATTCTTCCTTTCCGGCCGCAAAGCGCCGTGGTGGCTGGCCGGAACGTCGATGGTCGCGACAACGTTCGCGGTCGACACGCCGCTGGCCGTGACCGGATTCGTCGCGCAGAACGGGATCGCGGGAAATTGGCTGTGGTGGAATATGGCCGCGAGCGGACTGCTCACCGTGTTCTTCTTCGCGGCGTTGTGGCGCCGTTCGGGCGTATTGACCGACGTCGAGTTCATCGAGCTGCGTTACGGCGGGCGCGCGGCGACCTGGCTGCGCGGCGTTCGCGCCGTATATCAAGGCGTGCTTGTCAACACGATCATCATGGGCTGGGTGAACCTCGCGATGGTCAAGATTCTCTCGCTTACGCTGCACGTTCCGACCCTGCTCGCGCTCTACGTGTGCCTCGTTCTGACGGCGCTGTACGTGACGATCGGCGGCCTCTGGTCCGTGCTCGTGACCGACATGCTGCAGTTCGTCGTGAAGATGTCGATGGCGATCGTGTTGGCCGTGGCGGCGGTCGCGGCGGTGGGCGGCATCGGCGCGCTCAAAGACGGGCTGGCGACCGTCGACGCCGCGCACCACGCCGCCGGCGGCGGTTCGATCCTCGCGTTCTTTCCGTCGGGCGACGCGAGCTGGATGCCGCTCACGACCTTTCTCGTCTTCGTCGGCGTCGCGTGGTGGGCGTCGTCATACCCGGGCGCGGAGCCGGGCGGCGGCAGCTACATCGCGCAGCGGATCTTCGCGTCCAAAGACGAGAAGAACGCCGTGCTCGCGACGCTGTTCTTCAACGTCGCGCACTACGCGTTACGCCCGTGGCCGTGGATCATCGTCGCGTTATGCGCGCTCGTACTCTACCCGCACGGCGTGATCGGCGCGGACGGGAAACTCGACGCGGAACTCGGCTACGTGCAGACGCTGGTCGACCATCTGCCGGCGTCGCTGCGCGGTCTCATGCTGGCCGGATTTCTCGCCGCCTACATGTCCACGATCGGGACGCAGCTCAACCTTGGCGCGTCGTATCTGACCAACGATCTCTATCGCCGCTTTATCCGTACGAGCGCGAGCGAGTCGCACTACGTCGCGGTATCGCGCGTGATGACGGGCGTCGCTCTCATCCTCGCCGCGCTCGTCACGCCGTTGATGCACTCGGTCGGCGATGCCTGGAAGTATATGCTGACGATGACCGCCGGCGTCGGCCTCGTGATGATTCTCCGCTGGTACTGGTGGCGGATCAGCGCGTGGAGCGAGATCGCGGCGCTGGCGATCTCCGCGGTCGTCGGCAGCGGACTCTACGCGTTCAACGTCGTGCCGGGCGACGACAACCGCGCTACCGCGGTTCGGCTGCTGATCACGGTCGTGGTCACGACCCTCGGGTGGATCGCCGTGACGTTCGCGACACGGCCCGAAACAGAGCAAACCCTGCTTCGGTTTTTCGAGCGTGTTCGACCCAATGACGCGGGCTGGAGACCCATCGCCCGGTTAGCGACCACCGCCGGAGCCGGCGAATCGCTCGGCATCGCGCTGGTGGACTGGATCGCGGGCCTCGGACTCGTGTTCGGGACGCTTTTCGCGATCGGCAAATTCGTGCTCGGCGAACCGGCGAGCGGCGCGGCGTGTGCGACGCTGGCGCTCGTGTGCGCGGCGATCATCGCGCGCAACCTGACAACACCTGCGATTCGCGCGGCCGCGGCAACGACGGCGCTCGCGCTGGCGCTCGCGGCGGTCCCGTCGAGCGGCAATGCGCAGACGGCCGCCGCGACGCCGGCCGGCTACCGTTTCAGCGCGACGATCGCCGCCGTGCGATGACGAAACATCGCCTGCAAATTCGTGATGAACGCGGTCACGTCGCCGGCGTTGACGCGCTCGGCACCGGCTGCCGCCGCGAGCACGTCGGTATCTTCCGCCTCGATGACGGCCACGTGGTCGGGCGCTGCGAACCGGTCATCCTCGAGCGCCTTGATCACGTGCTGCTCGCCGAACTGGCAGTGAACCAGCACGTCCTCGAACGCCGCCGACACCCCATCGAGCGGGAGCCGTTCGCGCAACGCGGCGAGCTGTTCACCGACCCACGCACGGACCTGTTGATCGGCTAACCGGCGCGCGGATGCGTCCGCGTGCCCGGCATAGGCGGGGATGAACGAGCGGACTTGGGTCATTTCGTCGGTCATCGGACCGGGTTTGACGGCGCGAGCCCGAACGGGGGCGGCATGGCGGGAGCAGCCATCGTGCTGATCGGACTGGCCTTGATCGCGGCGAGTATTGCCTGCGTTGTCTTCGTGCGCCGTTGGCGCGCCGCGCAAGCCGAGTCCGGCCGCGTTCGCGCGACGTTCTCGCGATACGTTCCGCCGTCGATCGTCGCCGAACTGCTCGACCGCAAGGACGAGCGCATCTTCACCGGCCGCGAGATGCGGGCGACGATTCTCGTCTGCCGCATCTGGAATTTTTCGCACTTCATCGAGAACCTGACCCCCGAGCAAACGCTCCGCTACCTGAACGAATTCTACGCGATGGCCGGGTCGTCGATCGAACGGCAGCGCGGCGTCCTGCACCGCTTTTTGGAAGACGGCGTCGTCGGCATCTTCGGCGTCCCGCTCGAAGACCCTGACCAGGAAGACCATGCGCTGCGCGCCGCGATCAACCTCGTGCGGCTGGTCGCCGTGATGCAAGAACGATGGGCGCAGCAAAACCGGCGCGCGCTGCGCGTCGGGGTGGGCATCAACACGGGCGACGTCATCGCGGGCGATGCGGGCTTCGCGCAGCGCCGTGAGTACACGGTAGTCGGCCCGGACGTCACGCTCGCACACCGGCTCGCCGCCGGCACCGTCGAACTGAACGCGTACATCATCGCGTCGCGCGCGACCGTCGAACCGATTCAGGATCTCTACAACTTGGTTCCGGTCAGCGGCGTACCGCTCAACGGCGTGCGGGCGCTGCTCGACGCGTTCATCGTGCGCGGACGCAAACGCGGCGACAATCTGGTTCTCCCGAAAGCCGGCGCCTTCGCGAATACGGTGCTCGACGATCACGCGTTGGCCGATTCGCTCGAACCCGAAGAGACCGTGCCGTTCGACCTCGTCGACGAATCGAAGAAGCATGCCGCGAGCGAGTCGCCGGCACCACTCACGACGCGCCGCCGCCCGCGACCGGCTTCCGATACCGGCTCGCAGTTCGGCTTCGAGTTACCCGAACTTCGCGTCCCATCGTTCGCCGGCGACGAAGCGTCGATCATGCCGGATCCACCGCCCCCCAGGGCGACCTACGAAGACAACGACGGACCGCCGCTCCCTCTCTGAAATCCAAGTCGCGCCAACAGCGGCTCGAGCGCTGTTCCCTGCACGACGAGGGTGAAAAGCACGACCGCGAACACGGCGTCGATGATCTCCGAACGATGCGGAACTTCGTTCGGAAGCGCCAGGGCGAGCGCTAGCGAAAGTCCGCCGCGAATGCCGGCGAACACGACGGTCCAACGCCACGCCGGCGATCGGATGACGAGGAACGCGAGAACGGTGCGCGACCCGACCACGGCCACGACGGCGAGCGCGACCAGCAGCGGTTCGTGCACCATCCGGCCGAGTTGCAACTGCAAGCCGGTGATCAGAAAGACGAAGCTGTTGGCGATGAACGCGATCGTCGTCCAGAATGCGTCGACGTCATCCGCGTTCGATGCGACCGTGTTGCTGCGTTGCAACGCGCGCAGGGTGATCGCGGCCGCCGCCGTCGCGAAAATTCCGGAGCAACGCAGCGCGTCCGCTCCGAGGTAGGCGAGAAACGCGAGCACGACGGTTGCGGTGACTTCGATCGCGCGCGTGCTCGTGCGGCTGATGACGAATCCGACGACGAACGCGAACACGATGCCGACTGCGGTACCGCCGGCCACTGCAACGATCGCGTGCGCGCTTTCGCGCAGTACGGAATCCGTCGCGCCGCCCATAGCGAGCGAGAGCGCGATCGCGTACAGAACGAGCGCGACGCCGTCGTTTGCGATCGATTCACCCTCGACGATCGTTTGCAGATCGACCGGCACCTCGAGGCGCCGGAAAATCGCGATCACGGCGACCGGATCTGTTGCCGAGAGGATCGCGCCGAGCAGGATCGCGGCCGCGAGCGGGAGTTGCCCGCTCATCGCGATGCCGTAGCCGGTCAAACCGGCGGCGAGAACGACGCCCGGAACGGCCAACAGTGCGATCCGTGCGGCCGTGCGCCGCAACGAGGCGAGATCGATCGTCCACGCCGCTTCAAAAATCAGCGGCGGCAACAACACGAAAAGCAGCGTCGTGCCGAACGGAAACGGCAAGACGATCGGGTGAATCGCCGCCGTCGCGGCACCGAACGCGACGAGCGCGACTGCGCCGGGGATGCGTAGCCGCTCGGCGCCAAGAGCGATCAGCACGGCAACACCGAGCAACGCCGCAAGGACGCCGGTCGTTCCGGCGATACCGATCACGCGGCACGTTTCGTCTGTTCGCTTGCTCCTTCCGTTCTGACGCCGCCTTCGATGACGGAGAAGTTGCGTTCGTGGAGGCCGCCGGGCGGCGGACGATCGCCCGGCGGATCGCCGCTCGTGCGGTACGTGTAAATGCACGCAGCGCAACCGTAGAACGCGGCGAGTCCCCACAGCGAGAAGAAAAAGAACGCGGGCGAAAACGGCTCGTGATGCCAGTAGCGTTCGAGCGGCATCCCGATCGAAAACGCGATGTTGAGTAGCCCGCCTGCCCCAGCGAGCCACGCGAGCCGCAAAAACGTTCGATCACGCGGCCGGTACTGCTTCATGCGTCCTCACACGTTTGTTTGACACCCGATCCCATCCGCTCGATGCTTGGCTGCGTTACGTTGGCCGAGGGTCTTCCGATAAGGGCACGAAAGCCGAAGGAGTGGAAGCCGGTGCACGCTTGATGGAGCGGGTGCGCGCGCGAGACGTCGACGCATTCGAACAACTCTATGACGGCTATCATCGGCTCGTCTTCGGCATCGCGCTACGAATGACGAGCGATGCAACGATGGCCGAGGATGTGACACAAGCCGTATTCCTCAAACTGTGGAGTGCGCCCGATGCGTTCCGCGACGGAAATTTCTCCGCCTGGCTGAGTCGTGTCGCGCGCAATCGGGTGCTGGATATTCTACGTAGCCGATCGAGTAAACCCGCCGAGGAGATCCCCGCCGATCTTCCTGCCGAGGTGTCGCTCGACGATGCGGTGTTCGCTCGCATCGACGCACAACGCGTTCGCAGCGCGCTCGCATCGCTCAACGACGAGCAGCGCTCGTTGATCGAGATGGGATTCTTCGGCGGCATCACACACGAAGAGATCGCGCGCCGCACCGGCATCCCGCTCGGTACGATCAAGACGCGCATTCGCACCGGCTTGCGCCGCATGCGCGACGTGCTGCACGAAGCGGTATCGCAATGAGCGAACAGCCGTCGGATCGCGACGCGATGCTAGAACTCGTCGCGGCCTACGCGCTCGGTGTGTTGCCGAGCAGCGACGTCGCGCACGTCGCTGCCTTCGTGATTGCCGACGTGGACGCGCGCCGTGAATACGAAGCGCTGCGCGCGACCGCCAATCTGGTGGGCATGATCGCCGAAGAACCCGTCGACTCCGCACGTTCGGCGCGCATGAAAGAACGGTTGATGTCGACCGTTCGCGCCGACGCAGGCGCACCGCAACGTGCGCGGACGCCGGCGTCGCCGAGTACGGCGCGCTCGAGCGCCGTGTGGGGCACGACCCTGGCGGCCGCGGCCGCTGTTGTTTTCGCGCTCGTCAGCACGATTCAGAATTTCAGCTTACGCTCGGATTTGGCCGAGTTGCAGCGCAAGTCAGCGACGTTGCAGAACGAAGCCACGGTCGCGCGTCAATCGGCGGAACGTACGGATCGCATGCTCGCCGACCTGTCAGCGCCCGACGCGAAGCGGTTCACCGTCGTGTACGGCACGGTCGTCAAGCGCGGGACGCGCGTGTACCTCGCACTCTCGGCACTTCCGCCCGTTGCACGCGGACACGTCTATCAAGCGTGGACGCTCGCCAAAGGTGCGAAAGCCGTTACACCGAGCGCGACGTTCGTGCCGAGCGGAAACGGCGTGACGATCGTCGCGATTCCCGGCGACGCGAGCCGCCTCGCGGCGGTGGCGCTGAGCGTCGAACCCGCCGGCGGAAGCAAAGCGCCAACGACGAAACCGGCGTTCATTCAACCGATCAGCTAACGCTCTGCTCGAAGCCGTTACCCGTCACAACCGACGCGACGCGCTTGCCTACGTGGCGGCGCGCCCGTTCGAGAACGCGTTCCTCCACTGGGTGCTCGACGGCGGCCACGGGCCGTCCGCGCCGGATGACGTCGTCCTCGACCGCCGCCGCGACGGCGGCGTGCGCGGTGTCGTGTACTACGGCGCACAACTCGTCGTCGCGGGCGACGAACCGGCCGCGCTCGACGCGTTTGCCGTCGAGACGCGCAAGTATCCGGGTCTGCGCAGCTTCGTCGGACCGAAGCGCGCCGTCGACGGCGTGTGGTCGCGTGTGAAGGCGTGGTACCGCCGGCCGTCGATCGTTCGCGAGTGCCAACCGCTCTACGCGTTGTGGCCGCAGGCGCTCGTCGACATTGAAGGCGCGGACGTCCGGCTCGCGCGACTCGACGAAGCAGCGCTCATCGCCGACCATTCGGCAGCGATGATCGTCGGCGAACTCGGTTACGACCCGCGCAGGCAGCGCGCGACGTTCGTCGCGGGCGTGCGGCGCGCGATCGAACTGGGCCTCTGGTGGGTGTGGTTCGAGGGCGACGAGCTCCGCTTCCAATGCAATATCGGCGCGCAGACGCCCGTCACCACGCAATTGCAGGGCGTTTGGACACCGCCGCCGCTTCGCGGCCGCGGCTACGGCACGCGCGGACTCGCGGCGATCGCGCGCCACGTGCTCGCAGACTCGCCGACTGTGTCACTCTACGTGAACGATTTCAATACCGAGGCGATCGCGCTCTACGAACGGGTGGGATTCGCGCGCGTCGGCGAACTCGCGACATATCTCTTTTCGTGACGTTCGGTTTCGCGCTCGACGCGGCTCTCGTCGCCCTCGCGTTCCTCGCGACAGCGGCGCCGCTTCCGGCGGCCGTCGTCGAGCGCTACTACGCGAACGGCCTCTTTGCGTGGTTGAACGCGACGCTCGTCCCGCTGACGAATGCGATCCCGTTCGCCCTCGGCGATCTCGAGATCGCGCTCGCGTTTGCCGTGCCGCCCGTGCTGTGGACGATCGCGTTGCGACGCCCACGCGAGCCACGCTCACGCGTTGCGCTGCGCCTCGCGGCGCACACCGCGGGGTACGTCGCGGCCATCGTTCTCACATTCGAACTGCTGTGGGCGATCAACTATCATCGACAGCCGGTCGAAGCGCGCGTCGACGCGGACGCCGCACGCGTTACGGCGGCGAACGTGTCGGCGTTTTCCGCGCGCATCGTCGGCATTCTCAACGACGACGTCACCGCCGCACACGCTCGGGCGCAAACGGAAACGTCCGCGCAAACGCGGGCCGAACTCGCGCGCGACTTCGCACCGGTCGTGCAACGGCTGGGTGATCGATGGCCCGTCGCGGTGACCGTACCGAAGACGACCGTGGCGGATCGTTTGTATGCGATGGCCGGTGTCGGCGGTCAGTACGATCCGTGGGCCTTTGAGACGCTGCTCGGCGCGACGTTCTTGGCGTACGAATGGCCGCGCGCACTCGCGCACGAATGGGCGCACGTCGCAGGCTTCGGCGACGAAGGCGACGCCAACCTGATCGGGACGATCGCATGTTTGCGCTCGAGCGATCCGCTCGTGCGCTATTCCGGTGCCTTTTGGACGTACGGCGAATTGCCCGCCGCGGATCGCGCGCGCTACCCGATCGTGCCGGCCGTCGCAGCCGACCTCGAAGCCAGCCGAGCGCGCTTCGCGCGGTACTACAATGCACATCTCTTTGCGATTAGTTGGCACCTCTACGACGGCTATCTGCGCGCCAACGGCGTGCGCGGCGGCATCGTCAGCTACAACGACGACGTCCGCCGGCTTGTCGCGACCGCGTTCGACGCCGGCGGGTTGCCGCTACGCTCCAGGCGCTTCTTCGGCCAGCACCGGCGCGAGCCGGCGCGCGTTCTCGCGCAAAATGCCCCATAGCGTCGCCTCGCCGAGGCCGAGGGCTTCGAGACCGAGCCGATCCGCATCGTATGGATACGGCGTGTTGGGATAATCGGTGCCCAGCACGACGTTGCCGGCGGCCGACTCGACGAGCGCGCGGGTCGCGCCGGCAAACATCGGCGAACCGTGTGCGAACGCCATTGTCGTATCGAGAAACAGGTTCGGATAGGTGCCGATGAGCGCGACGTAGCGCGCAGAATCGGGGACGCCGAAATGCGCGACGACGACGCGCAAATGCGGGTGGCGGGCGAGCACGCGTGCAACGCGCGACGGACCGTCGTTCGTGTCGCTCTTCCACGGCACGGGGCCGATGTGCGCGAGCACGAAACCGGCGCGCGCAGCCACCTCAGCGTAGATCGCGTCGAAGCGCGGATCGTCGATCGCGAGCTGCTGCACATCTTCGTGAATTTTGATCCCGATACAACCGTCGTCGAGCGCCGCGCGAAGGTCGGCGAGCGGGGCCGGGTCGTCGAGATGCACCGTTGCGAGCGGAACGCCGAAACCCTCGAGCTCGCGCGACGTCGCGGCCAGCCACGCATTGAGCTCGCGCGCGATTCCGGGCTTGTGCGCGTAGGAACAGAAGACGAATCGTTTGACGCCGGCCGCGCGCAGCGTCGCGGCGACGTCCGCCGGTGCGGTGGGATGCTCGAGCTTCCATGGACTACGTTCGGCAAACCAACGCCGGATGGCAGCGAAGAGTCGCGGCGGATGAAGGTGCACGTGAACGTCGATCACGCCTGGTAAGCGCCCTTACTTCGCATTCGTTGCACGATGGGCATACTCAAGCAGCGTCCTTTGCGAGAAAGCGAGTCCGATGCCCCAGGAAGCGGTTGAAACGAACAAAGTCTGGTACCTCAAGCAAAATCGGCTCTTCGAAGAGACGGGCGACGACGACGTGACCCGCTACGCCGACTTGTTCACGATGCAGACGTTTCCGCGCAAGGCGCTCGTCTTCGATCAGTGCGATCCGGCGCGCACGATCTACCTCGTAAAGACCGGCACGGTCCGTATCGCGCGTCTGACACCGGACGGCAAAGAAGTCACGGTTGCGGTGCTCGGCAAGGGCGATCTCTTCGGCGAGGAAGCACTCTTCGCCGACCGCCCGCGAACGACGTTTGCGATCGTTCTCGACGACGCGCTGCTCTGCATGGCACGCGCCGAAGACCTCTTCGAACTGCTCAACCGCGAACCGAAGATGGCGATGAACGTCGCGAACTTGATGAGCGACCGCCTCGTGGAGATGACGGCAACCGTCGAGGACCTCTCGTATTCGCGCTTGAGCGATCGGCTCGTGCACTTGCTCGAACGGCTTGCGCACGAACACGGTAAACCGTGTGACGGGGGCGTCGAAATCACCGTACGGCTCACGCACGCCGACATCGCCTCGCTGGTCGGCAGCACGCGCGAAACCGTCACGCTCGAACTCGCGCGCCTCATTCGCGCCGGCCGGCTCAAGCAGAGAGGCCAAGCGCTGGTGGTTCCGGCGCAAGCATCGTAGCCGCCGCGAAGAGCACCGTGTCGCCGCTGCGCAAGCCGCCGGTGTAGCGCGCGATGATCAAACCGCCGCGACGCCACACGCACAGCGGTTCCGCACCGGCGAGATCCGCCGCCTCGGCCTCGCTGTGCAACGTTCGTCCGACGAGCGTGTGATCGACGCCCGCATACGAGACGCGGCCCAGGGTCCCGTGAAACCGCGCGAGGCCGGCCAGCGCCGGCGCGCTGAGCTCGGCCGGCGAGAACGTCGAGATATCGAAGAGCTCGGCTGCCGCTTGCGAAAACGTGCGGCTCTCCATGCGCACCACCAACGGCACGTCGGGGCGCAATGCGCGAGCTCCCAGCGCGATCTCGAGGTTCCCCGTGTCGTTATTGGTGAGCGCGATGACGGAACTCGCGTGCGGAATGTTGCAGAGGTCGAGCACATCTTCGTGGGTCGCGTCGCCGGTGAGGAGATCGATTTCTCCGGCCCGCGCCCGCCGGACTAAACCCGGGTCGGGATGCGAGTCGATGACGATGACGCGCTTCCCGGCCGCCGCCAACAGTGACACGACGGCGCCGCCGGTGCGGCCGCCGCCGCAGACGACGACATGGTCGCGCGCGCGAACGCGACGCAGGCCCTGGAGCGTCACCCACTGTGCGCGCGTGATCGCGGCGCTGACGTATCCGATGAAGATCGCCGTGAAGATCGTCCCGCCGAGCATGACGGCGATCGTCGCGCCGGTGACGAGCGCACCCCGCCGGGCAACGCTCGAATCGCCGAACCCCGCGTTGGTCATCGTTTCGGCGACGTCGATGGCGGCGGTATTCCACGACGACTGCACGCCCAGGTGGAAAAACAGCAGCGCGATCGAGTAGAAGGCGACCGCGCAAAGGACGACCGTTCGCGCGATCGGGTTGATCGACGCGAGCCAGTGCCACGCTCGCGCGACAAATCGCCGCAGCGGGTAGGGTTCCGCGGCGGTCGTCTTCGACGACGCGTTCGACGCGCGGCGTTCCGCGATTTCGCCGAAGAGCACGAGCACATCGTTCGGACGAACCACCGCTTCCGCGGGTGCCCCGGACACGCCGTCGATCGCAAGGATGCGCGATGACAAACGATCTTCAGCCGCGCCGACGCTGAGGCCGGCGACACCGAGTTCGTGCGCCGTCACCCGCGTGAAGCCGACGAGCGCGCCGCTCGTTTCCGGAAATTGCAGCGCGAAGAAACAGCCGGGATCGAGTGCTGCGCCGGCATACGTCGCGGCCGCGTGCACCGCGAGCGACATAACGGTCGCGTCGCGCAGATTCTGCTCGATCTTGCGTCCGATCTTGGGGCTGAACTGGCGCAAGATCACGCGGATTCGCGGGTTCAGCATGCGCGCGCGCAAGGCGACCGCGAGATTGAGTTCGTCGTTGTCGGAGAGCGTCAGGATCGCCGACGCTTCAGCGACGCCGGCCTCTTCGAGCGACTCGTTTGCGTTGGGATCGCCGATCGTCACCGCGGCACCGGTGCGCCGAAAACGCTCGGCCGACGCGGGCGCGAGGTTGAAGAGTAAGCGTACCGCCTCGCCGGCCACCAGCAACTCCGCGCAGACGCGTTCCGCGACCGCGTCGTCGCCGACGATGAGGATCAACGGCGACGGCATCAATGCGCCCTTCGACAAGCTCAGGGTGACAACTCGACAAGCTCAGGGTGACAACAATGGTCTCTCGTGTGCCGCGGCTTGGAGCGCCCCGATCGCTGTGTCGAGCGAGGCGATCGCCTCGTCAAGCTCCGCTTCTTCGACGACGAGCGGCGGTGCGACGTGCAAGAGATTGTAGCGGCCGAATGCGTAAACGCCGTTCTTGCGCAACGCGTTGAAGAGCACCGGCATCCGGCCGGCGTCCGAACCTTGCCACGTGATGAGGGGCTCGCGCGTCGCGCGATCCCGGACGAACTCGATGCAAAAGAACGCGCCCGCTCCGCGAATGTCGCCGATCACGTCGTACTTCTCTTTGAGTTTGCCCAACTTGTCGCGCAGCCAGGCTTCGATTTGCAGACCGCGCGTGAAGTAGCCGCCTTCGTGGTACGCGGCGATCGCGCCGAGCGCCGTCGCCATGTTGAGCGGATGACCACTATAGGTATGGCCCGTTCCGAGCGCCCGCGTGTCGAATACGGCCGCGAAGTTTTCGCGCATCAACACACCGCCGAGCGGCGCATACGCCGACGTCACCCCTTTGGCAAACGTGATCATATCGGGAGCGACACCGAACCGGACCGCGCCGAACGGCGCACCGAGGCGACCGAAGCCGGTCATCACTTCGTCGAAAATCAGCATGATTCCGAACTCGTCGCAGATCGCGCGCAAGCCGGCGAGATAGCCGGGCGGCGGAACGATGACGCCGTTCGAACCAACCACCGGTTCGAGCAGAATCGCCGCGACGCGATGGGGATCTTCAGCTGCGATCGTCTCGCGCACGTGTTTCAACACGCGCTGCGTTTCGACGGCCGGATCGTCGGTGTGGAACGGACTCCGGTACGGGAACGGACCCCAGAAACGCACGACGCCGCCCATCGTTTCCGGCTCATTGTTCCAGCGCCGATTCTCGCCGGTCAACGCCGACGCGCCGGGACCCGAGCCATGGAACGAACGGTAGGCCGTAAGCACCTTATGCCGTCCGGTGAGCGCGCGTGCGAACTTGACGGCATCTTCGTTCGCTTGGGCGCCGCTCGTCGTGAAAAACGCACGCGCGCCCTCGTTCGTCCACGGGGAAATCGCCGAAAGTGCCTCGCCCAGACGCGCCCGCTGATCGTTGAACCAGTTCGTCGGCGCGTAGCAGAGGCGATCGATCTGCGCGTGCATTGCCGCCAGCACCGTCTTGTGGCCGTGGCCGAGATTGACGCATACGAGGCCCGACGACATGTCGGCATAACGGTTGCCGTCGGCGTCGAACATGAAGAAACCCTCGCCGCGGACGATAACCGGAACGTCGAGCCCCGCCTGGGCAACCCACGGCGTCAGAACGAATTGACGGTGAAGGACTTTGAGGTCATCGGCGACGAGCACGCGCTTCTCCTGAAGTTTCGTAGAAGCACCAAGGTTTTCGCGCTCGCGGCACGTTCCTTTGTCTTTCCGCCACGCAGGTGACGTTCGGCGACGACTTCGGCCAATTGGAGAAAGGCAGACGGCAGCGTGCAAGCACCATCAATGCGAATGAAATCGACGCCCGTTCTGGGCCCGCCGATGGCTGAACCGCTCGCGCCGCTCGACGTCGCCGTTGAAGCGAATCGCTGCCTCAACTGTTACGACGCTCCGTGCACGCACGCGTGCCCGACGTCGATCGATATCCCGCGCTTCATCCGGCGCATCGCCTCGGGCGATCTCCGCGGTGCAGCGCACACGATCATGGACGCGAATCCGATGGGTGCGAGCTGCGCGCGCGTCTGCCCGACCGACGAGTTGTGTGAAGGCGCGTGCGTCTACACTCCCGACGCGCCGGCGATTCGCATCGGGCAGTTGCAGCAGCATGCGACGGACTGGCTCATGCGCGACGGCCGGACGCTCTTCCAAGCCGGCCCGGCGACCGGAAAGCGCGTGGCGGTCATCGGCGGCGGACCGGCCGGCCTGTCTGCCGCCCGCGAACTCGCTCGCACGGGTCACGCGGTCACGGTTTTCGAGCGCGAAGCGCTCGCCGGCGGCCTGAACACCTACGGTATCGTGCCGTTCCGTCTTCCGACCGACGTCGCGGTCTGGGAAGCGGAGCAAGTGCGCGCGCTCGGGGTGGAGATTCGCACGGGCGTGACGGTCGGCGACGACATCGGCGCGACGGAGATTCTGGCGTCCTACGATGCGGTCGTGATCGCCTGCGGCATGGGTAACGTTCCGACGCTGGGCATCGACGGCGAGAACGCCTGCGGCGTCTGGGACGCTCTCGATTTCATCCGCAGCGCGAAGATGGACGGCGCCGTACCAGATCTCGGTGCGTCGGTCGCGATCATCGGCGGGGGCAACACGGCGATTGATGCGGCAACCGTCGCGAGGCGCCTCGGCGCGCCGTCGGTGACGATGTTCTACCGGCGCGGCGCAGAGCGCATGACCGCCTACGGCTTCGAGATCGAGTTCGCAAAAACCGAAGGCGTCGAGTTGCGCACGCACGTGCTGCCGAAACGGATCTTCGCAACCGGCGGTCGCGTCAGCGGTCTCGAACTGATTCGGACCGATCCGAACGGCACCGCGCGGCCGCTGACCGGCACCGAATACACGATCCCGATCGATACGGTCGTTCGCGCGATCGGTCAGACGAAATTCGCGACGCTGCTCGACACGTTCGGCGTCGCGCACGAGAACGGTATCGCGGTCGTCGATTCGGCGATGCGGACGAACGTGCCCCACGTCTTTGCAGCCGGCGACTGCATGTTTCGCGCCGGCGCGAGCGACGCGATGGTCGTCGAAGCCGCGGAACGTGGGAAGACGGCTGCCCGCAGCATCGAGCAGTTCTTCACCGCGGTTGGCGCGTGATGGCGGATCTCGCGACGAATCTGGCCGGCATTCGCAGTCCGAATCCGTTTTGGCTCGCGTCGGCGCCGCCCACGAACTCGGGCTACCAGGTGATGCGCGCGTTTGCGGCCGGCTGGGGCGGCGCCGTGTGGAAGACGCTCGGCGAACCGATCGTCAACGTTACGTCACGTTTCGCCGGGCTCAACATCGGCGCGAGCCGCATGGTCGGCATGAACAACATCGAGTTGATCACCGATCGTCCGCTCGACGTGAACCTGCGCGAGATCGCCGAGTGCAAAGCGGCGTATCCCGACCGCGCGATCGTTGCCTCGCTGATGACCGATTGCAATCGCGCGAGCTGGCACACGCTGGTGAACGCGGTGCAGACCGTGCCCGTCGACGGGTTCGAGCTCAACTTCGGTTGTCCGCACGGTATGTCGGAGCGCGGGATGGGTTCAGCCGTCGGACAAGACCCGGAGCTGGTCGAAGCGATTACGCGCTGGGTCAAAGAAGTCGCGCGCGTTCCGGTCATCGTAAAGCTGACACCCAACATTACGGACGTGAGGTACACCGCTCGCGCGGCCTCGCGCGGGGGCGCCGACGCAATTTCGCTGATCAACACGATCAACAGTCTGATGGGCGTCGATCTCGACACCTGGAATCCGATCCCGCAGGTCGACGGGAAATCGTCCCATGGCGGTTTCTGCGGTCCGGCCGTCAAGCCGATCGCGCTCAACATGGTCGGCGAGTGCGCACGCGATCCCGACGTGCGCGTGCCGATCTCGGGCATCGGCGGGATCGCGACGTGGACCGACGCGGTCGAGTTCGTGCTGATGGGCTCGACCAACGTCCAGGTCTGCACCGCCGTCATGCGCGACGGTTTTCGGATCGTCGGCGACTTGATCGACGGCGTGAGCAACTACCTAGACGATCGCGGCATCGCGTCGATCAACGATATCGTCGGAAAAACCGTTCCGCGCTTCGTCGACTGGAACGACCTCAACCTCGACTACAAGATCGTCGCACAGATCGACACCGGCTCGTGCATCAACTGCAACCGCTGTTTTATCGCGTGCGAAGACGCAGCACATCAGTGCATCGACCGGCTCGTCGACGGCAGTGGCGATATGATTCTCAAAGTCGACGAAGAACATTGCGTCGGCTGTAATTTGTGCAGCATGGTCTGCCCGGTCGAGGACTGCATCACGATGGTCCGCGTGGACTCGGGCGAAGCGTCGCACACCTGGAGAGAACGGCTATCGGTACCATCGTAAAAGGCGGAACGATCGTGACGGCAACCGACGTCGCTTCCGCCGATGTCCTGATCGAGAACGGCATCGTTTCCTCGATCGCCGCGTCGATTCCGGCCAACGGGCACGCGATCGTCGACGCAACCGGCGCATACGTGTTTCCCGGCTTCATCGATCCGCACACGCACCTCGACATGCCGTTCGGCGGCACGGTTACGGCCGACGATTTTGCGTCCGGCACCGCCGCGGCCGCACTCGGCGGTACGACGACGATCGTCGACTTCGCGTTGCACACGAAAGGCGATACGCTCCAAAACGCGGTGACGACGTGGGACAAGAAAGCCGCGCGCAACGCTTCGATCGATTATGCGTTTCACGTAACGATCGCCGACGGCCGGCGCGAGACGCTCGAAGAGATTCCGCTCATGATCGAGCGCGAAGGCGTCAACTCGTTCAAGTGCTTCATGGCATACAAGCACGCGCTGCAGGTCGACGACGAGACGATCTTCCGCGTCCTCAAAGCATGCGCGCGCTTCGGCGGTCTCGTCCAAGTGCACGCGGAGAACGGCGACGTCATCGCGGTGACGGTCGAAGAAGCGCTCGCGAGCGGAAACACCGAGCCGAAATATCACGCGCTCACGCGACCGGTCGAACTCGAAATGGAAGCGACGTCGCGCGCGATTCGTCTCGCCGAGGTCGCCGGGGCACCGCTCTACGTCGTGCACGTCTCGAGCGCCGGCGCAGCCGATGCGATCAGCGACGGTCGTAAACGCGGCTTACCGATCTACGGTGAGACCTGCCCGCAATATCTCGTCTGCGACACGACCGACTACGACCGTCCGGATTTTGTCGCCGCGAACTACGTGATGTCGCCGCCGCTGCGCGATAAGTGGAATCAAGACGTGTTGATCCGCAAACTTAAGAACGGCGAGCTGCAAACCGTCGGCAGCGACCACTGCTCGTTCAACAACTGCGGCCAGAAAGAACTTGGGAAGAACGACTTTTCCAAGATTCCCAACGGTGCACCGACGATCGAGGACCGCGTCGCGATTCTGTACGAACGCACGGTCAACGGAGGCATCATCGGCCTCAACCAGTTCGTCGCGCTCGCCGCGACCAATCCGGCGAAACTGTTCGGCCTCTTCCCGCGCAAGGGAACGATCGCGGTCGGCAGCGACGCCGACATCGTTGTCTGGGATCCAGCCGCCGCGCGTACGATCTCGGCCGGCACGCACCACATGGCCGCCGACAACAACATCTTCGAAGGGATGACGGTCCACGGGCGCCCGCGCTACGTGCTCTCGCGCGGCCGCCTACTCGTTGAAGGCGACGCGTTCGTCGGCGAAACCGGACGGGGCATCCGTCAGAAATCCGCCCCCTTCCGCCCGATCGCCCTGTAAGGAACCCGCACCCATGAGCGACATCGTTACGATTGGGCTGGTGCAGGCGCACCATGATACCGACGGACCCGAGCCGGTCGAAAAACATAAGCGCGTTGCCATCGAGAAACACGTCGAGATGATTCGTGAGGCGGCCAAGCGCGGCGCGCAAATCGTTTGCCTGCAAGAGCTTTTTTATGGGCCGTACTTCTGCACGGAGCAGAATCCGCGTTGGTACGATGCGACGGAGCTCGTTCCCGACGGCCCGACGACGCGCTTGATGCAAGGCCTCGCGCGCGAACTCGCCGTCGCGCTCGTCGTCCCGCTCTACGAACGCACGATCAGCGGCGTGTACTACAACACCGCTGTCGTCATCGACGCCGACGGTAGCGTGCTCGGCATCTATCGCAAGCACCACATCCCGCAAGTGGCGGCCGGACCGGCCGGCTGCGGCTTCTGGGAGAAGTACTACTTCAAACCCGGAAACGCGGGCTACCTCACGTTCCAAACGAAGTTCGCGCGCATCGGGGTCTACATCTGTTACGATCGCCACTTCCCCGAAGGTGCGCGGCTGCTCGGGCTCAACGGCGCGGAGATCGTGTTCAACCCGTCGGCGACGGTCGCCGGGCTCTCGGAATATCTGTGGAAACTCGAGCAGCCCGCGCACGCCGTCGCAAACGGCTACTATCTCGGCGCGATCAATCGCGTCGGCTACGAATCTCCGTGGAACATGGGCGAGTTCTACGGCCAATCCTATCTGGTCGATCCGCGCGGGCAGTTCGTGGCGGTCGGTTCGCGCGATAAAGACGAAGTCGTCATCGGCGACATGGACAAGCGCGTGATCGAAGAGGTGCGCAACACCTGGCAGTTCTATCGCGACCGCCGGCCGGAAACGTACGGCGAGATGGTCGAAATTTGAGCCCCACGCAGATTCTCGAGAACGGAATCGTCACGCTGACCGACGCCGGCGCACGTGACGTTTCCGGCAACGTCGATCTGTGGAACGACGACTTGCGCCCGTGCACGCGCGCCGAACACAACTGGGGCGCCGAACGCTTTTCGGCGCTCTGGATCGGCATGTGCTTGTGCATCCCGACTTACTCGCTCGCCAGTGGGATGATTTCGCTCGGCATGAATTGGTGGGAAGCGACGTTCGCGATCTTCCTCGGCAGCATCGTCGTGCTCGTACCGATTCTGCTCGTCGCGCACGCCGGAACGCGCTACGGTTTTCCGTACCCGGTGTTCGCGCGGCTGTGGTTCGGTACGCGCGGCGCGCACGTTCCCGCACTTGCGCGGGCGGTGATCGCAGCCGGCTGGTTCGGCATCAACTCGTGGTTCGGCGGACTCGCGCTCGACGCGATCGCCGGCCGGCTCGCGCCGGCGTGGCTTGGGTTCGGTCCGCATCTTGCGGTCGCGTTCGGCATCTTTTGGCTGCTCAACGTCGGCATCGCGATGCGTGGGCCGCAAGCCATCGGGCGGCTCGCGGCGATCGCGGCGCCGACGCTCGCCGTCACGGCGATCGTGCTGTTCGTCTGGGGTGCGAGCGCGGTGCATGGTGTCGGCAACATGCTCGCGACGCCGGCGACGTTGCACGGCGGCGCATTCTGGGCGGCGTTCTTTCCGTCGGTCATCGGCGTCGTGTCGTTCTGGGCAACGCTCGCGCTGAACATTCCCGACTATTCGCGCTACGCGACCTCACAGCGGGCGCAGTTGCGCGGCCAGCTGGTCATGCCGTTCGTGATGGCCGCGTTTTCGTTCGTCGGCATCGCGGTCACGTCGGCAACGGTCGCGCTGTTCGGAAAGGCGCTTTGGAATCCGGTCGATCTGCTGCTCCGCTTTCCGACGATCGTCGTGCTGATCGGCGGCATCATCGTGATTCTCTCGTCGATCACGATCAACGTCGGCGCGAACGTCATGGCGCCGGCACGCGCATTCGAGAATCTCCGGCCGCGCGTGATCACGTTCGGCATCGGTGCCGTGCTCACGGGGCTCCTCTCGCTCGCGATGCAGCCGTGGTACGTGCTCTCCTCGTTCTCCGCGTACGTCTTCACCTGGCTCGGCACGTACGGCACGCTGCTGGGTCCGTTCGACGGGATCGCGATCGCAGACTATTGGCTCGTGCGGGCGCAGCGCATCGACTTGCGTGCGCTCTACCGGAACGACGGCCGATATGCGTACGCCGGGGGGCTCAACGTGCGCGCGATCGCGGCGCTGGCCGTCGGCTGGATTCTCCCGCTCGCCGGTCTCGCGATTCCGGCCCTGCACGTCTTCTGGAGCGGCGGCTGGTTCTTCGGACTTTTGATCGCGCTCGGCGCATACGCGCTTTTCATGCGAACCGACGGGTCACGGCTGGACGCCGGCGAGTTCGCCGCGCTCACCGCGGGACTCGCACCCGCGGACGCGCCGGCCGGAAACGTCGCGAGCGTGCAGCCCGCGTAGCGCCGTGTCACGAGCTCCGGAGCTCGCCCGCGCGTAAGCGGCGTAAGGCCGCTTCGTATTCAGCGAACCAGCGGTCCAGGAGCATTTCGTCGGAATGTTGCTCGTAGACGTCCGCGTCGGCCGCGGAACGAAGCGTCGAGATGATCCGGCGGTTACTCAAACGCCCGAACTTGTGGCGGAGCGTGCGGCGCGCGGCCTTTTCGCTATCGGCGCGCAGTGTATCTTCGAAGGTCGCCTGGAACTCCGGTTCGTTCAACGGATGTGTCACCTCTCTTTTATGATGCCGTATCATACCACACGAATGCCCGTACCAGGACTATCCCGCCGACCGCTGGCAGAAGAAACTCAATTTCACTCCGACCGAGGGTGTGATATGTCATTGACGCGTCATTCATTTGTTCTAGGATCGGCCGCTTTTGCATCGATCGCTATGATCGTTCCCGCGCGCGCCGCCGATTTCAACGTGAAATTCGGCTTAGATCTGCCGCAGGAGCATCCTGTCACCGTTCGCGCGATCGAGGCATTCGCACGTATCGCTAAGGCGACGAACGGGCGCGTTCAGGGGAAGTCGTTCCCCGCCAGCGTCCTCGGCAGCGATCCCTCAATGCTCTCGCAGCTGCGTTCCGGTGCGGTCGAGATGTTGGCAATGCCGGGCGCGTTTCTCACGCTCTCGCCGGTCGCCGGCATCGAAAACCTCGCGTTCGCCTTCAAGGACCGCGACACGGTCTTCCGTGCAATGGATGGCGACCTCGGCAAAGTGATCCGCGACGACATTACCGCAAAGGGCATCGTCGTGCTCGACAAGATTTGGGAGAGCGGTTTCCGGGACATCACCACCGCGACGAAGCCGATACGCAACGTGGCCGATCTCGCCGGCCTGAAGATTCGCGTCTCGCCGGGCAAGATTCGGCTCGACACCTTCCAGTCGCTCGGCGCGTCGCCGACACCGATCGCGCTCAGCGAACTCTACACCTCATTGCAAACGCACGTGGTCGACGCGCAAGAGAACCCGCTGGTGCTCATCAACCAGCAGAAGTTTTTCGAGGTGCAGAAATACGTATCGCTCTCCGAGCACATCTGGTCCGGATACTGGACGCTGATCAACCAAGACGTCTGGACGAAGATGGGCAAAGGAATTCAGGAGATCGTCGCACGCGAGATGGGCACGGCCACGCTCGCGGCGCGCGCCGACGCAGCGACCCTCAACCTCGCCGTTCGCGATCAGTTAACGCGCCGCGGTATGACGTTCAACGCCGTTGACAAGCAGAGCTTCAAGCAAAAGCTCACCGACGCCAAGTACTACGACCGTTGGAAAGCCGAGTTCGGCACGCCCGCCTGGACCGCGCTCGAGAAGTACGCCAACAAGCTCGCGTAACGCCCGTGGCCATCGCTGACACGGTCCTCGAGGTGCCGCACCGGGCGTACCGTCACTCGTGGACGTCGGCGATCGACCGCGTCATCGGCGGCGTTGTCGAGCCGGCGGCGGCATCCCTCGTTCTGGTCGAGGTGGTTATTCTCGCGCTCGGTGTCTTCACGCGCTATGTCGTGCATCAGCCGCTGGCGTGGACGGACGAACTCGCGACGATCCTGCTGCTGTGGCTCGCCATGCTCGGTGCGGTCGTCGCGTACCGGCGCGGCGAACATATCCGGCTCTCCGTTGTTCTGCGCCGTTGCACGCCGCGCGTGCGCAGTGTTCTCGAGACGATCGGCTCCGTCGTCACCGCGATCTTCGTAATCGAATTGATGCCGGCCAGCATCGCCTATTTTCAGCAAGAACAGATCGACATCACTCCGGCGTTGAGCATTCCGCAGTCCTACGTCGTGTTGGCGGTGATCGTCGGCCTTGCGCTCATCCTGATTCTCGCGCTCTTGCGGTTGGCGGAAGGCGATCCGAAGGTTGTCGTCGCCGTCGTCGGATCGGCAATCCTCCTCAGCGTCCTTGCCTTCTTCGGACGCGCGGCGTTCGCTCCGCTGGGCAACGCGAACCTCGTGATTTTCTTCGTCGTGCTCGTCGGCGCGTGCATCGCGATCGGGACACCGATCGCGTTCGCGTTCGGTGTAGGGACGCTCAGCTATCTCGAGATCACGACGAGCGTTCCGGCCAGTACCGTCGTGCTGCGCATGGACGAGGGCATTTCGAACATCGTGCTGCTCGCGGTCCCGCTGTTCGTCTTCTTGGGTTTGCTCATGGAGTCGGCCGGAATCGCGCGGCGGCTTGTCGAGGCACTCGCAAGCCTCGTCGGTCATGTCCGCGGCGGGCTTTCGATCGTGCTCGTCGCCGCGATGTATTTGGTCTCCGGCGTCTCAGGTTCGAAGATCGCCGACATGGCGGCCGTTGCGCCGGTGCTGTTCCCCGATATGGAGCGCCGCGGTCAGAAGCGCAGTTCGATGATCGCATTGCTCGCGACGTCGGCCGCGATGGCGGAGACGATTCCGCCGAGCCTCGTGCTGATCATCATCGGTTCGGTGACCGGCGTCTCGATTGCGGCGCTCTTTACCGCGGGTCTCTTACCGGCGCTCGTCTCTTCCGTCTTCTTGATCGCGGTGGCACTGTGGAGCGCGAAGCGCGAGAACGTTGCGCTTTCGCGTCGCGCACCGCTCTCCGCCGTTGCGCGTGCATTCTTCGTTGCGATTCCCGGCTTGTTGCTTCCGCTCGTCATCCGGTATTTCGTCGTCGCGGGTATCGCGACCGCGACGGAAGTCAGTGTCGTCGGCATCATCTACACGCTGATCGTCGGCATCTTCATCTATCGCGAATTCGACTGGCGTCGCGTCTACCCGACGCTCGTCGACACCGTCGCGCTCAGCGGGGCGATTCTCCTGATCATCGCGACGGCGACCGCGATGGGATGGGCGCTGACGCAATCGGGGTTCGCGCAACAACTTGCCGATATGTTGCGCGGCGCGCCCGGCGGTACGATCGGCATCATGCTCGTATCAATCGTGCTTTTCATCGTCCTGGGCTCGGTGCTCGAAGGCATTCCGGCGATGGTGCTCTTCGGGCCGCTGCTTTTTCCCGTTGCGAAAGCCGCCGGCATCAACGAAGTTCAGTATGCGATCGTGGCCGTGCTCGCAATGGGTATCGGCCTTTTTTCGCCGCCGCTCGGCGTCGGCTTCTTCAGTGCGAGCGCGATCGGGAAGGCCAATCCCGAAAACGTCGTGCGGCCCATCGTGCCCTATCTCGCCGCGTTGCTGGCAGCGCTGCTGCTGATCGCCTTCGTCCCCTGGATCTCGATCGGGTTTTTGCCGAAACCTGTCCAGTAGTCAGTGGCGGGAGCGTGTAGGTCTTGCCAGGAGCGTCCGTCGCGTTACGGCGAGAGTCAAATAATGCGGCTCTGTGCGGGTTTTTGTCTGCCGAGTATCTGCGCGTAGTGGAGCATTAGTGTGCCGTTAGTGTGATGGTCGCATGCCGACCAGGCAAGTTATCAGTTCGCTGTCGTGGCCGCGATTTAGCCTGTGACCAGAGTTCGGCCCGCGACGGGCCCACTCAGACCGCCTCGACCGCGGCGATCCGTCCGCTCCTAACTTCTCGTAGTCGCGCGACAGCCTCAGCTTTCCCCAGGCGCGAGATATACGTGCAGCTTGTCGGCGTCGTTGGGCGTTGATGATCGTCGCTTCCGAAAGCCTTACGATGTCATACCGATCCCCTGGTGGTTCATGATCCGTAGCAGACCGATCACCGGCGGACCGGCCTGGCCGCCGGCCACGGCGACATCGCGCCCGACCGCTTGGCAGCAGCGCTGCAAATGGAGACAGGTTCACCTCCTGCAGGATCGAAGGGCCGTCCATGGCACGGATGCCTTGCACAAGGAATTCGCCGCAACGGCGGCATGCTTCGGCACGTTCGGAGGGTAGGAAATGACCGTCATGCCCACCGAGACCCTTGCTGCCCCCGACCAGAATCACATCACCGCTGTCCATCTCGAGATCAACCGCGCGCTCGACGGCCTCGACGTGCGCTTTTCCGGGTTGGATGAAGCGGGGAAGCGGCTGCGGTTTGCACGTGTTTCTGGCGTATCGAAAGAACGTGGGCTCGACGCTTTGGCGTCGGGGATTATCCGTCGTCTGTTCGAAGCTCAAGAAAAGTCGTCGGCTATCAAGACGTTTCTTCAAGGGAAAACGGAAATCGAGATCGTCTAACCGTTCCGCAGGGTGGCTAGACCTGACGTTGAGGAACGGCTGGAACAACTACCGCGTACGTCTTACCTCTTATGGACGGCGACAGGTCTTCTTTTCGTTTTTGTCGTTCCCGGCGCAATCGCGTGGTGGGACCTCCATCTGTCGTGGTCTCGCTGCTTTTATGCGGATCCCGCGTGCTCACTAACGTTCGCGACTTACCTGTTGTGTCTGATCACGCTTGCCGCTTTTCTTGCTGCGTTCGGCGCGGCGCGTTACGCGGCGGAAGCGCTGGCGCATGAACAACGTGCTGCACTCTCGGTTCAGCCGTGTCGTAAGAATCACGGCGAAAAGCACACACCGGCCGCCACGTTGTATTTCACGACAGCGGACTCCGGTCGGGCGTTGACGGAGACGCAACCCGGTGCCGGAAGTTTCGATGCGACGAAGTGGACATGCCAGTGCTTCAAGGCACTCGGTGTCGGACGATCTCCGTTGATTGATGTCGTTTTGACGGCGACCGCGTTTCTGCCCGACGGCGACAATTGCGACGGCACCGTGTATGTTGGCTCGTTGCGTTCAGATGGCGCAGCACATCTTCGTTTTTGGTTTCCGCCCGAAGCGCAAGGCGCCGTTATCCAATGGCCGCCAGCAGCGCAGCATGTCGACGGGAAGAGGCTCAAACACTTCTTTCCTGAACGCAGCCGCAAGTTGCCGCCATACGTACAAGCCGTGGACTTCTCTGCAGCGCCGCCGGAAGGCCCATCGCAAGAATTTGACGACTACGATGTCCCGGCGAGGCCGGTCAAAAGGAAACTGTGGCGGTACTTGGGTTTCGGAAAGCGGGATGATCAGTGAATCTCCGCGGCACCTGGTACAACCTCGTTGAGCGGCGTTGGACGGACTTGGAATCTGAAGACCGTCGTGTTGCTGCTCGGATTATTGTTGCGTCGGTCGTTTTTACGGTCACCCTTTCCGTTTGGACGTGGACGCGGCTGTCTGGCGACGCGGCTCTCATTCAAGATGATCGCGCCGTACCGACGGCGGTCGCTTCTAGCGCGGCGTTATCTGCCGCAGCCGAGCAAAGTGCTGCAACATCGGAAGCAACGTCAGCCGCCGCCGCAACAAGTGCTGCGACGGCGGCTTCAAAGTCACTTTCCGAAATCCATCAAATCCGAGTGGAACTCCAGAAGTTGATGGCGCGGATCCACTAAGGAGCGGAAGCGCTACGCTTCCGGCTTGAGTAGTAGCTCTTCATGTCATCGGTGCTGATGTCTTCTTCGGAGGGTTGGCCTGCCTTGACACCATCGCGCGCACGGGCAGCCATCCAAGGCTCTTCCATGTGCGTCAGGTTGCTGAGGTCGGTCGCACTTTTGTCCCCGTAATGCTTTAGAACGGCGGCGATGGTGTCCATGCCGTCACGTCTGATGCGGCTCGGACGACCATCGCGCACTTCGCTCACCTCGTAGGCATAGCGATTGGCGTTCCAGACATCGCGGACCACGGGGCCGTTGGCCCATGCCTCGATTTTGTCGGTGAAGAGTGGCTCCTCGTCCCAAACGAGGGACCAGGCCTGGCAGTAGTACAGCAACTTCTGCAACTTCATGGCGGGCATCGGCCCGTGAAGATCGAGGATGTACTGCGCTACGTCGCGGGCTGTTGTCATGCCGATCCCTCCTTTCGATAGAAAAAGCAAAATGGGAGGTCGGGACGCGTACGGTTCGAGCGTAGCGGTCAGAGATGCCTCCACGCTCGGATCACTCCGCTGATCGCGTGGTTTGCCACGTAATCTTCTCATTTTTCTAGTAAATTAACAATCTAGAAAACACGAACTTGGGAAATCTGGTATCACCGTCGTCCGATGTCCGACCAGGATGATCAGGCGAAGGTCTATGACAAGCCGCTCGGTTACTCTGTAACTGAGGGCGCGAAATTTCGTCTCGAAGAGATCCACCTCGAACTCCGCAAGCGTGGCCGGAGGGCCCAGTTCGGCCATATCCTCGACATTCTGATTCTGACCGCCGACTGCGACGATATCGAACCTCATTTGCCTACGAAGAGGCCCCGACGCACGATTGAGTCAGGCCCCGCCCGCCTTGACCGCCGGGATGTCCCCCCGCGAATCCAGTTCTACTCTGGGGCTCTCAGAAGTTTGATTGTGGTGGGCATTCTGGTCGTCGTTGACCGTTGCCCCGGGTCGAGCAGCCAGCGACGCTTCAGGTCGTCTCTTCGCTGGCGCACCGAGGAGGCTGAACAGTTCCGGCATCATCAGGAAGATACTGACGACGAGAACGGTGATGCACGACCAGGCGATGGCACCCTGGTTGCCTTCGACGAACGTGAAGAGACACAGCAGCCCGACGAGCGTGAAGTAAAACATGCCGTGCGAGACCCGCTTGACGTTTTCACGCGCCACCTCTTCACTCGCGGCGATCTGTTCGCCCAGTCGCGTTTGTTCGGGGGCCTCCGTTGGTTGCGGTTTTGGCGGTTCAAAAAACCCCGGTTTGAGGAGCCTCCGGTTGCTCATGCTCAGAACCACGTTGCAGACGTAGAAGCAAATCGCGAAGTAGAAGGCCGTCCGCAACGACGCGCCCTCGGCAATCAATCCGACGAGCGGGGCGAGCATTGCGAAATTAAGCAACTGTACGCCGGTGCGGAGCCGTGGCGTGTATCGGCGATGAATGAAATAGGCGATGACCGCTCCCGACCACAGGACTGCCCACAGAAAATGAATCAACCCCCAGAGGATGATGAACGGAAGGATGAGGATCCCGAGGATCGTCGGGAAGATTTCGATGGCAATTTTACCACCGTCCCGATCACCTTGGCGACTGCGTTTTTAGCATCGGTCGCTATCGCGCTTCCGGCTGCGGGCGCTGGTGCGTTCCCGGGATTTTGGGCGTTGCCCGTATCAGCCAAAGCGAACCCGTACGCTCGGTGCTCTTGGTCCATCTACCGGAGGTCGTCAACTCGACAGTAGAACGACGGTTTCTCCAGCGTGCTGGCGTTGCGTGAGATTATAGGCTTGTTCCGTATTCGTCTCGAGGCCATCGAGCGCGAAGTATTATTTTGGGTTGCCCAGGCCGACGATGCGGCTCTTGTTTGGCATGAGACCGCCGGGCGCTGAATCATTATCGAATCCGCTTCGCCGACGATCTGGACCTTGTTCGTGCGTGGCTCTAAGCGAGGCCGATACTGATGCAACGATTGGTTGACAAGCAATCGAAAAACTTCGAATAGGCCGGCATCGATGCAAATTGATCATCGAGCCAAACAGCGCATCCGGCGGTTCCAGCCGCGGCCCTCATGTATTCGCGAGCGGAGCGTACCGCGCCGATAAAAGACTTAAAGTCACGCAAGAAGGGACGTTCGAGTTCTTCCTTCTTACTCAGATCGCCGTCTTTATCCATGGCATCGGAAACGCCGCTCTCATAAGCGATCATTAGCGATCATTGCTCCGAGAACGTCGCCGGCTTTCCGAAGTTCTTCATGAATCTCCGCATACGTCGCTACGTTCTTCGCCTTCTTGCGCGGCGATTGAAGGCGGCACGTTCAGTCTCGTTCTCAATATCCCTGATCGTTGTTGCATTTCTCGCGCAGATAACTCTCAAGCGACCATGGCGACATCACCTTGCCGGATACGTATTGATTCATGCTGACATATTCGACTTTTTGTTCCCTCGAATGTAGAGCGCTGGCGGCGTGCTCGCATATGGATTGAACGCGCTGCTCGTTGAGTAGGGGCTGCCATATTGACCATATTGATTCCAGATGCTCGTCGAACTGTATTTGCTTCCGTACGCCGAGTAAGGATTGCCAATCGCACGTGATCCAGTGCAACTGACCTCTACCAAGAACTGTCCGTCTTTTGCGATTAGGCGAAGGGTATCGGCGTTCGCACTTGCGAGCACAGACGCAAACAGGATCGTTGAAACTGAAATGCACGAGAGAAAGGAGCTGGAATCCAGCCATGATTCATTGATCTATTGACCATTCCGGGTGTCACGGTCGCCGGCTGCATCGGCTTCCTTTTCGCAGACGTAGGCGCCCTGCTTCGTCCGGCCGTACCAGCGCATCCCCTGCTCGTGATAGATGCCACTCGCGGTGTTAAGCCACACGACCACATCTCGAGGGCAGTGCGCCTGAGCCGCCGATTCGCTTGGGAAAAGTTGCAACGGCGGCGAGACCGCTGCGACGGCCGGGACCGCAAAGTAAAGGCGCGAGACGCTCGAAGCGGCGATTGCCAACGCGAAAACGAGAGTGCGGACTAAGGAGCGCATCACGGTACCCACACCACGAGAAGTTTCGGCCGGTCTACTGCGACGGGGTGAATAATTCCCCGTGTGAGCGGGCACCGCCGAGGTCGTGGAGGCCTTCGATCACCTAAGCGCCTGCGCGGACATCGACAGCCCGGAAGCGGAGCTTCTCGACGGTGCCGTCGTCAGTTGCAGCCTCTGGCGCGCGTGCTTCGGAGATCTGAGGGAGAGGCTATTGCGCAGCAACTGATGCGCCGGCCTTCGGAGGCGGCGCACGCGCGGCCCGAATCTTTGCGCTGGCGATCGTCTTGTCCGGCGGCGATGGCCGGCAGTTCATCGCAACTACCAGTGCGCGAAGTGCCGCCGGCACAACGGCCGCAATCGATTCGTTGGCAGCGCTCGGCAACGAAACGCCGCCGTCGCTTGGGCGAAAACTGAGCGCGAAGTTGCGCGGACTAGCTCGCGCGCTCATGTAGCATGCGCGCATGAAAGCTGTTGGCATCCGTGCAGTGCTAATCGCCCGATTCTCTCAGGCTTTGCCGTACTCTCGCTGGCCGCACCGACCCTCGCGGCCAATCACATCGTTCGATGCTCGGACCTCGTTGCCGCGGTTGGCGCTGGCGCGTTCATGTGGGCTGCGGGTCCGCAATCGTGCGGCGCTTTCGGCAATCAAATCATGTATCGGTAGCTCTTTGCCTAGTGGATCACGAACACGGGCTCGTGCGCTGGTGCAGGATCGGATTACGTGCTCACGTACGGCGACACGCTCAATTGCAAATCGGGCGGATCTTCGACGCAGCAATCGATAGGGGCGACGTTCAGCGGGTCGTCTGCGACGAACAACATTCACGGCGCGCGCGTGAACACCGGCGCGGCCGTCGCGACGTAGTACACCGGGTCGGGGGAGGCTACGTCGACGTCGCATTCTACGATCCGTCGACCGGCGCGGTTCCCAATCCATTTCCGTCGGGGGCATGGGCGACCGCCGGACCGACGATCACGACCGGCACGGATACGCTCGGCACGCCCTACTATCCGGCCGGAACGATGCCGGCTTCGAAGATTCTCGTGAGCGCGCCGACCGCCGCGGGAAGACGACGCTCACCTTCACCGACACGCTTGGAAACTCGGCATCGATCGAGGCGATCGACTATCGCGCGAATGCGGCTCAACGACCGCATCGACGGCGGATATGCTGGGACCATGCCGTCCTCATGTTCAACGCCGACGGCACCGCGACAACCGGCGAGAATTGCGATCTTGCATGATCCTAAACGCCGACCACACGACGTCGATTGTAGCAGCGCAGGGCGCCCCAAGACGATCGACACGCTCGGTACGGCGGACATCGCTCTCTCGCCGACAACGACGTCGACGGTCGCGCCGGTGACGATCTACAGCTTCACCATCGCGGACAACGCGACGCCAACGATCATCGCGTACACCACGGCCGGCGGAGTCGTCGAGATGCAGGCGACCGCGACGGGCTCCGACGTGTACGGCGGTATCGACAACGGCTTCGTCGACTATGCTTTCAGCGGCTATCGGGTTGGGTCGCGCGCGACGGGATGGGACTTTAGCTGCCTATTGGAACCACGTGAGCGTGGCGGTTGCCATCTGACCGAAGCCGATGGTCGGACACGTGTACGACGCTAAGTCGGATTCCGTGAACGTGTAGATGCCGGCGGCCTCACCCGGCGCTGAGTACGAGTATGACGAAGATGTGCTGGCCGAAACCGGGTACGTCCGTACGACGCTACCGCTTGGGTCTCTGATAGTCAACGTAAAGGCGATGTTTGTCCCATTGCCGGTCCACGCAACTTGCGTCCCTGCCGACGTCGGCAACGGCCCGACCCCGGCGCATACGACACGTTCGCGTCGGGAACGGGAAAGACGGTGACGGGATTGATTCCGCTCGAAAGCGCCTGTGCTGTTCGTCTCGTTGCTGACGCCCCACGAGCGCCGCCGGTGAATCGGGCGCACAACGTCGCTTTGGATGCTGGCGCGACGGTTGCAATTTGGCGTGGTCGCGACCATCGGTGTTCCACCGCCGCCGCCGCAACCGGCGCACAGTAGCACGGCAAGAAGTGATGCAAAAAGCTTCATATGTTCACCGTATGCGCCTCGCTTGATGTTACAATACCAAGCGATCAAATGTGAACCAAACACCGCGGGTCTCGCTCGATGGTCGCGCGGTGCGACCGCACTGATGCCGCATTTGTTGATCGAGTCCGAATTCTTTTCAGTAAACGCGAGAAGCGATGCAGCACCTTTCAAGCCGTCGACGGAATTGTCGGGGCACCGCCGCGATCTCGAAAGCGACGCGGATCATCGCCTAGCTCGCTGAACCCGATTGCTGGGAATGCTTTGAGCTTGCGGCCGGCGCCAATGAGGGCGGCCAAACTCGACCGCGCGACGGGGCGACAACAGTCAACCATCCTGAACTGTGGATGTATCGGCGCACCTTGCGGTCCGAAAACCTACACGTGGGTTCGTTGCAATGGCCATTCCGATCGCGATTATCGACGCCTGCACGCCGCGTCCGTTTAACGCAAAGGGATGGAATAGAAAAGGCCCCCATGTATAGCGAGGGCCCGTGTGAGAATGAACGACGGAACGTGCTGCTCGGCTCTGCTCAGCCGACAGCGCTCGAGGCGACGACGTCGCCGCACTCGTCGGAAGCCAGCAACGAGCGAAATCCGTTCGCCGATCGCGCACGACAACTGCTCCTGCCGGCCTGCGCCCGCGAGCACCTGCGCCAACATCTGCCGGAGACCTTCGGACGTACCGGTATCGTTCACCGACCCATCGATCACCGAATCTGCGCAGCGCCGCAAGCGCGCGCAGCTGTTGTCGCCGGATCGCCAAGAGCTCGTCGACGGCCTCAACCGCGTCCCGCTGGTCGTCGTTGGCCGTTGGCACAGCTTGCGTCGGAACATACTCAGCGAGTATTAGACGCCTCGCGGGGTTCGCGCGATCGCCGGTGCATGCAGCTTCGCAGCCATCGTTCTACGTACCGTTGCGGATCACGTTACCGCCGGCCGACGTCGATCGGCTCGACAGCCTCGTTGACGCCGAGGCGGCGGGCATGGAGACGCGCTCGGCACGATCGGAACGTTGATCCGCAAAGAGTCGAAGAGGCGAACGCGTGCGGGGACGGCGCAGCGATGAGCGACGATCTGCAAAGCCTTCGTGATAAGACCCCGGCTCAGACAGATCATCGGCCAGAGAGAGCTCGCCGAGCCACTGCGGTGCGTCCCGCTCGGCGAAGACATGTAACGGCGAGCTCTTGAAGAGCTTTCGGCGGAGTTGCGGCGCAGACGTCTCGCACCGTGGATCGAGGCCGCGAAAACAGTTTGGTGGTCCTACGTGGTGCTTGCGACGGCGATCGGGACCGGATTCATGTGGGCGTGGTGTTGCGGCACCTCAGTTATTGATGCGGATGCGAGCGCGCACGCGGTAAGCACGCCACATCGTTCAGCGCTCCGCGTAAATCGCTTGTGGCTAAGGTCCTATGGCTTCAGGGTGTTGGTGAGAACGCCGTTCGTAAACACATACGTCGTCACGACCGCGCCCCCGGACTTGAACACCCACAGCTCCACGCCCGGACCATCGTCTTTCCACTCCTGCGGCCGCGCGGAACGATTGTCGGTGGCAGTGCCACCGTGTGTTAGGAGAATGCGCTTCATATCGGGGGTGAGCATCGCATAGAAAACAGCCTGCTCTTCCGGGAGGCTTCCGCCGTCCCACCGACGCTGATCGTCGACTGCGAACCCTCCGAGAGCCGCTGCACGCGAACGCTGGTCCCCGATAATCGCGATCTTCATCTCCGCTAAGTCGAGTTGCGGTCGCAGGGCCTGAACGGCCGCGAGTTGTGCGCGCATGGCATCAAGGTTGTTGCCCATCGGCAAATCCATAACGGCCGCTTGATAGCCCGTCACGATATCCTCGGCCATTTGATGATCCGTTTTCGCATAGCACACCAGCGCATCGAGAAACGCCCTCTGCTGCATGGCAAGCGGCGCTGGTGCGCCCCCGCACGTGCTCCACGCCGTTGTGCTCGCGATCGCTGTCGTATTTGACCCAAGGAGCGCTCGCAGTTCGCCAAACGTCTTCGCGTCAACCGAACTCGCGCTCAACCCAACCGCCTCTACGCCGAGGGCAAGAACGCAGACCCACGTGCTCGCCCGCAAGCGCATTGCCAAGCACGGTCGCTTTGGCTGTGCCGGATCGAGCGCTGAATCCGACGGGCAGGTACTCGCCATGGAGCTTCAGTCTGGCACGGCGCTGCCGACATCCTGCAGCGCCGTGCCAGCCCGTCAGAGCGCGTCCGGCGTCCGGCCTATACCCAGTGTCATCCGGCAGATCAAACGCGTGCTACGCGCCAAATCTCGGGCCACCCCGTGGCCACCGCTCCGTGGATGCGATACGGAGCCCCACTTACAATAGCAAGCGCAGAAAATTGAAGGACGGCGAAGTTCGGCGCGCGAGCCGGCTTTAACCGATTGGCCGTGCGGGGCGATGTAGCGACCAACGCAAGGACTCATCCGCAGTAAACCGCGACCCCCTCTCCGCGAAAGGCGCGCGAGGTTCGAACGGTGCGACGGTCGAGCGCGCCGCGGACTGCGATGATGTCGACGCCCGCACGCGTAGCTACCGATGCAAGACTCATTCGGGGGACACCCGGACCCCCTCTCCGCAAGAGCGGGCGCACATGCCCGCGCGCGGGCGCGACGGCGATCGGCTGGCGTGGAACCCGCCCCGCGGACGACCGGCGCGGCAACGCCGGCGAGATCGATCTAACTCGTCACCCCCGTGCGCGAGATAGCAGCCGAATCGTGACTCATTCGGGGGACACCCGGACCCCCTCTCCGCAAGAGCGGGCGCACATGCCCGCGCGCGGGCGCGACGGCGATCGGCTGGCGTGGAACCCGCCCCGCGGACGACCGGCGCGGCAACGCCGGCGAGATCGATCTAACTCGTCACCCCCGTGCGCGAGATAGCAGCCGAATCGTGACTCATTTCTGCTCCACAGACCCGCGAAAAATTGCAGAAAATTTGCCACTGCGCGCTGGGTCGGCGGGTCCGAGATCAGGTCGGTTCGTTGGCGGCCGTGATCGGTAAGGACCCGCGGCACGTCGGGAACCGCGAGCAGCCAAGCAAGGCGGCATTGCGGCCCGATCTGATTCGCGTTGGCTCGCCACAACGCGGGCATGGCGGCGTCGCCACCCTGAGCACCGGCGGCGGCATTGGTCGCGGCCGATTCTCGAGCCCGGCGGGCGAACTGCGTCGAGCGGCGTTGCGCTGGCGGCTCATGCCGACGCGCCCTTGTCGAGGCCGAGGTGCTCGAGGAACGGCGCGTTGCAACGACGGCATCGCTCGCCCGGGGTCCCGATGGCGAACGCACACGGTGCGACGGCAGCGACCCAGCGGCCGACGTGCAAGGAGGCGGGCAGCTTCCGCGACGATCGCGTCCCGCTCGCCACGAGCGCCAGCACCGCATGCTTCTGTCGCCTGAACTCTTCGAGCAGCTCCCGGCGCGCGTCGTCCGGGCCCACGATAAGGAGACGGTCTTCGCCGGGCCGCCGCTCGACGCGAACGCCGCGCTCCTCAGCAACGCGCAACAGCTCAAGAGCTGTCATACGTCGTCCTCACCTCTACGCACGATCGCATTGGTATTGGTGGACATGTCGGACGTGTGGGACTCCTCCAGTCGTGCCCCTATGTGTATATTATTAAGATTTTCCCGCATAAGAATAGGCCGAGAATGTCCCACACGTCCCGTATGTCCATCGTCCACGTTTGTAAGATGCCAGTGTTGAATGCCGCGGACGACGCTGCCGCGCTCGACCCGGTGGGGACCAAAAACGCGACGATCGTTGCGCGCCAGCAGCTTGCCGAGTTTCGTTGCTCGTGAGCGGACTTCGCCGGAGCCGACTTCGATCGCGATGCCGCGCTCGATCAAGGGCAGCAATTCGCTTGTCGATACTGGCTTGACGCCGAATTCCTCGTTCCACAGCTGCGTGAAGGCGCGCCACGCAAGGGTGTCTTCGTCGGCCCGATCGAGAAGATCGTTGCGGTTCTCGAGGAAACCCACGATCCCGGCGCTGTTCAAAATGCCGCCGACGACTGCCGACCATGATTCGAACGAAGCAAGAGTTCGCGACGGTCCCGGGCGCCCCGCAGTGATCCATGATTGGACGAGGCTCGCGCCGGCGCCTAGCAGCCGTATGCGGTTCTCGCGTGCCCAAGCCAAGAGGTTGGGGTGACGAAAGCCTTCACGGTCAAACGGACGATCTACGCCTGCGTCGAGTCGAATTGGCAACGTGCGTCGCGCGATCTCATTTGAGAGTTGAACGTTATTGGCGGTCGCAGCCCAGATCGCGCGATTTGGCAAGCGGACGACGCAATTGGTACTCAGCGCGCGATCCTCCCACCAATCCGCGGTGAGCACGGCCGCCAATGCGCTCGCATCGAGTTTGCCGCGAAGGTTGTCCAGAATCGCCGACGCGCGGCCGGCGAGCAGCAGGCTCGTAATGCGTTTACGCATCTCTTCCTCATCGCGGCCGACCACAATAATCGGAACGTCGACGCCGCACGCCACGAGCAGCGCGGCGCGTAAGAGCAGGGTCTTACCCGTTCCGGGTGCGGGCGCGTCAACAAGATGCAATGGCAGCGGCCCGTCGATCATCTCGCGAACGATGACGCCAAGAAGTAACGCGAAAGCGTGACAGCGATCAGCTGGCGTCGCGAACGGAAAATCAGCGAGTAATTCATCGATCGCAGCGACGGCGCCGGCGACGTCTCCGGCGCTCGGCTTAAGGGGCACGCTCGGAACGCCAAGTTGGAGATCCTTGAGGAGATAAAGCGCGCTGTGTCGATTGTAGCCGTTCGTCGCGATGAATTCTCCATCACGATTGAAGTAGGCTGCGGTAACGATGCCACGCAGCGCCGGAAGTGGAAGCTCCGGCGTAGCGATGACGTTTTCGACAACATCCTTCGGCGGGGATACCGAGGTGCGTTTCCCGTTAGCGTGACTGCGCAACCAGCCGGCCGACTTTGCCAGCGCCTGCCGTACGATATCGCGCCCCGCGGGCTGAACGAACGGTCGAGCATGTTCGTCTAGGCCGACTCGCACAAGGCTACCACCTTGACGGAATAGTTGCGGCGGATCGTTGTACGCCTCGAGCACGGCAATCGCGCGCTCGGTTAACGCCGAAAGATCCCCATCTGCGACATCTATTTCGGGTGCGCTGGGTTTAGCGACGAACTCGTCGACGCCGGCGAACGCACCGGGAACTTCCATGTGCGCAGCCGTCACGCTGCACCGCAAGCACGGGCGATCGCGTGAAGGTCGCGCGCCGCCCATACCGCCGCGACGTGTCGCTCGCCGTCGGTCGATTCAACGTCTGGATCCCCGTATTTGACGATCAGCACCTCGCGAAGGCCGCGCTCGAACAGTATCGGCCAGAGCTGGTCTGTGTCGTGCGGCGCCCATCCTTCCCACGGGTACGGCGCGATTGGCTCAAGCTGCGATTCGTAGATGCTTGCCACATGCGACCGTACGGCGTTGACATCACTCGATCGCAACGGACGATCGTAGCCGAGCTCAGATCTTAGGCGCTCGCGAGTCTGTTCGAGCCCACGCTGTATAGCTTCGCGCACGAGAACGCGCTTACGTTCGGGATCAGCAGCCCGATAAATAGCCCGCTCGTCCGCACGCTGCCGTGGCACCTTGGAGCTCGGTAACAGCGCGTTCCACGGCAACTCAACTTCGCGCAAGACGCTATCGGTGCGGCAGCCGGCGTGGCAGAACATCAGGATCCCTCCATCGCTCTTTTCCGTGATAGATAGCGTGCCGCTGCGGCTCCCGTGAACCGGGCATCTCACTCGCCACTTTGGTGGCGCACTATGCACGATTGTGAATCGCGGTAGGACGAGATCGATCGACCTCATCGTTCGTCGAGCTCGTCGGCGTAATTATCGCGGAACGCCTTCGGATCTGCGAGAGCCTCGGCGAGAAGAATTGCACGCGTCCGCTCGTTCCGTCGCTGTAATAACGTAAAGACGAGGTGATTGGCCTCGCGAATCTTCGGTTTGGGAACCGCAGGCGGTAGCTCGCGCTCAAGCTCCGACTCCCGAGTTTCGATAAAAGTCTGTTTCGTGCGAGAGAGCCGCGCCGGCAAGAGTGCGTCGGCAACGCGCTCGATGAAGAACGATCCAACCGGGGTTTCCGTCAAGATGAGATTTCGCTGTTTGCCGGCGATCGTCACCAGCACGTCGTAGCCACGCAGGGGCGGTTCCGTGATCTGCTTGACCGACGTGATTTCGACGTCGATGTTGTCGTTGCGGAGGCTCACTGAGGTGCCTCGCCGACGTCCAGCATTCGATGCAACGCAGCTCTGCTGACGAGAATGCGGCGGCCGATCCGAACGATTGGCAGTTCACCGCGTCGTGCCGCCTCGTACGTGCTCGCTCTCGAGAGCCCCATGATCTTCGCCGTCGCGACGATGGTGTAAGTGAGCGGTTCGCTCATTTCGCACCGGGCTTGGAAAGCGCCATCTTCGGCACGGTGCGCCCGCGCATCGGGCCAAGCAATTTGCCTATGGGTTCGTTAAAAGCAGCCTCAAGGAGATTTCGCACTCGCTCGGTTGGAATCAAGCGACCCGTCTCGAGTTCGCCATAGAGTGACGGACTAATTTGAAGTTTCCGTGCCATCTGGTCTTGCGGCAATCCGGCTTCAGTTCGCGCAGCGCGAAGGCGCGTTTGCTGCCGTCGCGTTTGCAGCCGTTGATGCGTCGTCATCGTCTAAGACTAGAGCTCGGGATAGTTGACGGCGAGACCGGCATGTGTTTTACTGGTCTCAATGGCGCGGCAAACAGACGATTTGCGTGAGTGGGTCTCTCATCGCTGGGCCGACTTTTTCGTTGCGAGGGTACGAGAAATAGAAAAGGCTGGCCTAACCAAGGAAAGGCTTTATCTCGCGCCTCCTACGCCCGGCGACACGCTCGATTATCGTGGGTGTCTAGCGGTCCCGCGCATCGCCGAGATCGTTGATCGCACATCAAAGAGAACAGCGGAACGCTCGATACATCGTTGGCTCGATCGTACGCGCGTTCCGGAGCCCGATCAGGTCCGCACCACTCTGTCAGCGTTGCGGGTGAATTGGATAGCGGGTCTAGCGCGAGCCGGATATCAGCAGCATGCCATATATCTTTTGCACGGCTTATGGAAGAATGGCGCGCAGTCTCTTGCTCTTTCGACAGCGAGGCTGGCCTTCTTCGACTCACATCTGGCGACGAGCGACGATTCAAGCGAAGCATGGGTCTTGAGCGCCAAAGACCTTGATAGACTTGAATTGGCAGCCCAGAGTTGCTGGCCCACTACGGACGAACTGCCGCGCGGCGCATCATTAACGAACAGCGATTTTCTTGTTTCTAAAGACTTGTTTGCCGCCTACGCGCTACTAGATGCCGCGCTTAATATGAGATACGACGTCGGAGTAAAGAGACGAATCTACGCGATTCAAGATGCCGTTGCCCGACACGTCAAATCCTGGATCGAAACCGCGTTAAAGGGGGTCGCTGCGTGAATGTCCTAAAGGCGTTCGGACCTTATCGCCAGAGCTTGCATTCCGCGCAGGGTTCGCGCTACGAGTGTGTGGTTTGTCGTGGACCACGGGACCGTTGACACTCTATGCCTCGGGCCACGTCCTCGACTTCCCTACAACGGACGAGCGGAAATCGCCGCACCGATTGCGTGCGTACTCTTCACCACGTCCCGCTAGTCGTCGATCGCGATCGCTTCGTCACGGCTCGGAGGCGCAGCCCCCGTGAGTTCGACGCGGTTCAAGCTGCTGCACCGATGGGCGTTCGCCCCGGCGTTGACCGCACGTGAATATGCCGATGAGCATCCGTCGTGCGCCGCTTACAAGGAACTACTCGACGACCCGGACTCGCTCGTTGCCGCTCGGCACAACAATGCTCCGCACCGCAGGTCGCGCACGGCGCGATCCTTCTCTAACCAGCGATGCACTTCATAGCAAAGGAGAGGAACCAGCATGACCACTCGTCGCGCACGCGGCCTGGGATCCATCCGAAAACTCGCCGACGCAAAGTACTCGATTACCTACGAGTTGCCACGCGCAGCGACCGGGGAGCGTCGCCGGCAACGCTGCGAAACGATCTTCGGCAAGCGCCGTGATGCGGAGCGGATCCTCGCCGAACGGCTCGCCGAAGTGCGCAACGGCGGATTCGCGGACGATCACAAGCTGACGTTCGACGGCCTTTGCGATCGTTATCTCCTGGCAAAAGCGTTGAGCCTCGAGGGAACCACGCTCGCGCTGACCAGGCGTCGCCTAGCCATGCACGTCCGGCCGGCACTCGGCGCGCGCCGCGTGCGTGATATTCGTGCGAGCCACATTCAAGAGATGCTGACCAACGCGCGCAACACTTCGAATCGGAAGGCGCGCGGAGAGGCCCTGTCGTCGACGATGCTGCGGAATCTGCTCGTGACTACGCGCGCCGTGTTGGCCTGGGGCGTACGGCAAGGCCATCTCGTTACGAACGTCGCCGACCGCGTTGAGGCCCCGGCCGCTCCGTACTTCGAACGCGCCACACTCGGACTTGACGACGTGCGCGCGATCCTCGCCGGTGCCCAAGGCACCGAGTTAGAGACAATCGCCGTTGTCGCGATCGGGACCGGCCTGCGGCGCGGCGAGCTGTGCGCGCTGCGCTGGGACGACCTCGACCTCTCGAGCGGCACGATCTCTGTTCGTCGAGCCGCGGCCAATCTCGCCGGCAAGGTGATCATCAAGGCGACGAAGACGCGGCGCTCGCAGCGCGTCGATCATCTGCCGACGTTCGTGATCGCAGCGCTCCAACGCCACCAGGATCAGCAGCGTGCGCAGTTAGCCGCGCTCCTGCCCGACGATCTCGAAGCGCGCCGGCGCCAACGCACGGGGTACGTCTTCATTCGACCGACCGGCGCGGCGTGGGACCCGAACGAACTCTCGCGGCAGTTCTCGCGTCTGGTCCGCCGCCGCCGGTTGCCCGCGTTCCGCTTCCACGACCTGCGCCACGGCTACGCGAGCGCCGCCTTCGCCGCCGGCGTCTCGTTACGCGCGGTATCCGAGTCGCTGGGGCATAGCGCGATCGGCGTCACGGACGCGATCTACGTGCACTTGCGCGACGATGCCAAGCGCGAGAAAGCCGACCGCCTCGACGCGTATCTCGGGTCGGTCGTCGAGCCGCCGATGGCCCTCGTCGAACGGGCGTAGTGTGCCGTTAGTGTGGCGAAATGGTTCTATCGCTCGGAAAAGCCCGTCGTATCAGGCTTTTTCGGGCGGTGGCGGGAGCGTGTAGGAATCGAACCTACCAGCCCCCTTGCGAAGGCCTCAACGATTTTGAAGACCGTGCGGGCCACCAGACCCGTACGCTCCCACGCCTTATAACTACTGGATTTATTAGCCGGGTCGGTTAGCCAACAGCATTCGGTACAACATCTCGTACAACATCGGTTAACTCATGAGAACCATTCTCCCGGTCGAGAGCCCGGGCAAATGTTCCCGATAGCCGCTCATCTTGGGCAGGGAAGAGATGCGCGTAGGTGTCCATCGTGACGCTCACCGTCTTATGACCAAGTCGGCGAGAGACTTCGAGTGGCGTAGCTCCCTCGTGGATCAGGATAGAGGCATGAGTATGCCTAAGATCGTGTAGCCGAATCCTTGGAATGTTTGTTCGTTCCACAAGTGCGGCAAAGGCATGACCGAAGGTCTCGCCACGGATGGCATTTCCATCGAGCGAAGCGAACACGAGGTCGTCGCTCTGATTATAACCTCGACCAAGCTTTAGCTTCGCTTCCGCTTGCCGAACGCGTGTGGATCGCAGCGTCTCGATTAGGCGAGGCTGGCCCTTGATAGATAGCGTGCGCCTTTCGCCATTTTTTGGCGAACGATAGAATAGCTTGCCCTTGACTTCAGTCACGCTTCGATCGAGAGCCACTTGGCCGCGAACCAGGTCCACGGACGACCAACGGAGAGCCAAGGCTTCGCCTTTACGACATCCCGTCTCTGCCATGAAATGCACCAACGATGAGAAGACCGGCTCCGTAGAAAGGCCTTGTTGCTCCCGTGCTCTCGCGCTTGGCTTGCGAGCAGCGTCTACAAGTTTCGCCAGTTCTTTCGGATTGAGGACGGCCATTTCACCGGCCCGATACGATTGCCGCTTAACTCCGGCCGTCGGATCAGACGACAGATACTTCCAGAGTACCGCCTTCTGAAACGCCTGACGAATAATCGACTGAATCGCGTTCACCGTTGAGGCTGACAGACCACCAGCTTTGTGATCTTTCCGACCTCCATCTAGCAGCGATGCGTAGTACTTCGTGAGAAATCGGTGATCGATGCGCTCGATCGGTTCTTGTCCGATGGCCGGAACGATTTGTACCTCGACGAGTTGCTGATAGCGCGCGTAAGTGGCCGGCTTCAGTTGACGCTTTCCAAGCGTCAGTGACTCATTTAATAGCGTTACCAGAGGCATGCGTCCGTTCCGGGCATGGCCTCCTTCGATGCTACGCCGTTCCATGTCATTCGCAAAGAGTTTCGCCTTCTTTAGGTCAGCGAAGGTCTTCGTCTTCTGAGGAGCGTTCTGTCCCGGTGATGCGGTGAGTCGATAATAGACAAGCCATTTATCGCCCCGCTTATGTATTGAGGCCAACTTCTGTCTCCACATAATTTCAGAGAGGGGAGCCGCTAATGCTGCGTTGCCCCTCGACTAGCCTTTTGGCTCATGATGAGGACGGATCGAGCGCCGAAAGAAGGCGTCTGCGGCCTCCCGCGAGATGCGAGACCCACGCTTCCCCAGCTTGACATGTTGCACGCGATTCTCTCGGATGATGTTTAGCGCAGTACGGTATCCCACGTTGAGGTATTCCGCAAATTGCTTTGCTCGAGCACGTCGGGATTCGTCAATCTACGCATATTCGTCCAGTACGGCATCAACCGTATCGAGATCGTGGTCCGCAAGAGCTTTAGCGATACGAGGTGGGATCGGCCCCGTTATGCGGCCAGTGATTTCTGTGGGGGTGGCGTGATTTCGTAGGTCGCGAGGAACTCCTCGGGCGTCATGTAGCCGAGCGAGCTGTGCGCGTGGGTCGTGTGATATGCGTGGCGCCAGTCTTCGGCTGCGTCTCGAGCATCGCGCAGGATCGAAACCAGTGCGCGTTCAGAAACTCTGCTCGCACACGTGAGTTGAACGACTCGATAAACGCGTTCTGGGTCGGCTTTCCGGGCTGAATGAAGAGCAGCTCGACGCAGTGTTCTTCGGACCAGAGCTGCATGATCTTGGATGTCAGTTCGGTGCCGTTATCGATTCGCAGATATTTCGGGTAGCCGTAGGTCCTTGCGACCTCGTCGAGTACGCTGATGACCGCTGTGCTTGGAAACGAATAGTTCAGCTCGAGCGCGAGTCCGCAACGACTGAACTCATCCATCATGGTCAAACCGCGAAATGTGCGCCCGTTGAAAAGCCGATCGTGGATGAAATCAAGCGTCCATCCCTCAAATGGCTTCCTCGCGCGGCGGAGACTGCGGCCGCGAACGATCTTCGCACGCCCTCGTCGACGACGTCGTCCTATTTGTAGCCCCGCTAACCGGTAGATGCGGCGAAAGGCCTTGTAATTGAGGTAGTCGTCGCCCTCGATCGCATCGCGCTCGTAATCGGCGAAGAGCCGCCGGCACCCGTGTTCAGCGTGGTTCTGCGCAACTTGCGTCAACCGCGTCGCGACGATCGCGTCTCGCTGCGCTTTAGTCGTCGGCTGCTCACGCGAGGATCGACGACGTGCGTGCACCGATCGGCACGCCTCGCGCTGGCTCAGCCCGAACTCTTGCAAGGCCTTCACGGCTTCGGTTCGCCGGGAAGGCTCCAGGAGTTTTTTCGCATCAGCTGCTCGATCGCGTCGATCTTTACGGTCTGCCGCGCGATGATCCGTTGCATCTGCGCATTCTCGGCCTCAAGCTGCTTAAGCCGAGCGAGATCGCCGGCGTTCATGCCGGCATATTTCGTGCGCCACAATCGGATCGTGTTAGCGTGGACGCCGTTACGCCGTGCGAGTTCTTCCATCGACGCTCCCGCGTCGTACTCGGCGAGGATCTGAACGATCTGAGCCTCGGTGAATTTGCTCTTTCGCATGGGTGGATTTCCCGTCTGCCCAGCTTGGGCGGAAATCCACAGTAATTCCTGGCTCCCGATTCAGGGCCGATCCCACCTGCTTCTCAGTGCTCACGCGATAGTAGGCGATCATGCGGCATTTGCGAGGGCTCATGCCTTGCTCTGTATCACACCCTTAAACCACTGTCTAGGAATTTGATACAGAAAGAAATACGTATCATTTACCGGTTGCTTGCTATGAAATGGCGCGACGCTCGCTGTACCTGCCTAGTGTTAAAGAAAGCCCTGACGCGGAGGCTACGTGCGGTCCAAAAATAGTCGCGCTGTCGGGGTTGCCTTTGTCGGCTTTATCTCGGCCTTACTCTTACTTTTTCGCTTCGCAACGAACCAGCCGGCTTCTTTGGCGACCGTAATTGCATCGAACAGCTCTGTGCCTAGCTTCGCCAATACAAAGAGCACTAATAACACGGCTGATACAGAAAGCACCAGTAGCGAAAGTGGTTCCGAGGCATCGGCATCAACACGAGACCCGAACGAAGGTGATGGTGCTTGCACGCTGGCGGTAAACGCGGAGAGTCCTGCCTTCGATCATACGGCTGCCGACGCTGCGCGGGTTAAGGCAGCGGACTACGGTCTCTCGCTGGTCGAAGCATGTATTCCTCCGGCTCTACACGATGAAGTCAAGGCATTGCTGTTGCTTTCGAAAGCAACGGCCGAACACAATTTGCCTCAAGGCGATTCGCAAACTGATCTCAACGAGGCGATTAATCTTTTCACGCGGTGTGAGGTAGAAAGCTCAGAGAGTCGCGAGAGCGCGCAATGCCAGTCGGTCCAGGAGGATGCGATCAAAATAAAAGTCGCTTGGGAAATGACCAAATAGAGTTTAATGCTTGTTGTATTTGATGAGCGGGACAATGGGCTGCCATTGCCGTCATTGAGCTTTGAACGATGCTCGCAAATTCAGGTGCACGCAAAGAATTGGGACTTTGCATATTGCGTTATCAGCGTCGGGAAGACTTGAGATGTGTAGATGCCGCACGCAACCCGGGGCTCCCGATTAGCTATGTGATTCCGCGTTTTGTCACTTGAAAACCTCGGAGGTTCTGATGGATGCCCCTAGCGGATACCTAATTGGACAATTAGTGCTCCCACTGATGGTGGGATTCGCCTTTGCCCTCATTTGCGGTTGCATCGCTGCAATGAAGGGACGTAAGCTTGCGCCGTGGATTCTCTGCGGCTTTCTTTTGGGCCCCATTGGTCTGATTATCATCTTCTTTACCAACGGTGGCAGCGGAACGCTCGCAGAGCGAGAGCGAGAGCGAGAGCGAGATAATGTTCGGCCATGGTAAATCGCCGTTGAGTTCGTCGACCGAGGATACTGTCACGTTCAGGTTTGCTAAAGCACCTTTCACAAAATGGTGCTTCGTTCTTGTCGCCCTGGTCCTGCTCGTTGTACGACCACTTGCGTCGAGTGCAGTGATATTGAAAAACGATCTCTCGGCACCAACCCAGGTCACTTTTAGTGACGGGGCTACTGCGACTCCATTCGATCACTGTGGAGACGGCGATCTTTGCGCAACGATCGCATATCCCAACGGCGATAGCTTGTCCCTGTACAGCGAAGGTGCTGCATATTGTCAGCCCTATCAAATTCACTTTGTGCGCGTACATCAAGACAAAACACTTTTTGAATTTACTCGAACACTTAATCACGATGCCGTGACGCAGAGTGCGTTCGGCGTGCACTGCGGTAATACGCAGGCGACGCAGATGACTCTTGATCGCGGGCTTGTGCATCTTACCGTCGATGAGTATTCCGACGGTTCACTGCGATTCGAGTTTAAGAGCATAGATAAGAAGTGAATGACGCCGAGCAGATACTCGCTGAGTCGCAGCGCAGACAGAGTCGCGCTGGACTCCTCGTTGCTGTTCTTATTGTAGCGATTTTGACTGCCGGAGTCGTGGCCTATGTAGTACGACAGAATACCGTTGCGGCAGCAACCTACGCGGCCCACCTCGAACGTGCCAAGGTCGCAGCCGCACGTCAACGACAGAAGGACTGGACCGAGCACCTAAAGCGTCTGGCCTGGGATAGAGCCCATCCCGAAGTTGTCGCTGCTGAAAGGCGAAAAGCTCGGGAACTTGCTAAGAGGCAGGCAGAAGCTGATGCCGACAAACGCCGAGAAGAGGAACTAGCCGTGTCCCAACGGCAACGGCGAGAGGCTGCCGCTTCCGCGGCAGCACGTGAGCACGATTATAAACTTGCACATGCGTGCAATATTTCTAATGATGAAGAGCACCACGCGATGGATGCACTGAATTCCAGCAGTTACCAGAGTGCTTACGACATTGCGCCTTCCGGTCTGGACCATCTCGCTCTTTGCCAAGAGAGTTCCATCAGCATGGCGATAGACAGAGGATACTTGCTCACTGCAAGAGGTACGGCGGAGCACTACCTCGGACGGGGTGACGATTCTCGGACTGACCTCCACCAAGCAAATCAGCTCCTCGTCGAGTGCCAAACTGATCCTGAGACGTATGGGACGCAGATTGCCGCGCGATGCGAAACTCAGGAAGATTACAACATCAAAGCACAAGTCAATTGGGACACCGATTCCGAATGATTGCAGTCCGGGCTTTATCGGCGTGGAGACAAACCATGTGATCGGGTTTCAGCCGTATGGTAAACGAGATGATCGACCCATAGGGATCGATCATCCGTCAACTTACAGAACGCGAAGAGTCTTGGCTGCGCTGCATTGCGGCAGCGTCCTCGATGGTTCGAGTGGCTTCACTTTGAGGTTGCCTGATTTGCCGGAACGAGGCGGTGGGGAAGACGAATTCCAGATGTTTCCTGCATTCAAGGCCCCCGGGTCACGTCCCGCCGGCCACCGCCCACAGTGGGACGGTGACGATGCGAGGTTTGAAGTCTTCGGTGAACCACTTGTCGGGATCGTCGATGGTGCCAGCACACTCCCCTAGGACTACTGCGGGAAGCTTGTCCTTTTCTACGTAGCCCAGGGCATGCCAGACCGTGCCTTCGTACTGTATAAGTGCGCCCACCGGAACGTAGTTTATCGCCCTTACCTCCTTCAAACAACTCTATCGGCAAAGCCGACTAGCGCCTAGGTGCACAACTTTTCGTACAACGCTGAATAGCTGGTTGGGCGCAGGAGCGCGACGGTAAGCGCACCTTTGAGCACGAGAGGACAACTTGGTCCCCTTGTCGGCAACCGATATGCCGATTTTGAAGACCGTGCGGGCCACCAGACCCGTACGCTCCCACGGGGCTTGCCTCTGTTCGGCCGTGCGGTTCGTTCGATCCTGTGAATGATCGTTCCCGTACAATGATAAGTGTTAGCTAGGTCACGCCCAAATCCAATACTTGTGACTGAAACGTTGATATGATTGCCGGCACTGCTGTTGGCGAAGGATAGAGGTTGATACAAAAATCGTCGCTGTACCAACGATGCGAGTCGGGTTCGGCCGCGGAGGCGCGTCGGCAACGCATGGTCGGCGTTGCGCGCCGCCGTGGAAGTCCGCTTTTTTTGATTTGCGATTCGGCGATGCGCGTGCTCTACGCGTCCCCTGGTCTGGAGTCGATCTCCACCGCCGAAACACTGGAGAAGCTCGAATCGCGATGCCGTGAGAGTCGACGCTCGAATGCCGTACGGTACGAAGCGCTCGACGATGAACGCGTCTTTCGGATCGTCCCGCTCGATACCGAACTCTTCGGTAATGTCGCGATTTTCGTCGACGTCTTCGGGCAGCGCGGCTCGACGAGCGAAGCCGCAAAAACCTACGGGCTGACGAGGCGCGAATCCGAAGTGCTGGCGCTCCTGGTGCGCGAGATCAGCAAAGCCGACATCGCACGGCAGCTGTGTGTAACGGAAAGTACGATCGGCGATCACGTCGGCAGCATCATGCGCAAGATGAATGCGTCGAAACGCATCGAGATCGTCGCCAAGGTTTTCCAACTGGAACAAGATCCCGGGTTCGAGCACTTGCCGGGCTGAGGCGATCGAATGTTCGAAGCTGATTCGGAAATCGTTCATGCGCTCGTCGTAGCGACCGGTGCCTTCGATGAGGACACCATGGAGCACACCATGGCCACGGGCGCCCTTGCCCGCCGAGTCGCGATGTGGATGGGCCTCGACAGCGCCACGGTTAAGGAATGTCACGTCGGCGCACTCCTGCACGACGTCGGCATGATCGGAATCGATCACTTCATCCTCGGGCTTCCCGAGGCGCTTTGCGAAGCGCAATGGGAGTTGCTCACGACGCACCCGATCTGCGGAGAACGCCTGCTACTCGCGGTTCCGTCGCTCGTCCACATCGCGCCGCTGGTTCGCTCGCATCACGAACGAATCGACGGAACCGGCTACCCTGACGGCCTGCGGGGCGACGAGATACCGCTGGCCGCACGGGTGATCGCGGTGGTCGACGCCTTCCATACGATGACGATGCCTCTTGCGTATCGCAACGCGTTTTCGACGACGACCGCCATGGCGGAGCTGATCGGGAACGGCGGCTCTCAGTTCGACCAGCACGTGGTCACCGCTTTCGCCGCAATGATGGGTCACAGTCAGCGCCGGCTCCGATTGGCGTAAGGCCAACCCAGATATCGCTCGTTTGCGGGATAGCATTGCTTCGCCGGAACCGGTACGCTTCGGCATGTGAGATCGTCTCGTCAACAGATCCTCTTAACCGGGGATCTCGACTTTTGTGCCTCCGCCGGCTTGCGTCAGACGTTGCAGTCGGCTGAGAACCCCGTCACCATCGATCTTTCGAATGTACGGTTGATTTCTGCCGCGGCCATCGGAGAGTTCATGCGTCTCGCGAAACGTATTGGGTGCGACAACGTCACACTGGCCAACCCGACCGCTCTCGTGCGCCGGGTTTTGGAACTCACGCGCGTCGACGCAGTCATCTGCGTTGTGGAGACGCACGAGAACGCCGCGTAATCGCTCGGCAGCATTTCGAAGAGCGGTGGTGGCGCTTGTCCGGTCGCGGGCCGATGCGGGTACAACCCTCGGGTGAACCGTTGCTGTCGTGTCGTTTCCGCACTGCTGCTCGCATATGCCGTCTCGGCCGTGCCGGCGCTCGCATCGCCGGCCTCGGCGGATATGGCCGGCATGAGCCACGGACGGTATCTCGGTAACCCTGATCTTGCATTGACGTCGGCGATGATTGCGGCCGGCGGCGGGCCGCACGCATTTTCATCAATTCGTCTTTCGACGATGGTCGCAGCCCAGCATCACGATTCGGAATTTTCGAGTCTCCGAGCGCGCTTCGGTACCGCGCGCACGCGCCGATACTTCCGAACGTTCGACGCGTTCGTTCACGGAGCGATCGCCATCGTTACCGCAAAAAACATCGCATTGCCGCAGCCCAGCGCCGCGCTCGCGCAGAATCCCTACGAGCTCGCCGCATCCTTACGGCGAGCAGGCGTCATGGCCGACGGCCGATTCGACGTTGGTTACATGATCGAACATCTGCTTTCGCGCCCCATCCACAAGCAGTTGATGGACGTTGCCAACAGCGATCCGACCATCGGTCCGGCGGTCAATGCGGATTTCCACATCATCCTCACGGCGGAGATGAACGATCTGAAAACGTTGTATCAGCTGCCTCAATGAAACGAATCGTCGTTCTGGCCATTGCCGTCGCATTGCTCGGCGCGGCCGGCCAGGGCCCCGCCGCGATGCGTTTCGGCGGTCATTGGGAGGTCGTGCGCGGACGCAATGACGGTCGTTTCGACGGCGCGAGCGCGCGGAGTTATCACCCCGGCGATACGCTTGAATTGAGCGTGAAGGGCACGGGCTTTCGCATCTACGGCGTCACCGGCCCGACGGGCGGCCATGCCGTCGTTTTAGTCGGCAATCAGCCCGATCGAACGATCGAGTTCTATTCAGCGCTCAAGCACGCTCACGTCTTGCTCTACACGAGCCCGACGTTTCGGTTCGGCATGCACGAAGCGGCGGTCGTCGTCGTGCCGGAGCGTGACAAACGCTCGCGCGGAAACTACGTGAACATCGATACCGTCGAGGTGTTGCGTTAGCGAACCTTCGTAACGCTCAGCGGCCGCCGCCGACCTCGACGATCGAACCGGTGATGTACGATGACGCCGGTGAGAAGAGCCACATGATCGTTTCGGCAACTTCGTTCGCCGTCGCCGCGCGCCCGAGCGGAATTGACGTCGCCATGCGCTTCGCCCGATGCGGATCGCCGGCCGATGCATGGATTTCCGTATCGACGATACCTGGGGAGACGGCGTTAACCCGGACGCCTTCGTTCGCGACTTCACGCGCAAGTCCGATGGTAAACGTATCGATCGCTGCTTTCGACGCCGCGTAATGCACCCACTCGCCGTTCCCGCCGAGTCGCGTGGCGATCGAGGACACGTTGACGATCGCGCCGCCATTACCGCCCCATGTCGTCGAGAGCCGCCGCACCGCTTCGCGCGCGCAGAGAATCGCACCGTACGTGTTGACGGCCAGCGTCTTGCCGAGAGCGGCGGCGGTCAAGTCGGCGACGCGAGAAAAACCGCCGGTAACTCCCGCATTGTTCACCAGCGCCGCGAGCGTTCCGAACGCGTCGGCCGCTTGGAACATGCGCACGATATCGGGCTCTTTGGAGATGTCGGCTTGGAGCGCCGTCGCGCGCATGCCCGCCGCGCGCACTGCGTCGACGATCGACGTCGCGGCACGTTCGTCGTCGCGATAGTTCACAGCCACATCGAACCCGCGCTGCGCCGCGAGCAGCGCAACTGCGGCACCGATGCCGCGGCCTCCGCCGGTCACAAGCATCACGTCGGCCATTGCTTGTCTCTTCGAGCGGCCGGCGATTCTTCCGGTGCTGCGGCTTGCCAATGGCCGTGACAATCCGTACAATCGCGTGAATCGGCGGCGCATGGTGCGTTTTGCCAAATCGGTTACGTCTCGAGGATGCTTTGATGACATCAGCGATCGGTGCCCGGCTCGGTACCGGCGCGCTCGCGCTTGCGTGCGCTCTGGTTGCCGTGCAGTCGAACGCGGCAACGGTGCACACGGCGAAACGTTCTGCGCATCGCGCTCTCGCACGCAGCACACCGCGGCCGGCCGTCGCGCCCGCCGATGAATATTTCGGTCGGACCAAAATGAGCATCTTGGGCGTGCGCATCAAAGTTCGCGATCTCGGTCTGCAGGCCGATCTGCATCCGGACGAGGACTTGGCCGTGCTTACGACCGCGCTCTACGTCGAGGACGCGATGCGGGATTGGGCCCGCAAATATCCCTACGACCGCTGGCTGCCGCGCTATGCCTATGCGCTCGAGACGATGTACGAGCACATCCCCGGCGACGATGCGCACAAGCGCGCGATCCGCCAGATCAACTACATCATTGCCTATTTTCCGGCTTCCAATTACGCCAAGGTCGGGCGCTCGAAACTGGTCGACGGCGTCCCAACCCCGGACCCCGCTGCAAGTGCCCAAGCCGACTCGGCGCTGCAACGGCTGGCGCTGCTCGACGGACGCGTTCAACCAACGATTCCGCCCGCGGCGCCGCCGACCACGGCGCCGGATGAAGCAGCGGCCGGCCCGGCTCCGAGCGCGACGCTCGAGCCCCTCGCGACACCGAGCCCGTTGACCCCGCCGATCATCGGCCCCCCCGGAAAGGTCGGCCGCTAGCACACGAGGGGCTCGTCGGACGCAGGCCGATGAGGCACTCGTCCCTTGTCGGAGGCTGACGCTTTGTGTTACAAAGCGTAGCAATGGAAGTCTCCCGCGCGCTCGCCGACCTGGAAGAAGTCCGCACTCGCCTCGCCGCGGTGCAACGCTTTCGCGGCCTCTCGGGCGGCGCAGCCATCGCGAGCGGGATGGCCGCGATGGGCGCCGGGGTCGTGCAGCTTACGACGGCGCCGCATCCGGTCACGCAAACCGACGGCTTGCGCTACGTGGCGATCTGGAGCGCGTGCCTCGCCTGTTCGCTCGCGGTCAACTACGGGGCGATTCTCTTGTGGCTCGCCCGGAATTGGTCGCTGCGTTCGCGCATCCAGATCAAGACGGTGGGGATGACGATTCTTCCGTCGATCGTCGCCGGCGGTTTGCTGACCGCCGCGTTCGTCTCGCGCGATCTGCTCGGATTGCTGCCGGGGATGTGGTGCTTGTGCTACGCCCTCGGCCTGACGGCATCGCGTGCGATGGCTCCGCCGGGCATCGGCTGGGCGGCGTTGCTCTTCGCCGGAAGCGGTGCAGCGCTGCTGTTCGCGCAGGGGAACAACGCGCTCGCGTGGTGGGTGATGCCGGCAACCTTCGGCGTCGGCCAATTCCTCATCGGCGTGCTCGTTACGCGCGACGACGTCGAGGGAGTCCGATGAACGGGGACGCACCGTTCGCGTATTCCGGGCTCGAGCGCATTTTTCACGAACGCGGCCGGCTCGCCGTTTGCACGTGCCTCGTCGCCAATCCGCACGGCATGCGCTTTACCGACTTGCAGGACGCGTGCGCGCTCACTGACGGCAATCTCAACCGTCATCTGCACGCATTGGCCGAAGTGGGCGTCGTCGTGATGGAGCGCATCACCGGCCGCGGACGTCCGACGACGACCGTGCGTATCACCGAAGACGGACGGCGGCGTTTCCTTTCCTACATCGACGAATTGGAATCGGTCGTGCGCGACGTGCATCGCCGATCCGAGGGACCTGCGACCGAACGGTGGGCACCGCAATCATGATCGAACGTATCGAGCCTGCATGCTCGACGGCGCCACGCCATGTCGCCATCATCATGGACGGCAATCGCCGCTGGGCGCGCAGCCATGGCATGCCGCCCATCGAAGGGCATCGGCGCGGAATGCGCACGTTGCGCACGATCGTCGAGGCAGCCGCGCGGGCCGGCGTCGACGTCTTGACCGTCTACGCGTTTTCGGAAGAGAACTGGCAACGCGACCGCGGCGAAGTCGGCGGCCTGATGGATGTCGGTGCCGCATTTGCGCGACGTGAAACGGCGCAGCTCGTGCGCGACGGCGTGCGCGTGCGTCTGATCGGCCGTCGCGACCGGCTGCCTACCTCCTTGCGCGACGCGTTCGACGACATGGAACGGCGAAGCGCGCACAATCGGCGCATCACGTTGAACTTGGCCGTCGATTACGGGGCACGTTCTGAATTGACCGCCGCCGTGCAGGCGCTTGCGCGCGACGTCGCTGCGGGGCGGCTCGATCCTGACGATATCGACGAAGACGCGCTGGCCCGCAATCTCTGGACCGCCGGGCTGCCCGATCCGGACCTCCTGATCCGAACCGGCGGCGACCTTCGTTTGTCAAACTTTCTTCTCTTTCAGTGCGCCTACACGGAACTGTGGTCCACGCCCGTGACCTGGCCCGCATTCGGCGTCGAGACGTTCACTGCGGCTCTCAACTCGTTCGCTCAGCGGCAACGGCGCTTCGGAAAATAATGTAATCGTGCTACAATAGGGTGTTGTGAACACCCGGCCCGACATTCGTAACCTCGCCATCATCGCCCACGTCGACCACGGCAAGACCACCTTGGTCGACGCGATGTTCAAGCAGAGCGGCCTTTATCGCGAAGGTCAGCATACCGAGACGCGCGCGATGGATTCGAATCCGCTCGAACGCGAACGCGGCATCACGATCCTCGCGAAGAACACGGCGATCGAACACAACGGCATCAAGTTCAACATCGTCGACACGCCCGGCCATGCCGATTTCGGCGGCGAGGTCGAGCGCGTACTGCAGATGGTGCAAGGCGTGCTGCTGCTGGTCGACGCCGCCGAGGGCGTCATGCCGCAAACGCGATTCGTCTTGCGCAAGGCGCTCGAACTCGATCTGCGCGTCATCGTTGCCATCAACAAGATCGATCGCAAGGACGCGCGTGCCGGTGAAGTGATGAACGAGGTCTTCGACCTGTTCATCGAACTCGGCGCCAACGACGAACAGGCCGACTTTCCGACCGTCTTTACGAACGGCCGCGCGGGTATCGCCAAGCTGGCCCTCGAGGACGAGAGTACGACCCTCGAGCCGCTTTTCGAGGCGATCTTGCGGCACATTCCGGAAGCGCCGGCCGAAGAGGGCCCGTTCCAAATGCTCGTCAGCGCGATCGACCACAACAAGTACGTCGGGCGTATCGGCATCGGGCGCGTGTATCGCGGCGTTGCCCAAACGAATTCCCCGATTGCGAAAGTTGACCACGAAGGGCGGGTCGAGAACGGCCTGCGCTTGACGAAGCTCCTGTCGTTCCGCGGTCTCGAACGCATCGAAATCGAGGAAGCATCCGCCGGCGACATCATCTGCGTCTCCGGGGTCGACGGACTCAACATCGGTGACACGATCACCGACGCCGCGCATCCCGAAGGGCTTACTGCGGTCGCGGTGGACGAGCCGACCGTCTCGATGTTCTTTATGGTCAACAACTCGCCGTTCGTCGGACGCGAAGGCAAGTTGCTGACGTCGCGGCAGATTCGCGACCGCCTGATGCGCGAGCTCGAATCGAACGTCGCGTTGCGCGTGTCGGATACCGATAGCGCCGACACGTTCGAAGTGCGCGGGCGTGGCGAATTGCATCTTTCGATCTTGATCGAAACGATGCGCCGCGAAGGCTTCGAGATCGCGGTGAGTAAGCCGCAAGTGATCGTCACGGAACGCAACGGCGTGAAGATGGAACCCGTCGAGTACGTCGTGATCGACGTCCAGGACGAGTATGCAGGCGCGGTGATCGAGACGCTCGGCAAGCGCCGCGCGATGATGTCCAACATGATGAATGTCGGCGAGACGCGCCGGCTGGAGTACACGATGCCGACGCGCGCGATCTTCGGGTTGCGCGGCGAGTTACTCACGCTCTCACGCGGCACGGCCGTGATGTCGCATACGTATTACGACCACCAGCCGCTGGCGGGCGACATCCCCGGCCGCGGCAACGGCGCGCTGTGCGCGAGCGAAACGGGCACGGTGACCGCGTACGCACTCTCGGGTCTCGAGCAGCGCGGGCGCTTTTTCGTCGAGCCCGGCATCGACGTGTACGAAGGCATGGTCGTCGGCCGGGCCAACGACGACAAAGATGTCGCGATCAATGTGGTGCGCGCGAAGAAGCTGACGAACATGCGCGCCGCCGGTACCGATGAAAACGTCCGTCTGCCCCCCGCCGACGATTTATCGCTCGAACGTGCGATCGAGTTCATCGACGATGACGAACTGGTGGAAGTAACGCCGAAGGCGCTGCGCATTCGCAAGCGCCTGCTCAGCGAGACAGACCGACTGCGCGCTCGCAAACGTGAGAAGGTTCTCGCGTAGAGCTCCGCCCATTACTGCATGTGGACGAGCGGCGGTCCGCCGCTTGATCTTTTTTGCATTAATTCAGGAGAACATATGAACCGTCTTATCGTGTCCCTCGCCGCAGCCGCCATCATTGCCGGCGCCGCGCCGGCCCTCGCGCAGTCCCCGGCCCCCGCAGCGTCCCACTCGGCAATGAGCCACAGCGCCATGGCTCATCCCAAGATGAAAGCCAGCCCGAAAGCGAAAGCCATGAAAGGCCATTCGGCGATGATGGCGAGCCCCGCGCCCAAGTAAGTCGTCGTCGCAGTGCGATGAACGAGACCCGCTCGAGAGATCGAGCGGGTCTTTTTTCTGCAGGCTTGCGACAAAAGGCGGAAAAAGGTAGCGGCACCTGTACCCTTCGCATTCATATTTGGAGATTCACATGAAGCGTCTTTTTACGGCGATCGTCGCTGTGGTCACTCTTCTAAGTTTCGCTACGCCTGGCTTCGCCCAGAGTAGCGAACAGCAGAACTCAATGTCCGGCCCGAGCGCGACGAAGACCCCCAAGGCGATGAAAAGCCCCAGCGCCATGATGCACAGCTCAATGTCGTCGAGCAGCATGAAATCATCTCACATGAAGAGCTGCCCGAAGGGCTCGTCGATGGTCAGCGGCTACACGAAAGCCAACGGCACCGTCGTTAAGCCCTACTGTCGCAAGGGCTAATCCTTACGACGTCGTGAGCGCCGGAAGGTCCGGCAGCTGCGCGACGGTGTTGAACGTCAGCGCTCCGCGGTCACGATCGAAATCGACGCGAACGTGATCGCCGTCGCGTACCTCGCCGGCCAAGATTTTGCGGCCGAGCGGGGTTTCCACTTCACGCTGAATCGCGCGCTTGAGCGGGCGCGCTCCGTATGCCGGATCGTAGCCCGCGCGCACGAGGTGCGTCTTCGCTTCGTCGCTGATCTCGAGCGTGATCCGCCGGTCGGTGAGCCGCGCCCGCACGCGGCCCAATTGAATCTCAACGATCGCCTTGAGCTCTCCCTCGGTGAGCGCGTGAAACACGACCGTCTCATCGACACGGTTGAGAAACTCCGGACGGAACGCTTGCCGCAGTTCATCGAGTACGGTTGCGCGCATCACGGCGAAGTCGGCTTCCGAGTCGCCGCGATTGTCGAGAATGCGATGACTGCCGATGTTCGAGGTCATGATCAGGATCGTGTTCTTGAAGTCGATGGTGCGGCCCTGACCGTCGGTGAGCCGGCCGTCGTCGAGAATCTGCAAAAATACGTTGAAGACATCCGGGTGTGCCTTCTCGACTTCGTCGAAGAGAACGACGGAAAACGGACGGCGCCGCACGGCTTCGGTCAATTGTCCGCCTTCGTCGTAGCCGACATATCCCGGCGGTGCGCCGATCAATCGCGCGACCGTGTGCTTTTCCTGATACTCGGACATGTCGATGCGAATCATCGCACGCTCATCATCGAAGAGGAACGTCGCCAACGCCCGTGCGAGTTCGGTTTTACCGACGCCCGTCGGACCGAGGAAGAGGAACGAGCCCAACGGGCGATTCGGATCGCCGAGACCCGAGCGTGCGCGCACGATCGCTTCCGATACAGCGGTCACCGCTTCGTCTTGACCGACGACGCGCTGATGCAATTCGTTCTCGAGGTTCAGTAATTTTGCGATCTCGCCTTCGAGCAGCTTCGACACCGGAACGCCCGTCCAACGACTGACGTTCTCGGCGATATCTTCTTCGTCGACTTCTTCCTTGAGCAGACGCGACTGCGTCGAACCAAGCTCGTCTTCTTTCGCTTTGAGTTGGCGTTCGAGTTCCGCCAAGCGGCTGTACTTCAGTTCCGACGCTTTCGCATAGTCGGCGTTCTGCGATGCACGATCGATGTCGATTTTCGTGCGATCGATCGCTTCGCGCAACTCGCGCTGCGATTGTACCGCGTCCTTCTCGGCGTTCCAGCGGGCGCTCAACGCGTCGCTCTCGGCATGGAGTTCCGCCAATTCTTCGACGATTTTCACGAGACGCTGTTTCGAGGCATCGTCGGACTCTTTGCGCAGCGCTTCGCGTTCGATTTCAAGCTGCATGATACGGCGCGACGCCTCATCGAGTTCGGTCGGCATCGAATCGATCTCGGTGCGCAACTTCGCCGCCGCCTCGTCGACCAAGTCGATCGCCTTGTCGGGCAAGAAACGATCGGTGATGTAGCGGTTCGAAAGCACCGCCGCGGCGACAAGGGCCGCATCTTTTATGCGCACGCCGTGATGCACTTCGTAGCGTTCGCGCAGTCCGCGCAGGATTGAAATCGTATCTTCGACCGACGGCTGGTCGACCATGACGGGTTGGAAGCGGCGTTCGAGCGCGGCGTCCTTTTCAATGTACTGACGATACTCGTCGAGCGTCGTCGCACCGATCATGTGCAGCTCGCCGCGCGCGAGAAGCGGCTTAAGCAGATTGCCCGCGTCCATCGAGCCTTCGGCTTTGCCGGCACCGACGACGGTGTGCAGTTCGTCGACGAAGAGCAGCACACTACCGTTCGATCCCTGCACTTCTTTGAGCACGGCTTTGAGGCGCTCTTCGAATTCACCGCGATACTTTGCGCCGGCGATCAGCGCGCCCATATCGAGCGAAATGATCTTTCGGTTCTTGAGGCCCTCCGGAACATCGCCGCGCACGATGCGCTGCGCTAGTCCCTCGACGATCGCCGTCTTCCCGACGCCGGGCTCGCCGATGAGGACCGGGTTGTTTTTCGTCCGCCGCGAGAGCACTTGCACCACGCGCCGAATCTCGTCGTCGCGACCGATGACGGGGTCAAGCTTCCCCTGCTCCGCCGCCTTCGTGAGGTCGCGGCCATAGCGTTCGAGCGACTGATACGTGCCTTCCGGATTCTGACTCGTGACCCGCTGGTTCCCGCGCACCTCACGGAGCGCCCCGAGCAGCTTCTCGCGCGACAAGCCGGCATCCCGAAAGAGACGGCCGACGGCACCGTTATCGGCGCTCATGGCGAGGAGCAAATGCTCGACCGAGACGAACTCGTCGCCCAACGCCTTCGCTTCGTTATCGGCCTTCGCGAGGAGGCGCGTCACGCCGGGCGAGACGCGTATCTGACTCTGATCGGCGTTCGGTCCCGACAGTCGCGGGAGCGCGCCGATTGCGGCATCGACTTTGTTGCCGAGCGTGGCGGGATCCAGGCCCGCCTTCTGCAGCACGGGCGCGGCAATGCCTTCGGGCTGATCTAAAACCGCCGCGAGTAAATGTTCCGGCGACGTCTCCGTATTGCGCTCCGTGAGCGCCCGGGTGTAGGCCGCGTTCAGCGCTTCCTGAACGCGCTGGGTCATGCGTTCAACGTCCATATTCGCACTCTATAACCGAGAGTGCTAACATCCCGGTTTCACGAAAGGGGTTCAAAATGGTGAGCGAGGGAGAGCTTCCGACCATTGCCAAGGGCGCCTTCCGCGCGTTCTTCGTCTACGATGTGGCGGACGCCGTCGACCTCCGGCGCGTGCGGACCGTCCGCGGTGAGGGGTTCTCGCGTGCGCCGCTGCAACTGCGTCGCGAAGCCAGCTCCGAGTTCATTCAATACCCCGTTGCCCCGCTGATCGTGCGTCTCCCGGATCTCGAAGAGTACGGTGCGACGGTACGCGTGAAGATTTTCGACTACGGCGTCGTGTCGATTCGTCTGACCGTCCCGTTCGAAGGTTCATGGGACGGGTACGCAGCGCTCGCCCGGCGTCTACGCCGCGACAAACATCTCGAGGCATCGGCGCGCGCCGCGCTCGATGACGTGCTGGTCGAAATCGCCGCAACGCTGGACGATCCGCACGAACCGCTGATCGAAGATTTTTTCGTGCTCGACGTCGATCGCTTCGATCGGCCGATCGACGCCCACGCGCTGACGACCAGCTTGGCCTCGCCGCTCGCCCAACTGCTGCTGTTTGAAGACCGGCAGCTCGTCGCGAACGAAGAAGCCGAAGCGCTGCGCGTGGCGTTCTCGTACTACGCCGACGATCTCGTGATCGTGCAGTGGGACGCAGCGTTCGTCTATGATCGGCCCGAAGGCGCGGAAGCGACGATGGATATCCTCGAATTCGCGAACTCGCAACTGGTGGAGTTTCGCACGTACGACGCGCGGCTCGACGAGGAGCTCGACGCGATCTACGCGCTCGAACCGGGCCGCTCGACCCGCCGCTTCCAACGCGGTCGCGAGTCAGCCGAACGCGCCGACCGCGTGCGCTATCTGCTCGTCGATATTCTCGAGTTGACCGATCGCACGTCAAACGCATTGAAAATCATCGGTGACGCGTACTACGCGCGGCTCTACCGCGCGGTGTCCGGTCGTCTCGGGCTCGCGGACTGGCAGCGTCAGATCGACGCGAAGTTGCGCAGCGTTTCGGAAATGTATCGCGTGTTTCAAGATCAAGCGCAGTACGCGCGCAGCGAGTTTCTCGAAATCATCGTCATCGTCTTGATCGCCGTGGAAGCCGTGATCGGCGTCTTCGCGCTGCGCCACTAGTCACCGTGCGGGGCGCGTAAGGCGCGGACGTCACCGTCACGCACCGTAACGCCCGTGCTGTCGAAATGCTCGAGCAGCGGCACGACGTATTTGCGCGACGTTCCGACGACGTCACGGAAACGTGCCGCGGTGATGCGCTGCTCCGCGCGCAGCGTCTGCACGAGCCGGCTCCGAATCTCGGCGATCTGGTCCCCGCGATACACGTGCTCGCCGATGCGAACGAAGCGGCCATCCGCGAGCAGCGTGTCGAATGCGGTCGACACGCCGGCTATCTTCGAGCGCCGAATTTCCAGCACGAGCGGTTCGAACGGCGCGGGCACGAGCGGTTGTGCCGGATCGAGCGGCGCAAAGCGTTCGATAAACGCCGTCTGTTCGGGCGCGAGCCGCGGCACGAAGCCGTTGACCGCATAGTAGCCGCTGCGCGCGACGACCCGTTCCCGTTCGATTGCGGCGGCCAGCATCCGCACCACCAGCGGCTCGTCGACCGCGAGCTCGCGGGCCAGCGCGAGCGATGTTGCGCCCAGCATCCACGGCGACGTCCGGTGGTGCCGTTCGAGCGTGTCAAGCACGCGCGCGACAAACCCCTCCGCAACCGCGGCATCGACGTACGACGCGGGCTTCGCGAGCGTCCAAGCGCGTTCGTCAGCCGCATCATCGGCGAGGATCTCGCTCACTCGTTCGACGCGCAGATTCGCACGGGCGCCGATCGTCTGCACGGTCACGGAAGCGAGTCCCGCGGCGGCAAGCGCCGCACGCACGGCGACGACATCCGCTGCGAGCGTTTCCGTGATGTCGGCGGAGGCTGGTGCACCGATCGTCCCGCCGCCCAGGACGGTTTTCGGCGACATCCGGCGCACGACGAATCGCTGGCCCCGTACGACGGCCCGCGGCTCGCGCAAATGCAGCAGCGCCTCCGTGACGGTGACGTCCGACGGCGCCGCTTCGAAGACCAGCGTGCCGAAGGTCTCGCCGGCGCCCAGGTGCACGCGCACCGGCATGCGCCGGCGGATGATGCCGATCGTTTCGCGCAACGGTTGAAACTGGACGCGCATCGATGCGACGGGTCGAATCTCCGCGGCAACGAGAGCACTCCCGCGCTCGACATGGGCGAGCGACACGCCCGGGAGATTGGCTGCGACGCGCGAGCCCGGCCGAACGCGATCGCGCGCTTCGCCGAACACTTCGATGGTCCGAATTCGCGCGGGGATGTCGCCGGGACGCACCACGAGCGTATCGCCGAGCGCGAGCGTGCCTTGCATCAGGGTCCCGGTCACGACCGTTCCATGACCGGCGAGGGTGAACGCGCGATCGACCGGCAGATACGCCGGCGCATGTTCGGCGCGGGGCGGCAACGCGACGATCGCCGCGTGAATGCGCTCGCGCAGTTCGTCGAGACCCGCTCCGGTCGTGCTTGAAACGGCGACGACCGGAGCGTGTTCCGCAACGGTGCCGTTGACGGCGATCTCGAGATCCTCGCGCGCGCCGGCAAGCCCCGCTTCATCGACGAGATCGCACTTGGTGAGCGCCACGATCGCCATCGGAACGTCGAGCAGCGAGAGAATCGCCAGATGCTCGAACGTTTGTGCGCGCGGGCCTTCGTTTGCGGCAACGACGAGCAGCAGCACGTCCATGCCCGTTGCGCCGGCCAACATGTTGTGCACGAAACGCTCGTGCCCCGGGACGTCGACGATTCCCGCCTCTTCGCCGTCGGCAAACCGCAGGCGCGCAAAGCCGAGATCGAGCGTCATACCGCGACGGCGCTCTTCGTCCCACCGGTCAGGATCGGTTCCGGTAAGCGCGCGCACGAGCGACGACTTGCCGTGGTCGACGTGACCGGCGGTGCCGACGACGCGCATCAGCCGGCGAGAACGGTCGCTACGGCCGATGCGACGATGCGATCGTCATCCGCTGCGACGGTGCGGAGATCGACGATCGCACGATCGTTTTCGATCCGCGCGACGATCGGCGGCACGAATCCACGCAACGCGGCCAGTGCGCGCGTTACGCCGGCGCGCGGCGCGAACGCGAGACCCGCCGACGGAATCGGATCGAGCGGCAGCGTTCCTCCGCCGGCGAACGCCGTGGTGTCAAGGACCGCTGCACCGGCAGGGCACATCGCCGCGGCACGTTCGCGCAACTCCGCCGGCGTCGCCGCGAGCATGCGATAGAACGGGATGTGCTTGCGCGTCGATGCGTCCTGGTGCAAACGCAACGTCGCCGCTAGGGCCGCGAGCGTTGCTTTGTCGACGCGCAATGCGCGCAAAAGCGGGTTCGTGCGAAGCCGAGCCACCGCGGCGGTGCGTCCGACGATGATCCCCGCTTGCGGTCCGCCGAGCAGCTTATCGCCCGAGAACGCGACCAGGTCGACGCCGTCGGCGATTGCCTCGCGCGCGGTGCGCTCATGTGGCAGGCCGTACGCGCGCAGATCGACGAGCGCACCCGTACCCAGATCTTCGACGACGGGAACGCCTGCACGTCGTGCGAGGGCTACGAGTTCCGCCGGCGCCGGATTTGCGACGAAACCGGTGATGCGGTAGTTCGACGGATGCGCGCGCAACAGCAGCCCCGTTCGGGCGGTGAACGCGCGTTCAAAATCGGCGACATAGACTTTGTTCGTCGCGCCGACTTCGACGAGCGTCGCTCCGCTGCGCGCAAGGACGTCGGGTAGACGGAAGCCGCCGCCGATCTCGATGAGCGCGTTGCGAGCGACCACGACCTCGCGCCCGCGCGCGAACGTATCGAGGATCAGGAGCATCGCCGCCGCACAATTGTTGACGACGAGCGACGCTTCCGCGCCGGTTGCAGCGACGAGCAACGTCCCGAGGCGATCGTAGCGCGAACCGCGTTCACCGCTCGCGATGTCGAACTCGAGATTGGAATAGCCACTGGATGCCTCGACCATCGCGTCGAGCGCCTCACGCGCAAGCGGCGCCCGGCCGAGATTCGTATGCAACAACACGCCGGTCGCGTTGATCGTGCGCACCAGCCCGCGCGCCGCTTCGCCGGTCAACCGTGCCGTTGCGTCCGCGACGACGTGCTCGTCGGATGCGGCTGCGTCACCGGCGAGAAACGCCGGCCGCAGTGCATCGATCGCCGCGACGACGTTCGACTTGACCGCGTCAGCGCCTAAAATGGCGACGAACCGCGCGATGCGCGGTTCGTCCAGAAGACGATGAACGGCCGGCGGTCGCGTCGTCCTACGCGGTGACGAGATGTTTCGAGATCATCGACGTGATCGCCGACTTCGGAACGAAGCCGACGATACGATCGACCGCTTCACCACCCTTGAAGAGGATCAACGTCGGGATACCCGAGATGCCGTACTGCGCGGCGACGTTCGGATGCTCGTCGGTGTTGAGCTTCACGAATTTTGCTTGACCTGCGAGCGTTCCGGCAACCTCTTCGATGACGGGCGCCAGCATTTTGCACGGCCCGCACCACGGCGCCCAGAAATCGACCAGAACCGGCTTATCGGATGCCAGGACGTCGGTCTGGAATGTGCCTTGCGAGACCTCAGGAATTGCGCTCATAGTTCTCCTTACGACCCGGTCGCCGGCAACGAAGTTTCGTTACCGTCGGCGTTCAGCCGCCGTTCAGGTCGCCTCGCCTAACTCGTGCGCATGATGCTCGTGTTTCAAACGATCGGACTGATCGCCGCGGCGACCGTCTTTCAACCGATTACGACCGTCGTCATGCCGTCCATGTCGCACGAAGCGGCGACCTCCTTCGCCGTCGACGACCGGCATCGACGCGCCTTTGTGACGAGTCGTTCGATTCGCTCGGTCGACGTCGTCGATCTGCGCACCGGCGCGTCGATCCGACGCATTCCGAGCCTCGCCGGCTCTCACGTGTTTTTTCGCGGCGACGCGGATTGTCTGTACGTCGTCGACGGCGCCGGCACGATCACGACATACGCCGGCGAGCATCTCAGGCGCACGCTTCGCGCGGCGGCGCAGGGTGCGCGCATCACCGCATACGATCCATCGATGGCGGCGCTGTTGCTGACCGTCGCCGGAAACGACGTACCGGAGCGTCTGGTCGCGGTCGACGGTGGCTCGTTCGCACCTCGGTGGCAAATGCGGATCGACGGAACGAATCCGGTCGGACTTGCCGTTGATTGGTACCGGCCGCAAACGTATCTCCTCGATGCAACGGCGCGCCGCGTGACGGTCGTCGACCGCTGGCGCCGAACGGAAACCCGTAGCTGGCCCATCGCAACGAGCGGCGACGTCAGCGGCTTCGCGCTGGACGAGGATCGCAGCCGTCTCTACGTCGCATCGCGCGGCGGAGAGCTCGTCCAGATCGATTCGAACACCGGTCGAACGATCGCACGAAGCGCCGTCGCCGCCGGTATCGACGCGCTGGCGTTCGATGCAGCGCAGCAACGCCTGTATGTCGTTCACGACGGGCGAATCGACATCGAACGGGTCGCCGGCGCGAACGGCCCGGGCGGCCCGCGAAACGCGCCGGTACGACTGCCGGTTCACGCGGGTTTTGCCGAAGCACTCGTTCGAGCGACGCTTTCCGAACATCCGTTCCTACGCAAGATGGGCCTGCACGCCGTACCGCCGGGCAGCACGACAAGCGTGATCATCGCAAACGGAAACGCGACGCGGGTCGGCATTCCGACAACCGCCGCGGATTTTCGCGCGGTCGCCTCCGGCCGCACCTATGGTCCCGACATCGACGGCATCTATTACAACATAAAGATGCCGCTGTACGCGTCGTCCGGCGCGCGCATCGGCCTGCTGGTCATGGAAATTCCCCGCACGTCTGCCGTCGACGCAAACGACGCGGCGCGCATTGCCGAAAGCATTCGCCGATCGATGTCGGCGCGAATTCCGAATGCCGCAGCGCTGTTCGACCGGCGGAACTAATGCCGTGTCTCGTAAGTGGCGATACACAAAACGAGAGCGAAAAGCGCCGAGCGACTGTATCGGCACTTACGAGACACGGCACTACGGGATGAATTTCGCCACGTAATCGCCGCTGCCGTCCGGGGTCGCATACGGCGCGAAGACCGCGTGTGTTTTTGAGTCGATACCGGCATTGTGGATCAACGGTCCGACCGACGTCGTGTCGAGGATATGCAATCCGCCGTCGCGGGCGAGCTGCACGCGCGTCACGCCCCCGTCGCCGCCGCACGCGAGCACGTGCTGGGTTTGGTCCAAATCGCACTGATCGAACTTCGGAACGGAAATCTGGCCGAGCTTGCGGCCGTCCGGCGTGTACGAACTCATCACGCCGTTGAGCCCGGCAACGACGATCTCACGATACGTGCGATCGAACTGGAGCGGATGATTGTGCATCAATTCCGGCGTTTTGATGTACCGCTTGATGTCGAGGGACACCGGATCGATCACGGCGATCTCGGCTTCGCTGTCAAGATTTTGATAGACGTCGTGCGTCTGTGGATCGACCGCCAGATACTCGGGCTTACGACCCGGAACCGTGATCGTTTTGATCAACTTCATCTCCTTTTGGTCGATGACGAAGATGCGCGTGCCCTCATCCTCATCGGCATACAGGTGCCCGTTGGCCGGATCGTATGCCAACGCATCAATCACGGCGCCAACATTTACCGAACGGACCACCTTCTGCTCGACGGGGTCGACTTCGCTGACCGTTAAGTTGGTGCCGTTCCCCGTATAAATATGACCCGTCGCATCGTCGACGACGACGCCGTGCATCGGTCCGGTTTTCACCTGACCGATCACCTTTCCCGAATCGGCATCGACGACCAGCAACGCCTTCGCGCCCGTATGCGCTGCATAGACACGGCGGCGCGCGGCGTCGACGGTGACGTAGTCGAAGCCGCTGAAGATCGGCACGTTCTGCGGGGGCAGGGCAAGGTTGAGCATCACGATCCTTTCAGATACGTTGGCTGAGAGAGAAGACGAACGAGCGCGGGGTAAGGCCACGCAACTTCACCGCTTGGTCGAATGAATTTGCGTCGCGACCGAATTGATTCTCGGCCTGAAATGTCCCGAGGCCAATCTGACCGTAGGTCAAGGCGGCCGAATCAAAGATGTTGTAGACACCGAAACTCAGCGTCGTGTGCTGCGGCGACGAATAGCGAACGAACCCGTCGGCGTAGGTATACGGAGCGCGATTGAGGCCGTTGTTTGCGTCGAGATGTTCGGCATCGATGCGCGTCTCGAAGCCTCCGGGAGCCGCGTAATCGAAGGCCAGCGATTCCTTGTGCAGCGGAATACCGAGAATCTGTGCGCCGTTGATGACCGTTAGGTTCGACTGCAGGAGCGCGTCCGGAACACCGAGCTGCTTGGCGGATTGCAAGTCATAACTATAATCGGCGAACAACCGGCGTGTGATCCGAACGCGACCGCTGATCTCGATGCCTTGAAAGCGGCCTTGCGAGAAGTTCGAGGCCTGGGTGAGCGCGAGATCGTCGAGCACGGGCGTGACGTTACAAAGGTTCTGAATTTGCGCATAGTATTGCGCGAGCAAGTTGGGCGGGATTTGGCCCGGAAAAAGCGCCGCACTGAGGGAAGCGTTGAACAGCTGATTGGTGACATTCGTATTGTAGAGATCGACGTTGACAATCGAGTCGCCGGCGAACCGATGGCTGTATGCAAGCTCGAGGTCCGTGGCGGTTTCCGGACTGAGTGACGAGTTGCCGATTTGACCGACGTTCAGACGCTGACCGGTATTGTTCTTGAACGCGCCGCACGGCGGGTTCAAGTTGGTCGGCGTCGTGTTCAAACTACCGCCGGACAATGACGGGTCCGGATCCCCTTCGGACTTTGCCACACCGAACCGGATGACATCGGCACCCGACGGACGGTAGACGACGGAGAACCGCGGATCGATCGTCGATCCGTGCGTGGAGCTGCTTTCTTTGAGCCACACGTTGGCATAGAGCGAGACGTGCGGAGACACGACGTAGGCGTCACGAAGGAACACGTTCGCGTTCGCGAGTGCCGCCGGTTGCGTCGGTACGAGCAGGGGCTCTTCGTAGGTGTTGCCGGTATCGAGCTGATGCTGAACGTAATAGCCGAAGCCGAACTGATTATTGGTCCACGAGATGTCGTCAGAGGCAAGAAAGCCGGTCGTGTGATAGATATTTTGGAAGAAACCGCCGTTGTTGGTCATCGCGACCGGATCGTAGCTCGCACCGTTGCGGTTGTAGACGAGATTGTAGTTGTCGATGAACTGGTCGAACGTGAACGTGTTGTTCCCGAGCGTCGTCGTCAGCCGCGCGTGATAATCTTGAACGCCGATCGATTGGAACGACGCGTACGCCCCCTGCGGGCCGCTCGTCGCCGTGGCCCATTGCTGCGGCGTGAGGCACTGCGAGCCGACGTCCAGCGTGACGGATACGCCGTTCGGGCAGGCCGGTGATTTTCCGACCGGCGCGATGTAGAGCTGATAGGGATACGACGCGGCGTCGTTATCGCCGTTTCCGGTCTTATCGTCGTACGACGTCGCGACGTAGCCCGTAACACTGAGCTGCGTCTGCGGCGAGAAATCGTACGAAAACTTGACGAGGTCGTTGCGCAACAGATAGTTCGCCGAAACCGCGTAGGTGTTCTTCGCGATATTCGTGCTGCTGAAATTCGTTCCGAGATTTCCGTTCTGAAAAATCTGTTGAGGCGGAAACGGCCCGTACGTGCCTTGGACGGCGTTGACCAGTGCGTAGCCGAAGTGTCCGACGTGCCCGGTCGCTCGCAAGTTGGTATACTGTTTTCCCTGATCGCCGATGCCTTGCTCGAAGAGAAATTCTCGGTCGGGGGTTGGGTTCCACGTTTGCAGATCGACGCTGCCGCCGGTCGTGTTCGTGCCGTATAAACCGAGTGATCCTGCCCCGTACGTCACCTGAATGTTGCGCAGAGCGAACGGCGGCGAGTCTTGATAGTTGAACGTGGCGTTGTTTCCGGGTTGCACGCCGATCGGCCCGATCGGGTGTCCGTCGAGCAACGTCTGCGTCTCACTCGGTTTGAGTCCTCGGATGTCGACGGTCAGATCGTCCCCGATCGTCGTGTTTTTGTTGCGCAGGTTCACCCCCGGAAGAAACTCGAGCGCCGTTCCGACGCGTGCGATGTTCTCTGCGACGGTGACCTGTGGGTCTTGGCGCCGCGTGATCGTGGCAGTCGTTTGAAGCGCGGTCGCGCTGTTCGTGCTCGTTTGCACGCGCCCGATGACGCGTGACGTTCCGCCGGTTGTCGTGCGCTCGACGATAAGCGAGAAGGTCGCCGTGGCATCGTTTGGTGCGACGGCGATCGAGGACGAGCGGGCGTCGGCGTACCCGGCGGCCGACACGGATATCGCATAGAGGCCCGCGGGTTGCGCGGCGAATGAGAACTGCCCGCGATCGTCGGTGTGCGTCGTCGCAACCGCGGCGTCGTTTCGAAACAGCACGATCGTCGCGGTGGCAACACCAAGGTTGCTTTCTTGATCGATCAATGTACCGCGGATCAACGTGGTACCGGTCGCGGCCGGCACATTTTGCGCCAAGCCGGCGCTTGACACGGCGATCAGCAGCAAGAAAACAAGCGCAAAGAAACGCATGGATGCGAAGAACCTCCGGCGGTGAGCGACGCCCATGTCATCGCATCGGTGTCTGAATAATCGCTGAATCGCTTAAAGAGCGCTTAATGCGGCTTTCACGTTCCTTTAAGTCTGAGCCCCGAGCATGAAGCTTGTGAACATCCTCGTTATCGAAGACGACCTGCGCTTAGCGTCCGTTCTCAAGCGCGGTTTGGTCAAACGAGGGCATGTCGTCGACTGCGTTCACGACGGTAGCGACGCTTCGGCGTTCGCCGATGAGACGAGGTACGATGCGCTCGTTCTCGACGTGATGCTGCCGGGCATTGACGGCCTCACATTGGTGCGATCGATGCGCCGGAACAACATCGACACACCGGTGTTGATGCTCACGGCACGCGACACGGTCGAGGACACCATCGCCGGTCTGGACGCCGGGGCAAACGATTACCTTCGTAAGCCGTTCGTCTTTGCGGAACTCGATGCGCGACTGCGAGCAATCGCGCGACGCACCACGCGCTCCGTATCGAATATCTTGCGCGTTCGGGACGTAACGCTCGATCTTTCGACGCGCTCCGTATCGCGCGCGGGAATCCTCGTTAACCTGACGAATCGCGAGACCGCGTTCCTTGAGTATTTCATGCGCAATGCCGGGCAGATCATTACGCGAACGATGCTCGAGGACGCGTTGTGGGAGCACGGCACGTACGTCGAGTCGAACATCGCTGAAGTGTACGTAAGCCGCTTACGGACAAAATTGCGCACAGCCGGAAGTGCACCGGTCATTACGACATTGCGCGGACTCGGATACCGATTCGCCTGACGCCGCCGCGTCATCGCACGCTGCGGGTGCGGCTGACGATGCAGTTGACCGTTGTGGTCGTGCTTTCGACCGCGATCTTTGCGGAAACCGCAAAAGACGTTCTCGGCATACTCCAACGCGATTGGGTCAACGCCCGCGTTCGCATCTCCGCAGCTGCACTCGGGACGATCGCTGCCGAGGCCCCGAACGGGTCGCTCGCCGATGCCCTCCCGCTCCTCACGGAACCCGGCTTCGACGGCGCGATCGTAGACCGCGCCGGCCATGTCAGCGCCGAGACGGCGGCCTTTCCGACGACGATTGCTGCCGCGTTATCGCGCGCGACACGAACGCCGCTCGTGCTGAAGATCGGCCGTGATGATATCCAATTCCGAGTCGCTCTCGTCGCTCTCGCCGGCACGCCGCACGGGCGTATCGCCGCATTCTGGCATCCGGTCGATCGCGGCGCCGCCGATGCGGATGAAATCATCGGCAAGATTTTCGATCTCGCGGTGCCGCTCATCGGGATTCTGGCGCTGCTCATCGGCGATCGTCTCACACGACGGGCGCTTGTGCCGCTGACGATGATAACGGCCATGGCAACCTCGATCGAAGCAAACGACTTATCCGGGCGCATCGACCCCCTCCCGGAGGACGCCGAGCTCGCGGAGTTGTGCACGACATTCAACCGTATGCTCGAGCGATTGGAAGCCGCCTTCGAACGGCAGCGGCGGTTCACGGCCGACGTCTCGCACGAGTTTCGCGCGCCGCTCTCGGTCATTACGGCCGAGGCCGACCTCGCCGCGGCCGGACTTGACGCCACGGACGAATATCGTCAGTCGGCGAGCGTTGTGCTGCGCGAGGCAAAGCTGATCGAGTCGATCACGGAGGACCTGCTGCTCCTAGCTCGGACCGACGGCGGCGCATATGTCGGAACGGAAGCCGTCGACGTTTCCGCGACCGCAGCGCGTGCGGTCGATACGCTGCTGACGATGGCCCAGGCGCGCCGCATCCGCTTGCGGCGGACGCTCGGAGGTGACGCCGTGATCGCGGGCAACGCGACGGCCACGATGCGCATCGTCATCGCGCTGCTCCACAATGCGGTAAAGTTCAGCGACGACGGAACCGTCGTCGACCTCGAGGTGTGGCGGCAAGCCGACTGCGTTTACCTGATGGTTTCGGACAGCGGACCGGGATTTACGGACGACGCGCTAGCGCACGCGTTCGAGCGCTTCTGGCGCGGTGACTCCGCGCGCGGGCGAAGCGGTACGGGCCTCGGGCTCGCGATCGTGCATTCGCTCATCGAACAAGCGAACGGAACGATCGCGATCTCGAACCGCACCCCGCATGGCGCCAGAGTGAGCGTTACATTTCCGGCGCTCGAACCTCTTCGCCGGTGATTTCGCTAACGCGCTTCGACTGTTGCCCGAGATTCGCAATGGCGATGACTTCGTCGCCCGGCGCGAGACGCTGCAACATGACCCCCTTGGTCGAGCGGCCGGCGCGCCGGATCTGGCTAACGGGCATCCGGATAACCTGGTTCCCCGACGTGATCATCAGCAGTTCGTCGTCAGGATTAACCAAGATCTGATCGACGACGTAGCCGATCTCGCGCTCCTTGGCAAACGCTTTGACGCCCTTGCCGCCGCGTGCGGTATGACGGTATTGATCGATGTCCGTCCGCTTGCCGTACGCCTGCGACGTGACGATCAGCACTTCGCGCCGTTCGTCTTCGACGATGTCCATCGCAACGACGGAATCACCGCTCGCGAGCGACATCGCGCGCACGCCGCGCGCCGGACGACCCATCGGCCGTACGTCCTTTTCATTGAAGTGCACGGCCATGCCGTCGTGCGTCGCGAGGATGATGTCGCGCGAACCGTTCGAGAGGTCGACGCCGAGCAGTTCGTCGTCGTCATCGAGACCGATGGCGATCAGACCGTTACGGCGAACGTTCGAAAACTCTTCGAGTTTGGTTTTCTTGATCACCGCTTTGCGCGTGACCATCACCAGATACTCGTCGGTATCAAAGGCACGCACGGGGAACACGGCGCTCACATTTTCACCCGGCGGCAGCGTGAGCAAATTCACGAGGTTCGTACCGCGCGATTGCCGCGTCGAATCCGGGACTTCATACGCGCGCAGGCGGAACGCCCGGCCCTTGTTCGTGAAGAATAGCACGTGCTGGTGCGTTGTCGCGACGAAGAAGTTTTGGACGACGTCTTCTTTTTTGAGATTCGAGATGCCGATGACGCCGCGGCCGCCGCGATTCTGTGCGCGGAAGGTGTCGACGGACACCCGCTTGATGTAGCCGCCGACCGTCACGGTCACGACCGCTTCGGTATCTTCGATGATGTCTTCGATGTTGAGCTCGCCCTCGAGCGCTTCGACCGGCGTCTTGCGTTCGTCGCCGAGGCGCTTGCGAACGTCCTCGGTTTCCGTCTTGATCAGCGCGTACTGCTTGTCTCCGCTGGCGAGCAGTGCTTCGAGATCGTCGATCGCGGCTTGCAGCGAACCGAATTCCGCCTCGATCCTTTGGCGCTCCAGCCCGACGAGCGTGCGCAACCGCATATCGACGATCGCGTTCGCCTGCACGGTCGAGAGCTGGAATCCCGGTTCAGTATGGCGCGACATCCGGCGGAACGCGTCGGAGAGAACGAAAGGCTCGTCGATGAGTCGCTGGCGCGCTTCTTCGACCGTTTCACTTTCGCGAATGATCGCAATCACGCGGTCGATGTTGTCGAGCGCCAGCAAGAAACCAATCAGGAGGTGCGCGCGTTCGCGCGCCTTACCGAGATCGTGCTGCGCGCGCCGCGTGACGACCACACGCCGGTGATCGATGAAGTGGCGCAGTATGTCCTTGAGCGAAAGCACGCGCGGTTCGAGCGGATTGCCCGTCGTCGAAAGCGAGCCGTCGCGGTTGCGCACGGGGACGAGCGCGAGCATGTTGAACGCGAACGACGACTGTAGCGGCGTCTGTTTATAGAGCTGGTTGAGCACGACGTTGGGCACGGCGGTGCGCTGAAGATCGACGACGATCTTCATGCCCTTGCGGTTCGAAAGATCGTTCAGGTCGGAGATGCCCGTGATGCGCTTCTCTTGATACGCCTCTTTGATCGATTGCATCACGCGCTCGATCGTGATCTGATACGGCAGCTCGCTGATCTCGATGCGAAACTTGCCCTTCTCTTCGACGATCTCGGCGCGTCCGCGGACCGCGACCGAACCGCGGCCGGTTTTATACGCCTGACGGATCGCCTCGCGCCCGAGCAGCACGCCGCCCGTTGGAAAATCCGGGCCCTTGACGATGTCGAGCAACGCGTCTTCGAAATCAGGGTTGTCGCGGTTGTCGATCATCGCGATCACCGCGTCGCAAATTTCACTCAGATTGTGCGGCGGTATGTTCGTCGCCATGCCGACCGCGATACCGCTCGAACCGTTGACGAGCAGCTGCGGGAGTTTCCCGGGCAGCACGACCGGCTCTTCGGTCTGACCGTCGAAGTTGGGGATGAAGTCGACGGTGTCTTTGTCGATGTCGGCGAGCAGATCCATCGATGGACGTGCCAAGCGTGCTTCCGTATATCGATAAGCGGCGGGCGGGTTGGGGTCGATCGAACCGAAGTTTCCGTGGCCGTCGATGAGCGGATAGCGCAGCGAGAAATCCTGCGCCATGCGTACGAGCGCGTCGTACACAGAGCTATCTCCGTGAGGATGATAACTCTTGAGCACTTCGCCGATTACACCGGCGCATTTGCGGTGCTGCTTGTCGGGCGTCATGCCCTCTTCGCGCATTGCATAAAGGATGCGGCGCTGGACGGGCTTGAGGCCGTCGCGAACGTCGGGTAACGCCCGTGAAGCGATAACCGACATCGCATACGAGAGATAGCTCTCACGCATCTCGTCTTCGACGGCAATCGTGGTGTTGCGACGGGGTTCGTTTGTGTTACTCAACGATGCTCACGATCAAGAACAAAGAGAAACCCGCGCCGCACCAGGCGGTGCGCGCGGTGGATTCGGACGTCGTGCGTCAGCTCTGCCAGAGCGGCGCGTCGTCGAACGCGAGCGATGAGTTCGCAAGCGGCGACGAATCGACGAGCGGTGTATCCGGGATGAGCGCGTTATAGGACATCGCGGCCGGCGGCACATACGGCGGCGGCTCGTCGATCGGAACGTCGGCGATGAGCGGCGGCCGCGACGACGACGTGCCGCCGAGCTGCTGCAGCGCTTCGAGGTCGCCGTCGATCTGCGCGTGCGCCGACAGCGCGGCCTGCGTCACGTCGCCCATCGCGGTTTCGTAGGCCGATGCGAGCGCTTCGAGATGCAGCGTCGCGTCCATCAGCTCGCCTGTGACGGCGCTTCGCGCCGGCTGAACAGCGGGCTGACGCTCAATCCGACAACGCCGCCGATAGCGGCCCCAACGAGCGCGAGCACCAGAACACTACTCCCAAAATGACTGCCGAGCAGATCGATGGAGAAAAACCGAAACGCCAGAATTCCCGCTTCGAACGCGGCTGCAAGGACGGCGCACACCGCGCCCGCGACAACGCCCAGAACGACGTCACTCACACGCACAAGCACAGCGTTTTCTTCGTCGAACAACATCATGTGGCCTCGGACGTCCTTCCCTTGCTCGACCGCGATGCATTTGTCGCGGCCGCCGCGGCCGTGGCGGCGACATTGCGCCCCGGCGACGTAGTTGCTCTCTTCGGTGATGTCGGCGCGGGCAAGACGACGTTCGTTCGGTCCCTCGTCGCAGCGCTCCACGGAACCGATACGGCGGTTTCGAGTCCGACGTTCGTCGTTCGCCAGCGCTACCCGGGGGTGCCACCGGTCGAGCATTTGGACTTATACCGCATCGAGACGCCGGTTGAAGCGGTCGATCTCGGCCTCGAGGAGGCGTTTTCGACCGACGCGGTCACGGTTGTCGAGTGGGCCGAGCGCCTCCCCGAACTGTTCCCGGCCGGCACGATTCGCATCGCGATCGCCGGCAGCGGCGCGCAACCGCGCACCATGCGCATCGAACGCCGCGAGACCTAGTGCGCATTCTGGGAATCGACGGCGCGCTCGGCGGGTTCTCGGCCGCGTTCGTGGACGGGGATGACTTCGTCGAGGCAGGATCGGACCGGCCGGACGCGCTTGAAGCCGGACTTGCGCGTATTGGCGCGGTCCTCGCCGGGCGAGCCCGGTCGCTCGCCGACCTTGACCGGATCGCGGTCGGCATCGGCCCGGGGTCATTCACCGGCGTGCGGATCGCCATCTCATACGCGAAAGCGATGGCGTTCTCACATCGTCTGCCGTTGGTCGGCGTTTCGTCGTACGACGCCTTGACGCCCGACGACGCCCCGCTTGAGGTCCTCACCGTCATACACGGGCGCCCCGGCATCGTTTCTGCGCGCCTGCGTACGACCAACGGCACCCGGAACGCGAGCGGGCCGATCGCCTCCGTCCTCGATGCCTTGCTGCCCGATCGGCGTACCGGCGAGATCGTCGTGACGGGGAACGTGGAGGACGTGTCTTCCGCGATCGCCGAACGCGGTATCGTTGTGCGAGCGCTTCACGGCCGCGTCGAGTTACCTGCCCGCGCCGTCGCTCGTATCGCCCGTACCGCGGAGCCGAGCCCATCGCCGCACGCCGTCGGTCCCGATTACGGTGAACTCCCGGCTGCGACGTTGAAGGCGCGATGAAAGCCGATATCCGGCCGGCCGCCGAAGCGCCGCGCCGGCTCGACATCGTGCGAATGAGCGTCGACGACATTCCGGCCGTTCTCGGCATCGAGACGCTGTCGTTTACGTCGGCCTGGCCGACGAATGCGTTCCAAAACGAACTCCGCGACAACAAACTCGCGCACTACTTCGTCGGCCGTCTCGACGGAAAAGTTGTCGCGTACGGCGGCATCTGGGTGATCCTCGAAGATTCGCACGTGACGACAATCGCCGTGCATCCCAATCAGCGCGGCAAACGCTTGGGTGAAGAGATGTTGGTGCATTTGCTCGACGAAGCGATCGAGCGCGGCGCGGCGTGGATCACGCTCGAGGTGCGCGAGACGAACGACGTCGCGCAAAAGCTTTATCGCAAATACGGGTTCACGGTTGTGTCGACGCGCCGCGGCTACTACAGCGACAACAACGAGAGCGCGCTGGTGATGTGGGCCGGGAATCTGCGCGGACCGCTCTACGCGAGCCGGCTCGCCGCACTCAAAGTTTCGCTGCGTTGATCGTCGACGGAAGCACGTTCGTCCGTGACGCGCGGCGCGTGCGCGCTCAGCTCGGGCAAGACCACCGGTTCGCGCATACGGTGCGCGTCGCGCGTACGGCGGAGCTGCTCGCCGCCGCACACGGTGTCGACACGAAACGCGCGCGTTTCGCGGGACTCTTCCACGATCTTGCGCGCCTCTATTCCGCGGAGCGTCTCGTACGCGAATGCCGGGAACGCAACATGCCGATCGACGCCTTCGAGCACGCCAACCCGATCGTCTTGCATGCGCGGCTCGGCGCTGAACTGGCACGTGACGAATTCGGCATCGTCGACGAAGCGATTCTCTCGGCGATCCGGAAACATACGGTGGCTGCCGCAACGATGGCACCCCTGGACGAGATTCTCTATCTTGCCGATGGGCTGGAGCCCGGACGCGACTATGCCGACCGAGCCGGCTTTCTGGAGCTTGCCTATCGCGATCTGGACGCGGCCATGCGCGGCGTAATTCACTCGACACTCGCGTACCTGCGCGCTCGTGACTTGCCGGCCGCACCACAAACGCTCGCCGCCCTTGCTACCTATTCGCACGAACCGCTCCGGGAGAAACGCTCTGCCTGAACTCGTCGATATCGTCCGTGCCGCCGCCGAAGACAAGAAGGGCGAGGACGTGACCGTCCTCGATCTCGACGGACGGACGATCGTCGCGGACGCGTTCGTCGTCGTGACCGGCCGCTCGAAAATTCAGACCCGGTCGATTGCGGACGCGATTACCGAGAACGTGCGCGAGCACGGTTTCCCGGTCGCGCGCACGGAAGGTTACGCAGACGGCGGTTGGATTCTGATCGATCTCGGCGACGTGGTCGTGCACGTCTTCACGCCGGATCAGCGCGCGTTTTACAACCTCGAACGACTGTGGGGGCGCCTCGCCGAAGCACGCGCCGCGGAATCATGAGCGTCAACCGTCCGCGCCGGAAACCCCGCTGGCAACGCACGATGCTCCACGCGTTCACTTGGGTTCTGTTGGCGATCTTCGTCCTCACGAGCGTCGGCGTCGCGCTGGTGACCTTCTCCGTCCACTGATCCGGGACGGAAACTTCCCCCCGTGCCCCCGGGTAGAAGGCCCCAAGATGAAACGCATCGCGACGTTGGCCGTTCTCCTGATCGCCGTCGGCAGCAGCGCGCTACCCGCGTTTGCGCGCGATTCATACGTGATCGACAATGCCGGCCTGCTCTCTGCGAGTACCGTTTCGGCGCTCAACACGAAGATCGGCGACTTCAACGCGCAGACGCACAAGGAAGTCGTCGTCGATACCGAGTCGACGGTCACCGGCGATCCGCGGGCAGCGGCCGAGAAGATCGGCGCGCAGCAGCAGGTCAACGGCGTCCTCATCTTCATTGCGAAAAGTCCGAAGACGATCGGCGTCATCCCCGACCGTGCGGCGGCACGCTACTTTCCGTCGGGTTCGACCGCCGCGATCCGCACCGCCGTTGCTGACGGTTTCAACGCCGGCAACTTCAACGGCGGCGTAACCAACGGCGTCGATCTGACGCTTAACATGTATCGCAGCCACCTCGGGTCGCTGCGTTCGACGAACCCGGCACCCGCGGCCGTAACGACGCGCAGCGATACCGGAGGAGGCTTCAACATGAGCATAATTTGGTGGTTGATCGTCCTCGCCGTGATCTTCTTCATCATCCGAGGTATCTTCCGCGCGATGAGCGGGCCGCGTATGATGCCGCCGGGATATGGCGGCGGCCCGGGCCCCGGCGGCCCGATGGGCGGCGGCGGATATGGCGGTCCCGGTTATGGGCCCGGTTACGGCGGCGGCTATGGCGGCGGCGGTGGCGGCGGGTTCTTCAGCGGTCTGCTCGGCGGCCTCGGGGGTGCGTTTCTCGGCAACGAGCTCTTCGGTGGACGGCGCGACGAGATCGTCAACAATCCGGGTCAAACGGCCGGCTTCAACGATTCGGGGAACGCCGGAAATTCCGGCGACGGCGGCGGGTTCCAAAGCGATCCGGGTCAGATGGACATGGGCAATTCGAGCTTCGGCGGTTGGGGCGGGGGCGATTCCGGCGGCGGCGGCGACTCGGGCGGTGGCTGGGGCGGCGGCGATTCCGGCGGCGGCGGTGACTCGGGCGGCGGCTGGTAGCAACCGGCGCTCGACGCAGTCAATCGAAATTGATTGCGTCGAACATCGGCCGTAGCGCGATTTGCATCTCGGGAAAGGATTCGCTCGTCAACGTCGCGTCGGGCGTGAAGCGCCGAACCGAACCGGTGTGCTCGTACACATCGACGATTCGCTCGTGCGGATCGACGACGATCATGGTGAGGGTCCCGCACGCGAAATACACGTCGCGCTTGTGCGCGAGGTGCGCGGGCAGATCCTCGGGCGAGAGAATCTCGACGACGACGAGCGGGCCGAACGGCGGCCCCTCGAGATCGCGTCCTTCGAGCCCGCGCAGACCATCGCGCGGAACGACGGCGACGTCGGGAACGAGAGGCCTGCGAACGTCGGCTGCCGGAGCGAGCCGAAAGCGCCACTCGGGCCCAACCAAATAGCGTCCGGCGCTCCAATCGTGCAGCGTTCGTACCTACGCCGCTTGTAGCAGCGAATGGCGCGTGCCCGGGCTCATTTTGGCAACCGCGCGACCCATGATCCACTCCAACGCGGGTTTCCGTTCGGGCAGAATGATCTCGAGCGATGCTGACATGTCGGCGTTGCTCCTCCGCTGCATCCTATCACGGGCGGCCGACCCTAAGGAACGGCGCGATCGCATCGTAGCGTGATGGTGTGATACCGGAGACATCGGCGAGTCCGTCGACCGATGCGAAGCGCCCGTTGAGCTCTCGAAATTCAACGATCCGGGACGCGAGCGTTTCCCCGATGCCGGGGACGGTCGCGAGCGCTGCTTCATCGGCGCCGTTCAGGTCGATTGCGGGCCGAGCCGCCACGGGCGGTGGCGCCGTGGTGGTGCCGGCGTCCGCTGCTCGCCGGTGCCGCCCGCGGCCCGAACGTTTCTTCACACGCACGTGACGCGACGACGATGCGTTTTGATTTGCCGCCGGCGATTCGCCGGCACGCGGCACCGCGATTTCGTCGCCGTCGGTGACGTGCGCGGCAAGGTTGACGGCGAGCGCATCGGCGTCGCGCGTCATTCCGCCTGCCTTTTCCACCGCATCGATCGCGCGTGCGCTCGCGTCGACCGAATACACGCCGGGATGCGCGACCGCGCCTGCGACATAGATGACCGCAACGGAACGCGTCGGGCGCATAACCGGTGAAACGAGCGATGTGGCGCCGGCGCACGGAGCGTCGAGCGACGGTGTGGACGACCGGTGCGGCACGAGCCCGGCCGGGCGCACGACGAAGGCCACGAAAATGGCCGTTACGATCGCGCCGGCAGCCGCGCCGTGCAGAGCGGAAAGCGTCATGCACGCCTACTGCGTCGATCATGCGCGCCAACAAGACGACGAAGGAAGGTCAGCCACAAGGCCGTCCGGAGTGGCAGCCACGCCGCCGTCACGCTACAATGAGGAAATGCTCGAAGAACGGCCGCTGTCGTACGATTACCGTACGATCGAACGCTCCTGGCAGAACCGCTGGGAGCATGAGGGAATTTATCGTGCCGCCGATGCGGATCCGCGTCCGAAGTACTACGTCCTCGAGATGCTGCCGTATCCGTCGGGCGATCTGCACGTCGGGCACGCGAAGAACTACACGCTCGGCGACGCCGTCGCGCGGATGATGCGGATGCGCGGCAACAACGTCGTGCATCCGATGGGTTGGGACGCGTTCGGGTTGCCGGCGGAAAACGCGGCGATCCAACGCGGCATCGACCCCGACTCGTGGACGCGCTCGAACATCGACAACATGCGCCGCCAGATCAAACTGATGGGCACCGGCTACGATTGGTCGCGCGAATTCGCGACCTGCGACCCGGCGTACTACAAGTGGAACCAGTGGTTCTTTTTGCGGATGTACGAACGCGGTTTGGCGTACAAACGCGAGACGCCGGTCAACTGGTGCCCGCACGACCGGACCGTGCTCGCGAACGAACAAGTCCATGATGGGCGCTGCTGGCGCTGCGGTCATTTGGTCGAACGGCGCAATCTCTCGCAGTGGAATTTCAAGATCACCGACTATGCCGATCGTTTGCTTGCCGGTATCGACCGCCTCGACGGCTGGCCGGAACGCATCAAGACGATGCAGCGCAATTGGATCGGTCGCAGCGAAGGCGTGACGTTTGCATTCGATATCGAGCGCGTCGACGCGCAGATCCCGGTGTTCACGACGCGCGTCGACACCGCGTACGGCGTGACGTTCATGGCAGTTGCACCGGAGCACCCGATCGTCGCCAAGATTCTCGACGCACTGCCGGCCGGGCGCGAACGCGTCGAGGCATTCGCCGCAACGCTCGTTTCGAAGTCGGAGCTCGAACGCACGCAGCTCATGGAAAAGAGCGGCGTACCGACCGGCGCGTACGCGATCAATCCGCTCTCGCGCGAGCGCGTGCCGATTTGGGTGACGAACTACGTGCTCGCGGAGTACGGTACCGGCGCGGTGATGGGCGTACCGGCGCACGACGAACGCGATTTCGACTTCGCGAAGAAGCACGGCCTGCCGATCGCCCAAGTGATCACCGGCAGCAACGGACTGCCGCAGGCGCCGCTGCAGGAAGCGTTCGTCGATGACGGCGTGCTTATCGCCAGCGATGAGTTCACGGGCATGCGGTCCGCCGACGCACGTAGGGCGCTCGCAACGAAACTCGAAGCGCTCGGGCGCGGACATTCGACGATCAACTTTCGTTTTCGCGATTGGCTGATCTCGCGCCAGCGGTATTGGGGCACGCCGATTCCGATGCTGTATTGCGAGCGCGACGGCATGGTGCCCGTGCCGGACGCCGACCTGCCGGTCGTGCTTCCGCGCGACGTCGCGTTCACCGGCCAGGGCTCGCCGCTGGCGAACGATCCGGCGTATATGAACGTGAGCTGCCCCGTCTGCGGCGGCCCGGCAACGCGCGATCCCGATACGATGGATACGTTCGTCGACTCATCGTGGTATTACGTGCGCTACCTCGATTCGCGCGATAGCGCGCAGGCGTTCGATCCGACGAAGGCGTCGTCGTGGATGCCGGTCGACCAGTACATCGGCGGGTCCGAACACGCCGTTATGCATCTGTTGTACGCGCGCTTCTTCTACAAGTTCATGGTCGACGCCGGATACGTCGTCGGCGACGATGAGCCGTTTACGCATCTCTTCAATCAAGGCACCCTGCTGCGCAACGGCGAGAAGATGTCAAAGAGCCGCGGCAACGTCGTTGGTATCGACGAAACGGTCGAGAACTACGGCGTCGATGCGATGCGCCTGTTCTTGCTCAAAGCTGCACCGCCGGAAGACGCGCTCGAGTGGACCGACGAAGGTATTGTCGGACGGGTACGCTTCATTCAACGCGTGTGGCGCGCGTGCGAACCGCTCACCGCGTCCGCCGGAGCGACCTCACTCGCGACGTTGCCGGCTATGCGCGGCGATACCCAACGGACGTTGGTACGCGCATTGCACCTCGCATTGAAATCCGCGCTGGATGAAACCGAAACGCGACGTTTCCACTATAACGTCACGACCGCGCGCCTGGACGAACTGACGAACGCCCTCACGGCAGCGGTTCGTGACGCGACTCTCGAGGGCGATCCCGCCGTGCTCTACACCGTCCACGCGCTGCCGATCGTGCTGGCGCCGTTCGCGCCGCACCTGGCCGACGAGCTGTGGGCGCGCATGGGTCACACATCGTCGGTGCATCTCGAACGCTTTCTCGCGCCGGATCCTGCAGCGCTGAGCGTCAATGCGATCACCGTCGTCGTCCAGGTAAACGGGAAAGTTCGCGGGCGGGTTGCAGCCGCACCGGGCGTGGATGAAGCAACCGTGTATAAACTCGCGACCGAAGACGCCGGCGTTCGCGCGCACACGGATGGAAAGACGCTCCGCAAGCGCATCTTCATACCGGATAAACTCCTGAACATCGTTGTCGGATAACCGTTTGACGAGCGTCGCGCGCTCGTTCGGTGGGTAACGCTCTGGGCATCCGTGGCGAACGAACGACCCCCAGCCCTTACCGGACGGCGATTGGCGCTTGCCGCGACGGCCTGCTTGATTTCGGTCTTTATCGATCAGTCGGCGAACGGCGCGACGGGTGCGCTCACGCCGTATATTTACGGGTCGGGACACGCCGACGCCGATCAGGGGCCGTGGCTGACCATCGTCTACTTCACGACCTATTTCACATCGCTGCTCGCATCGCCGTGGATGCTCGCTCGGTTTACGCGGCAGCCGATCTGGTTCTTCGGGCACGTGACGTTCGCCGTCGGCGCGATCGGGACGGCGCTTTCGAGCGGATCGTTCGCGGGCGAGCAGCTGTGGCAAGGCGTCGAAGCACTCGGGCAAGGGACGTTCTTTGTCTGTGCCGTGACGACGATCTTGGTCATCTTTCCCCAGAACATCAACTTTCTCGGGTTCATGATCTTCGCGGCCACGTCGCTGATCGGTGCGGCAGCCGGCCCCGCGATCGGGGGTTACTTCGTCGACGCTAACGTCTGGACGCATTTTTATATCACCTACGCGATGTTCGCGCTGATCGCGGCAACGCTCGTCGTCGTCGCCGTTCCGAACACGGCACGCGCGGTACCGCGACCGCCGTACGATGTGGTCGGGTTTGCGCTCGTTGCGGTGACGATGTTCTGCTTCAACTATCTCGCGCAGTTCGGTGAACGCTCCGACTGGTTCACCAACGACGCGATCGTAAAATACGGCACCGGGATGGTCGCCGGCGGGATCGCCTTCGTCGTCTGGGAGCTGTTGGGGACGCGCTCACCGTTCGTGAATCTGCGGCTCTTCAAGACGATACCGAATTTACGCTGGGGATCGCTGCTGGCGTTCATCCTCGGCGTTCCACTTTTCGGGACGACGACGTACATTCAATTTTTCGAACAGTCGCTCTTGTTTTCGCCATACGTCGCCGGCCGTGAGTTTCTCTTGCGTGCGATCACGATCGTCATTTTCGTGCCCTTTGTCGCCGTTGCGCTTGGGAAGCGGCTCATCGATCCGCGTTGGATCATCTTACCGGGCTTTGCAGCCGTCATCACGTCGTATGCGCTCCAGTATTACGTGTCGACGACCGGCGCCCGGCCCGAGACCTTCGACATGTCTATTCTGTTCTCGGGGATCGGCTTCGCAATGCTGTTTTCGCCGATCGCATCGACCGTTATCAGCGCGCTGCCGCCGCCGTTTTTCGCTCAGGGCATCGCGTTCTTCAAATTGATTCTCGTGATAAGCGGCATCGGCGTAACCGCTTTGCTCTCCGTCCTCGTCGATCACCGTAACGCCCTGCATCGCTCGGATCTCGCCGGTGCCGTTGCGGCCGGTACGGCAAATCTTGCGATCTTCCAATACTCGGGCGGTACGACGAGCGGTTTGACGACGCTGGTCGCCGGTCAGAGCCTCGCGCTGGCCTACGGTGACGCGGCTCTCTACACCGCCGTTCTCGTTGCGATTGTTACGCCGCTGACGTTTGCGCTCAAGCCGCCGAAGTAACGCGTCGAGCAAGAGTCCCCGTAAGCCGTCGCCAAGCTCGATCGATGATCGACGCCGACGTCCATCCGTTGCAATGGCCCGCGGAGGGGAATCGCCGCGTCCCCTATCAGGTCTTCACAGATCCGGCGATCTTCGCGCGGGAAAATGATCGGATTTTTCGCGGGCCGACGTGGAATTTTCTTGGCCTGGAAGCCGAGATTCCGAACCCCGGTGACGTCAAGTCGACCCTCATCGCGGCGACACCGGTTCTGCTGATGCGTACGCACGACGGACGTGTGACGGCGGTGCTGAACCGCTGTTCGCATAAGGGGTCGCTGCTGTGCGTCGAGCCATTCGTCAACCGTACGAACCTCACGTGCGTGTACCATGCATGGTCGTTCGATTTGGATGGGAATCTACGCGGCGTTCCGTTTCGTAACGGCGTCGGCGGCAAAGGCGGGATGCCGCCTACCTTCGATCTCGCGGACCACGGACTCGAACGCGTTCGCGTCGCGACCCTTTGCGGGCTCGTTTTCGGAACGCTGTGCACCGAGACGGAGCCGCTGGCCGACTACCTCGGTGAGGCGATGACGGCGAACGTGCATCGCTTGCTTGAGCGGCCGCTGGAGGTGCTCGGCTATCAGCATCAAGTCATGCACGGCAACTGGAAGCTCTACATGGAGAACGCGCGCGACGCGTATCACGCAACGATCTTGCATGCGTTCTATCCGACGTTCAAGCTGAACAAGCTCAGCATGGACGGCGGGATCGTCCTCGACTCGATCGGACGTCATGCCATTACATATTCCAAAAGCGCGAGCGACACGGCCGGCGCATATGAAGGCGCCGATCTGCGGTCGACGGTCGCCGATTTCGGACTCGCCGATCCGCGCGTTATCGACTGGAAGTGGGAACGTCTCGACGGCATCTCCGTCGCGATTCAATCGATTTTTCCGAGCTTCGTTCTCCATCAGATTTACAACTCGTTGGCCGTTCGGCAGCTCGTGCCGCTGGCACCCGACAAGGCGGAGCTGCACTGGACCCTTTTCGGCTATGCGGATGACGACGACGACATGCGCGCCATGCGCCGATGCCAGGCGAATCTCGTCGGCGCCGCAGGCTACATCTCTATGGAAGACGGCGCGGTTCTGGGATTCGTGCAACGCGGAATCGGCACTGACGGTGACGCGCAGTCCGTGATCGAACTCGGCGGCTACGACGTCGCGACGAGCGAGGGTGTTCGCGCAACGGAAACGAGTGTGCGCGGATTTTGGAGCGGCTATCGGCAGTTGATGGGGTTCGACCGGTGACGGCGGCAGCCGCGGCGATCGAGTCCCGTCGCGCGGTCGACGAGCTGCACGCGCGGTACGTGCGCTGCATCGACGACGACCGGCTCGAGGAATGGCCGGCGCTGTTTACCGACCCGTGCCGCTATCAAATCACGACGCGGGAGAACGTCTCGCGAGGCCTCCCGGTGGGGCTTGTCGAGTGCACGAGCATCGGAATGCTACGCGATCGGATCGAAGCCATGCGGCGCGTGAACGTCTACGAGCCGCACACCTATTCGCATCACATCTCGGCGCTCGAGACGGCGCGGAGGGATGACGGACTCATCGCCGCGCGTTCGAACTACTTGGTCGTTCGCACCGGCGCGGTCGGTGAAGTGACGCTCTTTTCAGCCGGCGTCTATGTCGATCTGATTGAGACGGGCGACGAGAGGGTTCGCTTTCGCGAGCGCATCGTAATCGCGGATTCACGACGCATCGATACGCTGCTCGTCATCCCGCTCTGAGAAATAATATCTAACCCTGGGGCGCCGACGGCGAGCCCGGTGGTCCGCCGGCGGCTTTCCCGTTTGCACCGGGCGCTGATGTCTGACCGCTGCCACTCGGGCCGCCCGAACTTGAGTTGCCCGTGCTGTTACTCCCGCCGCCCAAGCTGCCGCCGGCGTTCGACGTACCGCCGCCGGGGCTCGAGGCGCCGCCACTGCTCGGGCCGCTCGCACCGCCGGTTCCGCTCGCACCGCCGGTTCCGCTCGAGCCACTGCCGGAGCCGCTCGATCCGTTGCTCGAGCCGCCGCTTGAACCCGAGCCGGACGAACTACCACCACCGGAGCCGGACGAACACCGCCGCTGCTCCCGCCCGACGAACCACCGCCCCCGCCCGAGGTGCCGCCCGTCGAGCCGCCACCGCCGGACGATCCACCACTGCCCGACTGCGCGACGACAAGGGGCTCGCCGCGCAGCGAGATGCCTTGACCGATCGGCCGCGGAGCGTTGGGATTGACGTCGCTCGCGTGCGCACCGCGAACTGATCCGCCCGCGAAGCCGATGATACCAAATACCACGACGACGACCGCTGCCAGCGCGCCGGCAAGGACGAGAACGGCGCGAGTAAGTTTCATTGACGCCTCACGGACGAATCGTTGTCGTACGCGCCGGACCGCTCGTCGCGTCGAGCGTCCTTGTGCCCACTTTCGTCACGTCTACGCCGGACGCGGAAAGTAAATCGCCGGTAACGAGCCGGTAATCGGCGAGCGCCTTGCTGTAATTCGCTTGCGCTTGCAGTTCGGTACTGCGCGCGTTTGCAAGAGAAACCAATCGCTGCAGCACGAGAAATTCGGTCGAACGGCCGACCGCGATGCGGCGCAACTCGCTCAGGTATACCTGCTGAATTGCTTGGCGCTGGTCACGCGCGCTTCCCAGGAGCGCGAGGTTCGTCCGTAGCGCTTGAACCGCGCTGGTCGCGTCGAAGGTCACGTTGCGAAGGAGCGCCGCTTGTTGCACTTGCACGGCGCGGTCTTGCTCGACGGCCGCGTCAAACGCACCGCGGGCTGTCCGATTGCCGATCGGAATGCCCAGCGTCAACGAGACGGTGTAGGTCGGAAAACGTCCATCGAAAAGATTCTTGACCGACGTTCCAAAGCCGCCATTCTGATAGATCGGTGATATCGGGAAGAGAACGGGTGTCGGCGGAATCGCAGAACCAAGCCCGCCGTTGACGACGTTCGTCAGTGCGTTGATGCTGTTGACGCTCGTGAGAACTTGCGCCGCGAACGGATTGAGCGTCGCCGGTGTCGGCACGCCGGAAAGGCCGGTCGGATTGACCGTTAGGCCGAAGTCGAGTTGCGGTTTGAGCTGATCGCGCGCGTATGCGACGTCGACGGCGCTGGATGCGAGCTGCGCGCCGATCTGAGCGATCTCGGGACGGTTTTTGAGCGCGCGCGCAATCGTCGCTTGTAAATCCGGCTCGGCCATCGGTGCTTCGACAGGGGTGATCGGGACGAGGTTCGCGTTCCAAATCGAATCCCGCCGATCGCCGATGATCAAGTTTTTCAGCGCGATCTGCTGCTGTTGTACCGTTTGCAGGGCGGTCGCGACTTGGCCTTGGTACGCCGCCACTTGCGCCGTTGCTTCAACGACATCGCTGGCGGCGACGCGCCCACGAATCACTTGGCGGCCGTTACTTTGCGCCTGCAGCTCCGCTTGCCGCAGCGCTGCTTCATCGACAGCGACCAGTTGCCACGCAAACACGAGACTCCAATACGCATCCGTAACGCTCAAGATCGTCGTCTGCGCTTGACCGAGCGACGCCTGGGTACTGGCTTCGAGCGTATAGCGGTCGACGAGAACCTGACGGCGCGTCGCATCGATGTGACGGTTGCGCAGGAACGGTTGTGTGACGCCCAATTCGATACTCGTCACGTAGTACGGGTCGTACGCGCTCCCGAGACTATTCGTCGTTACCCGATTTCCGGAGAGCGAAAGACGATAGGTCGCGCCGTCGGGCAGCAGGCCCGAGAATGACGAGCTCGCGCCGAGAATGTCTTGCGTGATCGGGCCGCCGTTCGGACCCGTGATCAGCGGATTGGTCGTCGCGCTGACGCCGTGCGAATACGACGGTACCAATTGGAACTTCACGTCGTACGCGCCTTGATCTTGAATGATGCGGAAGGCAGCGACGCGACGATTCGCCTGCGAGACGGCGAGATCGCTGTTGCGCGCGAGCGCAAACGCGATTGCGTCGTCGAGCCGAATGCCGACGAACGGTTCTTGCACGCCGACGATGGTCGTGCTCCGCTCGAGCGCATCCGCCGGCGGCGATGCGCCCGAATCCGGCAGACGCGGCACGAGCGGAAATACCGCCGGTCGAACGTTGGTCGCTCGCTGAATCGAGGATGCCCCGGGGTCGCCGAAGTCGAGCGCACCCGAGCCCGTCGCGGGTGGGAGACCCGGCGCCGCGGTCGGCGCCGGTGAAACGATCGGGAGCGGCGCGGGAGCAGGCGTCGGCGTCGTCTGTGCGGAGCCGGCGCACGGCGCCAGCGAAAACGCCACGGCGAGCGCCGCAACAACGAGGCGACCGCGCGCGTTCACCGTACCCGCACCGACGCTTCGACGGACATGCCGGGGCGCAGGACGTATGGCGGGTTTCCGACGCGGTCGAAGTAGATCCGAACCGGGACACGCTGTGTGACTTTCACGAAATTTCCGGTGGCGTTCTGCGGCGGTACGGCGGCGAACTGATTCTGGGACGCGGGGTTGAACGTGCCCACGTGTCCGACGAACGCGTACTCCGGATAGGCGTCGACGTGAATGTCGACGGGTTGGCCGAGACGCATACGATCCAGCTGCGTTTCTTTGAAGTTCGCGCTGAGGTAAATCTGATGGGAGGGCACGAGAGTGAAAAGGGCCGTGCCCGGCGAGACCGTTTGCCCGATCGCGAGTGACTTGGCGGCGATCGTGCCGTCGACCGGCGAGTAGATGCGCGTATAGGAAACTTGGTCGCGCGCTTCGCGCACCTGCGCATCGATCGCACGTATTTGACGTTGCGAGGTGTTCAACGCTGCGCGCTGCGTCGTGATGCGGTACGGCGAGAGCGTCTCGTCGAGCCGTCCGCGCGCAGCGGTGAGCGAACCGCGTTGCGCGTCGATCGTGGCAAGCGAACTGCGCGCCTGCTCGACCTGCGAGCGGAACCTGCGCTGCGCCGCGACGAGATTCGCGCGCGATTGCTCGACATTCTGCTTCGCCTGCTGATAGGAAGAAACCGCCGATAGGTACACCGCGCGATCCGCATCGACGGTTGCTGTCGGAACGTCACCGCTGCCGAGTAACGAGGAATCACGCGAGAGGTCGAACGCCGAACGGATCACGGCCTCGCGTGCACCGGGCAGCGCCGCAAGTGACGAACGCAATTGTGCCGTGGCCTGATCGGCGGCCGCGTTCGACGCGCCGGTTTCTTCGAGCGACGATCCGTATACCGCCGCCGCCTGCTGGACTTGTGACTGCGCCGTTTGAATGTTGCCTTCGCCCTGCGTCGCCTCAGTGGAAACTTGCGTGCTCGTGAGCAGCAGCGATTCGCGCGCCTGTTCGATTTGCGCTTCGGTCGACGCGCGATTGGCCAGCGCTTGGATGTAACGCGATTCCTCGTCACGGTCGTCGAGCAACGCGAGAAGCTGCCCGCGATGCACGTACTGGTTCGCATCGACGTTGATGTGCTCGACGCGTTCGCTGATCTTGCTCGTGAGGATGATCGTGTCGGCATCGACTTTCGCGTCGTCGGTCGTCTCGTGCGCGTAGGCGTACCCGAGATGATCCCCGATCCAGAGCGCCACGACTGCAAGCACGATCGTGGCAACGAGCCCGACGGCAATGACCATCGGTACCGGGAAGTACCGCGGCCGCTGCTTCGAATCATCGCCGGAAGGCTTGTCTTCTTGTTCTTCTGCCATTAACCGGCGAATAACATCGACACGGGGGCGTTGTACCGTCCGAACGCTCAATCTACGCCGGGTGAGCGGTCGCTCGCTTTGCCGCTACGGCGCTATTGCCGCGGTCCGTTCCTGGAAGAATTCATATGTTTCGCGCATGCCGTCGACGAGGTCGACCTCGGCGCGCCAGTTGAGCCCGGTCAGCGCCTTTGCCGGATTGAACAGAAGTTCGCGCACGTCACCGGCGCGCCGCGGCGCGCGCGTCAGCGGTGCCTCGAAACCGCTGACATCAACGAGCGCGCGATAGATTTCATTCACGGACGTCTTCTTACCGGTGCCGATCACGAAAATCTCGTTCGACCCTTTGGCGAGCGCAGCAACGTTAGCGCGAACGACATCTTTGACGTAGACGTAGTCGCGCGTTTGCTCGCCGTCCCAATCGATACGAACGCCCTCGCGAGCGAGAAACTTGCCGATGAAGATGGCGATGACACCCGCTTCACCGTTCGGATCCTGCCGCGGCCCGTAGACGTTACCGTAGCGCAATGCCGTGTACTCGATACCGTGTTCGGCTTGGTAGAAGCGCAAGTAGTGCTCGGTGATCATCTTGGTGATGCCGTAGGGGGAGATGGGCCGCTGCGGCGACGTTTCGTCGACCGGCATCGGAACGTCACCGTATGTTGCAGCGCTCGACGCGAAGGTGACCTTGCGCGTTCCACACGACACCGCCGCATCGAGTACGTTGAGCATACCGACGACGTTGACTTGCGCATCGAACTGCGGGTCGCGCGCGCCGATCGCGACGCTGTGTTGCGCCGCATGGTGACAGACGACTTCCGGCTTGAAGTCGGTGAAAATGCGCTTCACCGCCTCGTCCCGGATATCCATGTGCACGAACGACGCGCGCGAATTGATATTTTCGCGTCGGCCGCCGCCGTGCGACCAGAGATTGTCCAGCGCAACGACGTCGTGACCCGCGGCGATACAGGCGTCGACGATATGCGAGCCGATAAAGCCGGCGCCGCCGGTGACAACGATGCGCATGAGAAAACGGTCCTTCGCCTGCGGCCAACGTTCCCTTGCTGGCCGCTTGCTTCGGCGTGACCGACACACGTGCGACGTGCACCGCTGCTCGTACCGGCTTTCGTCGTGTGCCTCGTCTTGGCGCTGCTTCACCCTCGAGCTCCGGCGCTCGACGGCGAACGGCCGACGGCGCATTACGCGGCGATTGCCGTCGGCGACGTCCGGGACGAGGACGAAGGACGCGTCGGCACGCTGCTCCTCCTGCCAGACTTCGGCGTCGTTCGCGCAACGTTGAACGAACGCATCGTGCCCGGCGAAGCGCTGACCGTGCGCGGCCGGCTCGAGCCGTTCGACGAACCGCGCAACCCGGGCGAATCGTCGATGCGCGAGATCGAGGCGGACGAAGGTGTGATCGGACGCCTCGCCGTCGCTCGCGTCATCGGCCGCGAAGGTATCGCGATGTGGGACGCCCGCGCGTGGGCGGCGCGGCTCCGCGCGGTCGCGTCGCGACGCATTCGCGCCGTCATACCGGAACCGTCGGCGACGATACTCGCCGGCGCGCTCTGGGGCGAGCGCGGGACGCTGCCCGACGATTTACACGATGCATTTCAAGCGACGGGAACCGTGCACGTGCTCGTCACGGCCGGATTGCATCTCGGGATCGTCGCCGCGCTCATCACGTTTGCGCTCGGACGGCTCGGCCTCCACCGCGTTGCTTCGTGCGCAACGGCGTTCGCGCTCATCGTCGGGTACGCATGGCTCACGGGTGCGCACTTACCGGCGCAGCGCGCGACGGCGATGCTCGGTATCGCACTCTTGGCTCGCGCGTGCGGCGCACGTGTCACATCGTGGAATGCGATTGCCGCGGCCGCGCTGGTCATCGCAGTCATTTGGCCGTCGTCGGTCGCAAGCGCATCGTTCGCAATGTCGTTCTCATGCGTCGGCGCAATCGTGCTCTTCGCCGAGCCGCTCGCGCTGCAACTTCGTGCGATGCCGTTGCCGGAGCGCACCCGCGAAGCCGTCGCGCTCACGTGCGCGACGCAGATCGGTACATGGCCGCTGACTGCCGCGCTCTTTTCTTCGCTCGCGCCGTACGCAGTGCTCGCGAACGCAATCGTCGTGCCGCTCGTCGGCATAGCGTTGGCGTGCGGAATCGCGACGCTCGCGCTCCCCTGGCTCGCCCCACTCACCACGCTGGTGGTTCTCGGCATCGAAACGACGGTACGCACGATCGCAGCATTTCCCGGTGCGCGAGCGTCGATGGCGGCACCGTCAACGATTTCGATCGTCGTCTACGACCTGCTTTGCATCGTCGCGGCACTGCTGTTGCGACGCGCGCGCACGCGTTCGGCGGCCGCAATCGCCGGCGTTGCCGTCGCGTGCATCGTCGTCCCGTCGCTCGTGCACCCGGCGCACGGACTTATCATCACGTCGCTCGACGTCGGTCAGGGCGACGCGGCGGTCATTCGTACGCCGGCCGATCGCATCATTCTGATCGACACGGGCGGCGAACTCGAGCACGGAAATGGCCCCGTGTCGAACGCCGAGCGCGTCGGAGCGCGTATCGTCCTCGGGTATCTACGACGCAACGGCATCCGCCGCGTCGACCTCATGATTCTCACGCATCCCCACGGTGATCATGTCGGTTCGGCCGCGCCGATCATCAACGCGATGCCGGTCGGAATGATCTTCGATTCGGGACAGACCTACGGCGGGCGCGCCTATCGCGATGCTATCGCGGCGGCGCATTCCCATGCCGTACCGGTTGTTCTCGCGAGGCGCGGGATGCGCTGGACGTCCGGCGACGGCGTAACGGTCGACGTTCTCGCACCTTCTCTCCCGTTTCTCGCCGATACCGGCGATGATGTGAATGAAAACAGCATCGTCGTCATGCTGCGCACCGGCGGTTTTCGCGAACTCTTCATGGGCGACGCCGGCGAAGCCAGCGAGTCCCGCTTACTCGCCGCGGACGCCCCCTGTCACCCCACGCGAAGTCGAGAGACAGCCGAAAACATGACCGTTGGCGGTCTCTCGACGTTGCTCGGGATGACATGCGACGACGATCTTCATGCGGACGTCGTTAAAGTCGGCCACCACGGATCGCGCTATGCTTCAACTCCACCCTTCATCGCAGCCGTGCATCCAAAAATCGCCGTCGTGTCCGTGGGGCGCCACAACACGTTTGGACATCCCGCGCCCGTAACTCTCAATGCACTCAAGATCGCTGGTGCAGCAATCTACCGAACTGATCGTTGTGGCGCAGTCTTACTTAGCAATTCCAGTGCGGTCAAAACCACGCTATCTTGCTCGCATTAATAGCGCAACTTTTAATTCAAATATCGATCATTTCAAAGTTGATCCCGGTCGTTTTTGGCGAGAAACGCTATCTTTCTTTGCTTTGCTCGATGGCGTTCGGATGGAAGAGCCGGCATCGAACGCTTGCGATTCTTTATATCCTCGGGCCGGCATTGTACGTCGCATGAAATCATCAAATAAGGGACCGTAAAAGCTACGTCGCCATGTTTCGGGCTATAGATCATTCCCTTCTTGATAAGTCCGTCTCGCAGCGGGCCCAATGACTGTGGCTTTCGTTTCAACTCCGTTGCAACGTCCGCTGAAGGGTACGGCCCGGGTCCGAGTTCTGCCATTGCCCTCAAGTAATTTTTTCTTGTTCGGTAAGACGATTGTATCGAACTCGAAAAAAGCTCTCATCAAGTTTCTGATTTGCGAGATCTTTTATTGCTCGAACGTGGGCGATCCCTATAGGAGATGACGCTGCCCCGTGAAAGTGCCTAGAAAATGAGTGGAGAATCCGTGTCATCCGAAACCGTTTCGCCGCGTACTGAAACGACCGGACGATGACATACTGAAACAGCGACTTCAAGAACTTGCCGCGGAACGCCGGCGATTTGGCTATCGCCGGTTGCACATACTGTTGCGCCGCGACGGCATCATCGCTAATCACAAGCGCGTCTATCGCGTTTATGCTGCGGCGCACCTTCAGATCCGAAAACGTTTGAAGCGACGCGTTGCATTTGGCCGCGGTGAACCAGCGCCGATTGTGAAGACGTCCAATGAACGCTGGTCGCTCGACTTCGTTCACGACACGCTCAGAAACGGCCGACGCATTCGCACGCTTAATGTCGTCGATGATTTCACGCGCGAATTCACTCGACAGGCCGACGTAACAGCCTTATGGTCTGTCCAACAGCGCTGCTTCAAACGTCGAGCGGCATGGCTAACGCTTTAGATTTGTGAAATCCCATTCACGGAAGCCGCCGTCGACGACGTTAGCCCAATTGCGTTTGAAGGATTCGCGATGCGTACGAACGACTGGCCAAGCATCTCGAGGCCGATGCGGCGTTAGCGCTCGATGAACGTCGGCTGCGTTGTTGTCTAGATAGAAGACGAATGATCGCTAGCGTGGTTCGCTTTAGCCGAATTTGACGAAGTCTTGGAAGTCCAGTGCACCCCAACTATTTCCGTGCGGCGCGACGAGCAAACCGCCCTCGGCAAGTCTCCCAAGCATGATCGGCGCGAAGCCAAGTGTTTCTACCAAGCGCTCAGCTTCGGGCGTCACGCTCTCATCGTCGGTTGACATGAATATAACTCGGCGACCGCCCTTGACGCTTGCGTCTTCGGCGAGAGTCTGTGCTGGTAAATGATTGAAGGCTTTTACCACTTTTGCGCCGGGTAAAGGCTTTATAGCAAGGGGCGGGAGCCACCGCGCACGTTCGCGACCGTTGCGAGGGCGTTTAGCAGTTTCTCGTGCTAACGTTACGAAACGTACCATAACTGGACCGTGCAGTCAAGAACGATCAGCCGCATACTGGACCGAGTGGTCACAAATATGATAGGATTACGTCGACATGGGACGCCCGCTCGGTTTCGATCAGGTCGAGGTGTTGGAGACAATCCAGGAGCAATTCTGGAATAACGGCTATTCGGCGACGTCTCTCGACGATCTTATGAAGTCAACCGGCTTAGGCAAGGGAAGCCTCTACGGCACATATGGCTCCAAGCACGATATGTACCTCATGGCCTTCACTGACTACTGTGCCTGGGTTATTAGCGACTACGAGGAGCGCCTGCGAGGGACCGAAACCGGTGCAATCACGCGTTTGAGAGATCTCGTCCAAGCATCAGCAAAGTGCGATTCTAAGCGCCGCCGGGGCTGCATGCTGGCAAAGGGAACCGCGGAAGTAGCTGGGCTCTTTTCCGATGTCGACAAGATTATCGAGAAGGCGTTTAAGGCGATGGAACGCGAGATTCGTAAATGTGTCTGCCAAGCTCAGGGCGCCGGCGACATTGACCCAGGTCGTGACCCTCGAACGATCGCGGTTACTTTATTGGCCGTGCTCCGTGGCATGGAGGCGTTAAAAAAGGCGGGAGTACACTCGGCGTCGCTTTCGTTGGTTGCGAACGGCGCACTAGAATTGCTCAAGCCGACAGTCTCTAAAGATGACGGGTCGCCTGTTCAGAAGTAACGAAAACCGCGACGCGCCTCTGCGATGCGCGAACGCTGCTGTAGGTGAATCGCGGACGGTTCCTGCGAGGGCTACCCACGGACGAGAAGTGTGATAGGCGAGCAGGGAAGTTCGTCCCGGCAAGAGGTCGCCTAGGGTGTAGTGGCTAGTTTTGAGAAAGGCTAACGTTCCGCGCATATCGCGCCGGCGGCAATCCAACGTAACGGGTAAACGCGACACTGAACGTGCTTGCGGAGCTATAGCCGACGCGTTCGGCGACGTCGGCGACGGCGCTCTCGTTTTGCCGCAAAAACGTCTTTGCGAGCGCCATGCGCCATGCGAGTAGGTATTCCATGGGAGCGAGACCCACGGCGCGATTGAACCGCACGAAGAATGCGGACCGCGAGAGGGCTACTTCCTTTGCGAGTTGCGCGACCGTCCATGACTTCGTCGGTTCTTCGTGCATCCGCCGGATGGCAGCCGCGAGACGTTCGTCGGCCAAACCACGCACGAGTCCCGGAGATGCGGTGGTTCCGGCGGTTGAGCGCAAGGCTTCTATCAAGAGCACCTCCAATAGGCGCGCCAAGACAACGTCGCGAGCCGGCAGCTGAGCGCGAGATTCATCTCTCACGAGTTGTACGAGCGTCGGGAGTCGTTTCTCGCCGCGCACATGCACGAGCCGCGGCAGTAACGACACCAGCAATGCTGCGTCCGGCGAACCAAACTCGCAGTATCCGATCAGTGAGCGCATCTCAGGCGCACCGCTTTGAGTGCCCAGCCGGAACTCACCGTCGGCCAACAATACCGGTTTCGTGTCCGATACCGGCGGCTCAAGACTAGACATCGTAAAGCTGTCCGCTGACGGGATCAACACAAAGTCGTCGGGCGCGAGGATCATCGATTCGGCTCCATCGACGGCGAGGCGGCACGATCCCTCGAGGACGACGCAGTAGAAGGGCTGCCCATATTCCGAGCGGCGAACCCGCCAGCGACCGGCGGCGCTGACCAATTTCGAAAACGGCGTACCGGGGCGCAAGAGTGCCACAACATCGGCGAGCGGATCAACCATAAACTGGACTTCCTACAAAGAAATACGTACTCCTTATTGTAGCAGGTACGGTCTGGGAGGTCTATGATCGTCATATGAAAAGCGTTCTGATCAGCGGATGTTCGTCCGGATATGGCCTCGAAACGGCCCGTTACTTCCTCGAGCGCGATTGGACCGTTATCGCGACGATGCGCACGCCTCGCGAAGATATTCTGCCACTCTCGCCACGCCTGCGAGTGCTTCCCCTCGACGTCACCGATCCGGAGAGTCTCCGTCGCACCGTTAAAGCCGCCGGTCCCATCGACGTCCTCGTCAACAACGCCGGCGTTGGCTTGATCAGCGCCTTCGAATCCACATCAATGGATACGGTCCGCGAAATCTTCGAAACGAATACGTTCGGTACGATGGCACTCATCCGTGCGGTGCTGCCGCAGTTCCGCGAACGCCGGAGCGGCGTAATCGTCAACGTCTCGTCGACCGTAACGTTACGCTCGTTGCTGCTGCTTTCCGTCTATACGGCAAGCAAGGCCGCGATCAATGCTTTCACCGAATCGCTTGCGCTCGAACTCGAGACATTCAACATCCGCGTGCGCCTCGTGCTTCCCGGCCGTTCTTCGGAAACACGCTTTGGTGAAAATGCTCGGGCGCGAATGGTTAACAGTATATCGGAACCCTATGCCGCGCTCGCGCAAGGTCTGTTTGCGAGAATGGCCGAGCCGGGACCGTTCACGCGCCTGCAAGATGTAGCCGAAGCGGTATGGCGTGCCTCAAACGATCCATCGTCGCCGATGCGCATTCCCGCCGGCGCTGATGCGGTCGCGTTGGCTCCGTCGATGAATTGAGCGCATCCGCGCAAAACGCTTCCTGCGACCACGTCGGCGGCTGCTCGCCGATCATCGAGGCGATGCCGGTGGGGATGATCTTCGATTTGGGGCAGACATACGCCGGGCGCGCGTTACGGACTGCATGGAAGCCGCGCACACACATGGCATTCTGCTCGAACACGGGGACAGAGTGATGATCTCAGGGCTGAATGTTCTCCAGGTCCTCGAGAAGGCTGGGGTGCGTCGGCTGCCATCCGAGGGCCTCGCGGGTATGTGCACTGGACGCCGGCTGGTCCATCGCGAAGATCGGGCCGAACGGGCCGAAGGTCTGCTCCGATACCGCCTCGACTGGCAGGCCCAGCCGCCGACCAACGACGGTCACGATGTCGCGCACCGCGTCGCCCTGGTCGGCCACTGCGTGCCAGGCTGTGCCGGCCGGCGCCGATTCGAGGGCCAGCCGGAAGAGGACCGCTGCGTCGAGGGCGTGCACGGCCGGCCAGCGCTGGGTGCCGTCACCCGGGTAACCGGCTACTCGCGTACGGCGTGCCAGATCGGTCAACATGCCGGCGAATCCGCCCTTGCCTTCGTTGTGAACCGTGCGCGGCATCCGGACAGCCGTGGCGCGCACACCACGCGAGGCTAATTCCAACAGTGCATCGACGGAACGGGCTCGACCGCCAACAGGTCCGTCGGTCGGCAGCGGATCGGTCTCGATTGAAGGGCGCCCGGACACCCAAGGAGTGCCGGAGACGGTGACGATCGGACGATCGCTGTCGATTAGCTCGTTGCCCAGGACCGCAATGGCGGCGCTCTCCTCAGCGACGGCTTGTGCGAGCCCATCGGGGTCGCTGTAGTTGGGGCTGAATGCCAGGCTAATGACGCCATCGGACTGCGCGGCACCGGCGCGCAGGACATCGAGGTCCGCGATCTCTCCTCGCAGCGGCTCGGCGCCGGCGTTTTTGAGGCTGCGCGCGGAGGCCTCCGAGCGGGCCAGCGCGAGGACGGTGTGGCCGTTGGCGAGTAATTCGGCCACGACCGGGGAGCCGATGGTGCCGGTACCGCCGGTGACAAAGACATGCATGGGATTCTCCTGGAAGTGACGGGACTAGTGTCCCATGACTATACCATAGTGACGGTACTCGTGTCCCATCACTTTTAACGCAACGACGGGATATGCTAAAGTGGTGGCATGGCTCGATGGGAACCGGGGGCGCGAGAGCGACTGGTCGTCGCGGCCGTGGACCTTTTCACCGAGCAAGGCTACGACGCCACTACCGTGGCGCAGATCGCTGCGCGCGCCGGAGCAACCAGAAGCACCTTCTTCCGGCACTTCTCCGACAAACGTGAGGTCCTGGTGGCCGGGCAGGCGACACTGAGCCAGCTCCTCGCCGAGGGCATCGCGCAAGCGCCACCCAGTGCCAGCCCACTTGAGGCGGTCGCCGCTGGTCTTGAGCGCGCATCGAGCGCAATGGGGCCGGTTAATCGCGACCTCGGTCCCCGCCTGAAGGCAGCCGTGGCGGCCAGCAGCGAGCTTCAGGAGCGGGATGCGCTGAAGAGCATCGGTCTCGCGGCCGCCATGACGGGCGCGCTCATTGCCCGCGGCGTTTCCGATCCGACCGCGCACCTCGCGGCCGAGATGGGGCTCCTTGCCTTCAAGCGGGGCTATGCCCAGTGGTCCGAAGCCGATCGTAACGACCTTACAGGCCTTGCACACCATGCGCTGGCTGCCTTGGACGACCTTCGCACGGCAATTACCATGCTGGGCTGATCTCCCCCACCGATCTGGCGCAGGTGCGCGATGCCTGCGTAGCCACGATGGCGGCTCTTTATCCTAAGAGGGCGACCGACTTGTACGGCGCTCGCTGCGACACGATCGATAGCTGCGATCGCACGGCAGACGGGTCGCTACACCGTCGCTCTCACCGGTCGGAACTCAGCCGATCACGACGTTGAAGGTGCGCAGCGCCTTTAGATGTTACAACTCGGCGCGCCGCGCGAATCGTGCAAGAGCGGCTGCAAGGTAGCGAAGCGCTGGAAAGTGCTTCCTCACGATGGACGAAGGGGAGCAGACGGCTATGTCGCTACCGTGCGGAAGTCCGTATTCAAATCGCGTCCAATACCCGCTTTGACTTTCATTGGCGAAGAATCCGAAGCGATCATGAACCGGTCGAAGAATGCGGCGAGCTCGGAAACGCCATCCAACGGCAGGACGTTCGCTACGAATTGATCGGGTCGCACGACGACGATGCAGCCATCCGCGCGATCGATGCCGCGCTGGTCGAAGATATCGTCCTCGCCGTTCAACTCGGCGCAAAACAGCTTTTCGTAATCGCGCAGTCCGTAGCGGCCCTTGTGCGGGACGAGGAACGGCGGGATCAGCTCGGCGGCGAGCTCCCGGTGATTCCGCTGAACGATGGCCCGCACATCGATCACCGCGTCGATGTCGGCATCCTGGGGCGTGCATTTCCGAATGGGCGAATCCGGCGACTCGGCGAGAAACTCGCAGAGGCCGCCGAGGCGCGAGCGCGGCGAACCCGGATCGTCCGAGCCGGCGAAGGCGAACAGCCTCCATCGTCCATCTGCTTTGATTATATGTCCGAGGTGGACGCGCTTGGCGTCCCAATAACGGATGACGGGCGCCGAGTGGAAGCGCGTCCCGAGTTCGAAGCCGCGCGCGAGATACTGGTAGGTCGGCTCGGCGGTGAGGAAGGACGAGCGGTAGTGAACAGCGGTACCCGCCGTGAAACGTCCCGCTTTGACGAAAGCATCCTGAAATTCCGCAGGGTCGATGCCGCCGGCTTCCGGATTCGCCGGATCTTTCGGCGGGGTGCTGATCAACTTGGCGAACGCGCGATCAAATTCGATGAGTTCCTCCGCGACGGCTTGGCGCTCCGCCGAATAGCTGTGAAGGAGCCGTGGTGAGCACGTCCCACGCAGCACGGCGGCGAGTTTCCAGCCGAGATTGAAGGCGTCGGCGATCGAGACGTTCATTCCCTGGCCCGCCTTCGGACTGTGGGTGTGGCAAGCGTCGCCCGCGATGAAGACGCGCGGCCGGCGCCGATCGACCTCCGCTTCGGGAACGTCGTCGAACTTGTCGCAGAGACGCTGGCCGATCTCATAGACCGACCACCACGCGACCTCTTTGACGTCAAACGTATAGGGCTTGAAGATACGTTGCGCTGCTGCGATGAGGCGATCGATGGTGATGTTCCGCTCTAAAACGCGCTCGTTCTGCTTGAGTTTATCGAGCTCGATGTAGAGCCGCACGAGATAGCCGCCTTCGCGCGGAATGATCAGCACATTGCCTTCGCTGGCCGAATAGATCGCCGTCTTGAAGCGAATGTCAGGGAATTCCGTGACGGCTAAGACGTCCATCACGCCCCACGCCTGATTCGCCGAGTCGCCCGATAGTGAGCGCCCGATCGACTCCCGCACGCTGCTGCGCGCGCCGTCGGTTCCGACGACGTATCGCGCTTGGACCGTTTCGACGTCGCCTTCGTGACCGGGACCGATCCGTTCCAGCTTCGCCGTGACCGGATGGGCGTCGCCGTCGTCTGCGGCGGAAGCGTCGACTGTCAGGCCCAGCAGGCGACGTGAATAATACGGTTCCAGCCGGGAAGGGCCGCGCCGCATCGCTTCGAGGAGGAAGTCGTGCACGCGGGCTTGGTTGAGAATGACGTGCGGGAACTCCGAGAGGCCGTCCTCGACGTCTTGAATCCGGCCGCTGCGAACAATGTGCTCGCGGTTGGCGTCGTCGGGTTTCCAAAACGTCGTCTCGTTGACCCAGTAGGCTTCCTTGAGGATCTCGTCGCTGAAGCCGAGGGCTTCATACATCTCAACGCTCCGGCAGGCGATGCCATCGGCCTGGCCCAGCCGCAGCGGACCGGCCTTTTGCTCGACGATCGCGGTCGTGATGTCAGGGAAAGCTGCCAATTGCGTGGCCAAGGTCAGCCCCGCCGGCCCGCAGCCGACGATCAGGACGTCGACTTCGCTCGCGGGACGCTCCGTTCGAGCCTGTTGCCGTTCGGCCGGCTCGCTGATCGCCGGGTCGCCCGTCCGGAACCCGTTGAGATGGAACTGCATGCCGCTTCGCTTCGATGCCGGCGCCGCGGCTCCAGTTGCCGACGCCCCGAAGAACATCGCACTTTGTGCACCCTCTCACCACAAGATCAGAGGTGTCCGTCTTAACCACGTGTCGGTCGTCAATTGCTCCACCACGAAGCGAGCGACGTCGGCGCGTGCTATCTTGCCGCCGTGGACGCGTGCGAGGTCGGTGAACGCCCTGACGTTCCCGCGGGCCGGCTCATCGTTGAGCGCGCCGGGTCGCACGATGACCCAGTCGAGTGAGCTCGCTCGGATCGTGGCTTCCTGGCGGTTCTTGTCCTTGTACGCATTGCGGAGCAGCAGCGGTTGGAACAGGCGGTCGAAAAGCAATCCGCCGTGACCACGACTGTCGCCGACTCCCAAGGCGGAAATGCAAACCAGCCGTCGCGCACCGCTGCGTGTCATCGCGGCGATCAGGGCGGGTGTCGCGACAGACAGCAGCGTGACCTCGCCGAACAAGCTCATGCCGGTGCCGAGCGAGCTGACGACGGCGTCGCAGCTATCCAAGGCCCTCAAGAGGGCGGCTTCGTCACGAGCATCGCCCTCAACCAATTCTGCTCCGGGAAGATCAAGGGCGCGCGCTTTCGAGCGCACCAAGGCCACGACGGAGTGACCTTTCGCCAGCGCTTCCCGGACGATCAGCCGTCCGGTTCCGCCCGTCGCTCCCAACACAAGAATCTTCATGTTCGAACTCGATCTTTCTTGGTCTTTTGCGCGCCATCTTGAATGGCGTCCACCGTCACGATGCCGTTCGGATCGCGATCGATAAGCAGAAACTTTGAAACAGCATTCACAGGGACGGCTTCGCAACCATAAGCCAGAGAATGGAGAACCAAAGGACGCCGCCGAGTGGAACGGCGAGTCGTGGCACCAGCGCGCCCCGAACGAGCCGTAATCTTTGGGCATCCGCGGAGGCGAGACGTCGCGCCCACGGTTCGTCGATCACAATGCCGATGAGTGCCGCAATCGTTGAGAGCACATAGGACAGCACGAGCCAGCCAGACGCGTAGCCGTATGTGTCCGCAAGCAACAGACCCGACACTACTCCCATTCCGACCGATACACCGCCGACGGTGTTAATGGGACGAAAGGCGGTGACCAGCATCTGCATTACCCGTGGCTCGTCAACGCGCCGCACGATGACCCGTACAATAGTTCCGGCAACCGGCAACGCCGCAAAGGCGAGCATCATCGAGCCAATATGAAACCATAGCAGGAATGTTCGCCCATCAGCCACTTTGTTGAAAAGCCGCTGTTTGTCGAACAGCCGCTGCTACGGCATCGGCGAGCGACGTCGTTGGATGGCCGATGAAGCGGCTCAGCACGCGACCGTGATCCTCGAGCGCGCCCTTCGCCGTAAGAGCACTGGTTTGCGCGACCATCGTCGCCATAGCGTCCGGCAGACCCATGCCGAGCAGCGCCGTGCGGTATTCCGCCTCGCTCATGTTCCGATAGCCAACCGTTTTTCCGGTTCGTCGGCTCACCTCCGCCGCAAGTTGCGTCAACGTGAACGCCTCGTCGCCGGCGAGCTCGTAGACGGTTCCGGCGGGTGCCCCGTGCACCAGGGCCAATGCTGCCGCCTCCGCATAGTTCGATCGGCTCGCCGACGAAAGTCGTCCGTCGCCCGCGCTGCCGATGATCGCGCCTTGCGCGATCGCCGGCGCAAGCATTGCGGTGTCATTCTCCAGATACCAGCCGTTGCGCAATACGACGAACGGCAGCCCGCACTCGCGCAACATCTTCTCGGTTTCCAAGTGTTCGGCAGCAAGGCTTAGCTCCGACGTGTCGGCTCGCAAGACGCTCGTGTAGGCGACGAGGGATACCCTGGCCCGCGTTGCCGCCTCGATAACGTTCTTGTGGTGCGCAACGCGCTGACCGAGGACGCTCGATGAGATCAACAGTAGCCGATCGATGCCCGTCAGGGCCGCATCGAGCGACGCGGGATCCGTGTAGTCGCCGATGCGCGCCGAGACGCGAAACGGCGCAAGTGCGTCCGCTGCCTGCGATGCGCGGACCATTGCCGTGATGTCGGCATCGGGGTCTAATCGGCGCACGTGTTCGATAACGAGCCGTCCGAGGTGACCACTTGCTCCGGTGATGAGGAGGCGTGACTTGTTCGCTAACATAGTATTCTTTCAAGGAAACGAATTGAGGACAGGACTATAATAGAGACCATGATCGTCAGCCGCAATGAGGCACAAAATGGTGCCGAGGTTACCGCGAAGGAACCCTCTGGCCCGACGCGTGCGCGTTTCGCGGCCTACTTTGCTGATTGGCAGCGCCGAAGCTTGGAAGGATGGCTTTGCCCCACGCGCGATCTGCTCGACTCCATCGGGGACACGTGGTCGACGCTCATTCTCATGTCGCTGGCCGCTGAGCCGCTGCGCTTTAGCGCGGTACGGCGCGCGGTCCCCGACATCTCGAAGCGGATGCTCACCCAGACGTTGCGCTCGCTCGAACGCGACGGCATGATTTCACGCCACGTGTTCGCGACCAAACCGCCGAGCGTTGAATACCGCTTGACCGGGCTCGGCGAATCGCTCCTCGAGTCGATGATCGCCCTCGTAGAGTGGACGGAGCGCAGCCACCCCGTGGTACTGCGAGCGCGCGTGCGATTCGACGCGCTCGAGGGTGCCGTTCGCTGAGCGCCGCGCTTCCGCGACGCGCTTTCATGTGACGCTACGAATGATCGCCACGAGAGTGTTTTGCCGCTTGCGCCCAGGTCAATGTGCGCAGTTGGGAGAGCGTGGCTTTGTTATGAGCATGAGCGGCAAAGGTTGATGCTGACGGAACGCATCGCGAATGCTTTCCAATGGCGACGTGGCCTCAGGTCCAGAGAGCGATTGCTCAGCTGCTCGAAACTCGGAAAGAGGCGGACAAAAAGCGGCACCGGTGTCGCGAGGCGGGGAATGCGGTGGACGCCCGATGACAGCGTAACGCTCGACGTCCTCGCGCCTTCGCTACCGTTTTGTCGACACGGGCGACGACGTGAACGAGAACAGCATCGTCGTCATGCTACATTATCGCGGCTCTCGTGACTTGTTCATGGGCGACGCCAGGCGAAGCGAGCGAAGGTCGGCTCTTGGCCGGCGGCGACGATCTTCACGCGGAGGCACCACTCTGCGTATTTAATTCGCAAAAAGGCGAAATATTGCGTGCAGGCAAGTGAATAACGTGGTCAGTCTCGCCGCGGCGATCTGACGCTGCCGCTGCGGAGGTCGCCGAAGGTTGGCGCGCGATTGTACAGCGCCGCGCCGTCAAGACGCTTTCGGACGTGGCGCTGAAAAGGACATCGTTCCTTGGGAGGTTGCATGAGAGATCGACGACAGCCCGCCCGCATTCTCGATATCGAAGCGCGTTACGTAACCGTTCTTGATGTGAAAGACGTGGCGGACCGTTTCGTCGAGCAACAGCTTACCTTCAAGGTCTTTGACAACTTGATGAACCTCCACCGCCGTGGAACCATCTTCGGACTCCGTGATCTGCACCGGATCGACGCGAGGATCGATCGCCGCCCATTGTTGTGTCCAATACGCCCTGACCGCCTCTCGACCATGGACATGGCCTCCGTCCATACCGTTTGCCCAAGCCACGTCTTCAGAAAGAGCCGCAAGGACCGAGTCAATGTCGCGCGAGTTGAAGCCTCTGTAAAGCTGCTCAACAAGTTGTGGGCCGTTCACCATATTACGTCCTCTGATGATCTTCGTTCATAATGCGGCGCTCGGGTATCGCCGCAACACGAACGGTAGTTGGTAGGAGTCGCTCAGACCGATCGGTTCGCAGTAGAAGCGCCATACGAGCGACGGTTACATCAATTCCCAGTGGAGACGCTTTCGATCTCCAGCCGTTTGATCAGGCCATTCTCGATCTGGTGTGTCGCGGTTGTAAACGCTTCCTCTTCGTACCTCAACGACTCATCGTCTAGAGACGTCGCGCGGTACCCGTTGTCCCAAAATTTATCTTGGATCGTTTCCAACATCTGATCCTGTTCGAAGGTGATAGGGCGTCCCATTCCCGACCCACCCTTTATATACTGACCATTCGGTCCAGTTTGCTCGTATCGTTCTTGACCGTTTGGTCGCTAACGTGCTACGGTTCCCGACACGGGACAATTCGACCGTATCTCGAGCACTATGACACTTCATAGAGAACCGGAGCCGATAACTGATGAGGTCGCCGAACTAACGCTGACCAATGCGCTCGACGAGCTCAGCCTCGCGCGAATTTTTGTCGAGGCGCGTTCTGCGAACGCTTTCATCGATCGCGCAGTATCTCATCAGTTGCTTGAACGTGCGCTCGAGCTGGCGCTGCTCGGTCCGACAAGTGCAAATTCTCAGCCGCTTCGCGTCGTGTTCGTTGAGTCGCGCGAGGCGAAGGAGAAGCTCAAGCCTGCATTAAGCGAAGGCAATCGTGACAAAACAATGGCAGCCCCAGTTACTGCTGTTGTCGCAACGGACGTGAAGTTCGTCGAACATTTTCCCCGCTTGTTTCCGGAACGCGGCGAGATGCTCAAAAGCAAGTTTGGTGGCATGCCGGAGCCCGCGCAGCGCGGTACCGCGTGGGACAACGCACTTCTTCAAACGGCGTATTTCATCATCGCGCTACGATCCGTCGGTCTCGACGCCGGCCCGATGGCCGGCTTCGAGCGAAGCGTCGTTGACAACGCATTTTTGGCGACAGTGCCAAGGTGTTTCCGCGACTGCCGCGCTTTCGTGCGAGCGATGTGGCGCAATACGCATAACGCTCGGTCCCAACGTCTTTCCTCAATCGGTTCAAAACGCTTTTGGGGCCGAGATGATCTTCCTCGCTGTTCCATTCTCCGCACATTAGAACGCTGCGAAGCAATTCGGACGGTGGAATGGCAAGATCGTCGTCGACGTTACGAACGCCTTTCAGGCTGCTCCGGAAGAGCTCGGAGATCGCTTATCTTCCGAATTGTGTCCGCTGCATTCGTGGGAGCGCGCGTCGTCAAAGCCTCCAATCATCTGCCGGCGGAGCAGCTCGGAATGAACCCCGAGTCGCGTGACTCGAGCGCCATAGCGGCCACGCCCACGACGATGAGCGCCATTCCGGTCAGCGTCAGCGCGATCGGTACCACGTAAGCGTGTCATGCGCCGCGTGATCGAGCGCGATCGCCGCACCTGCGGCCACGAAGAATGCGACCGCCACGAAGTAGGACGTGATCGCGGCGAGTGCGAGCGAAGCGCGCCGTTCGTAATGTGAAAGCTCGTCCATCGTCGCGAGCCTTACATCCAGCGCAGCGAGCGCGCGCACGCGGTCGACGACGCGACCAAGACGCACGAGCGCTGCCGCAATCAGCGAACCCGCGGCAAGAATGAGCAGCGCCGGCGAGAGCATCGCGGCGATGAGCGCCTGAGCCGGCGACATCCCCATGTTCAACCGCTAAGCGTTTCGTACATGATACCAAGCGTCTTTTCCACCGCGCTCGGTGGTGAAATCTCCGGCAAGCTCCGCGGCAAACGCCGTGACCGACGTTGTAATGCCGCCGGCTTGCACGATGCGGCGCCACGCCGCCTCCTCGGTTCGCGCGCTCACGCCGCCGCACGCATCGACCGCAACGTGGACCGTGTAGCCGGCCGCGATCGCGTCGAGCGCAGTGCGTTGTACGACGATCTCGCTCGCAACCCCGGCGAGGACGAGTATCTGCCGGCCGCTGGACGCCAGCGCCTCGGTCAGCGACGTGTCCGAAAACGCCGTCGTTGTCGTTCGCGGCCGCGGCTCGATCGCGGGCAATGCATCAACCACCGAGGAGAGAAACGCACCAACTCGTTCAGCGCGCGAACCACCGGCTGCCCACGAGAATGAAGACGCTTGGGACCGAGAAGTGCCTCGCCGGGGGCACGCTCGATGTCGGTGGCGAGAATCGCGCCCGTACGGTTGCGAGTTTACGCACGCCCTCCGACGCGATTGGCATCGACGCTGACGAGAGCGAGAGAGCCGGCGTTTTGCCTTGCGTGCTCGAACTTCCATCGTTCGCTGTCCATGTCGTACGAAGGCACGGGCGGAAGCGGAAAGCCACGGCCGCGCACGTATCGCGCGGGATCGAGACCTGGCCGAAACGGCACGCTCACGAAGTCGCCGACCGCGCCCAGCACGTTGCCAAGTGTCGGCTGCATCGCCGGAGCGGCGGCATGACGCCGCACGATCGATTCGAAGGTTTCGGGTTTGACGCCGGTTACGTCGAACACGTCAGTCGTCGGTGCGTTGAAGGCGAACGAGCCGAGATCGAGTTCGTGCGCGTAATCCCGGAAGGACGCAAGCAAAAACGGATTCATGCCTTCCGTCCGGGCTGCCTTATAGAGCATCCACCATGGCAATCGGACATGGCGTACGCTGCGTCCGAGCACGCGGCTGAGAATCGCCACGACGTCGTCGACCGAGATCGATTCGGGACCGGTTGGGCGATACGTCTTGCCGGCGTGCTTCGACGGGTCGATCAAGGCGGCAACCGCGACGCGGGCGATGTCGTCGACCGATGGCGGAGCACTACGACTCGCCCCATTGGCCGGGAACGGATAAATGCCGAGAAGCGCGGCATAGCGGAGGACCGAGAGATACGGTTCTTCGGCGAACAGTCCGGGATTCACGATGGTGAGCGCGATTCCGGGCAGCATCGCGAAGAGGCGGTCGACGAGCCAATGCTGTCGCGTCGCGAGCGCTGGATGCGTCGGGCTCGCGAGCCATTGGCTTTGGGCGACGATGGACTCGAGTTTCGTATCGCGCGCTGCGAGCGCAAATGCGGCGGCGCCGTGGATCATGTGAGGGTGAAAGGGAGCGGCGAAGAAGGCGCGCGATGTGCCGCGCATGGCGTTAGCGAGCTGATCGTAATCGTAGAGATCGACGACGACGGTCTCGACGCCTAAATGCTCGAGCCGCCGACTGCGCGCATCGGGCCGGTGAACGGCCGCGCGAACCGGGATGTCGCGCTCGCGGAGCTGGCTGACGACGGCGCTTCCGACCTTGCCGGTCGCGCCCGTAACGAGAAAGGTCGCTTGGCTCACGGTTTGATCTCGCTTTCAGAGTTAGATTATAGTCGACATCTATATAGATTACCGGTATAATCTTATTTGTCAAGCGAGAGACGGGGGTAACGGTCAGAAATGGCAAGGCGGTCGGCAGCCGATAAGGCGGACACGCACGAGCAAATCGTGCAGCGTGCATCGGAAGTATTTCGGGCGCATGGAAGCGGCGTCGGTATCAGCGACGTGATGAAGGAATTGGGGCTCACGCACGGCGGTTTCTATCGCCACTTCACGAGCAAGGACGAGTTGCTCGTGGAAGCCGTCGCGCACAGTTTGGTTCAATTGGCCGACAAGCTCGAGCGCGTCGCTGAAAAGGCGCCGCGGGGCACCGAGCTAGCGGCGATCATCGGCGCCTACCTCAGTCCGGAACACCTCCGTCATCCGGAGTCGTGGTGCGTCCTAGCGACGCTTGCGCCCGAGATTGGACGCCTACCGGCCGTTGTGCGCAAGCGACTCGACGGTGCGATGCAGCAGTACATGCAGCGACTCGCCCGATTCGTGCCGGGTACCACCGACGTCGAACGCGCGAAAGCGTTCCTCGTGCTCTTCTCCGGTATGGCCGGCGCGATTGCGATGACTCGCGTGATATCCGACCCGCAAGCACGCGATCTGTCCCTGACGACGGCACGCGACTACTACCTTACGACGTTCACGGGTGCTGCTCCGCCGGCGACGACGTGAACGGGACACTTGTGAAACGTGAGAAGACGCCATTGCATCGCATCCCTCTGCAAGAATCGTTATGAAGCACTTGCGGCGAAGCTTTGCGCCCAATGAAGCGAAGAAGCGAAGCTCTTCCAGCTCCGCGCTGCTCGTGAAAAACGACGAAGTTGACCAGCCCGTAGGCTATATGCTGCGTCGAGCCTACTACGCGGCTAAAGCGAACACGGCGAGGCTTATAAAGGACCTGAACATCACTCCGACCCAGGCGTCGGCGGTCATGGCTCTCGATCGCGAAGGAACGCTGTCGCAAGCCGAGCTCGGTCGTAACATCGGAATGGAGCCCGCAAACGTCCATAGCCTCGTGGCACGGCTGAGCGCGCTCGGCTTCGTCGAGCTTCAGGCGCACCCCGACGACCAAAGACAAACTCAAATCGTTCTTGCAAAGCACGGGCAACGGCAAGCCTCGCAGTTGGTGGCACTGACGAGGCAATCGAGTGAAAAGACGCTATCGGTTTTGAACCCCAACGAACGGGCCCTGTTCATTTCGTTGCTAAAGCGAGTGGCATTCGATCAGCCTGAGTCGTTGGATACCATAACGCCCTCCAATCTTCGGCGAAGTGCGACGCGACACGAACGATCAAGTTGAGATTCTCCGGACCGGGCCCTGGACCCACGGCGAAGAGCGCCTGGAGTTCCTCGTCGGTAAAGTGCGCGATGGCGCGCCGATAATCGCTCGCGAGGACGATGCCGCCGAGCGGCCCGCGTTCCATATGAAGCGGCACGCCCGCCTCGCACAACGCCTCAACATCACGGTACACGGTACGCATCGATACGTCGAGGTGCCGTGAGAGTTCGCGCGCCGTCATTCGCGGCTTCCCTTGGAGCAGCAATAAGCACGAAATAAGAGGCTGAGACTGCATAAAAGAGTTTCTTCTCTGTATATGACACGCCTTGTCATGTACAGATTCTAGACTCGCCATATGCTCGTTCGAGGCCAAAGGAGAAAGATTTCAATGACAACGACAACGCAAGCGAATACGTCGGTTATAACCGGCGTGGACATGTCCAGCTACATCACGGGCGATCCCAAGCGGTCGATCGCGTTTTACCGCGATGTTTTAGGGATTGCGCCGACTCACATCGACGAGGAAGGACGCGGTGCCGAATTCACGCTGGCCGATGGCTCGACATTCGGTGTTTGGAAGCCCGATGAGGCTGCGACCACCGGCGGTATGATGTTGTTTGCCGTCACCGACATTCGAGAAGCGGTTGCTATTTTCCGTAATCGCGGTGCGGGGCTCAGCGATCCGATGGAAACTCCGGTCTGTTTTATGTCGTTCGGCGCCGACCCCGATGGAAACGGATTTATCGTACATCAGCGCAAGAGCGACGGAGCCGGCGTGTCTTGAACCATAAGGGCGGCACTTAAAATGGCATTGGCCAGGAATGGCTGCCGAGTGTGGTCGTTCAAGCTTGTACGGCAACAAACGAAAGGCAATACATTGACCAACATTACGCCTCTCCTCGATCGCAACCGCGCCTTCGCCAATACCGACGCTCGGCGAAAGGTGCCGCCGATCCCGTTTTCGCGCACGAACCTCTACATCGTTACCTGCATCGACTATCGGGTCGACCCGGCGCAAACTCTCGGTCTTGAACTCGGTGATGCCCTCGTGCAGCGAAACGTGGGCGGTCGGGTGACCCCTGCCATCATCCGGGATGTCGCATACATCGGCTACTTGATTCAAACCAAGGCTCCGGAGGGTCCGTGGTTCGAGGTTGCGGTTATTCACCACACCGACTGCGGCTCGACTCTCTTAGCCGATGACGCGTTCCGCCACGGGTTCGCCAAGCGGATCGGCGTCGACGAGCGGACCCTCGCGGACACACCCGTCTTAGATCCGGCGCGGACGGTTCGGACGGACGTTCAGCGATTACTGTGGGCTCCGGAGATTGCCCCGAACGTCGCGGTGTCCGGGCATGTGTACGATGTCGAGACCGGCCTCGTGACCACCGTGATTGATGCAACAACGGCACGACGGTAGCGGACCGTGCGGCCGATCCGGTGCGCGCCGTCGACGTCGTTCGACTCCGGCATCCTTTTTTTTGGCCGACGATCTTCGCGCGTTGAGCATTCGCTGAAATACGCGCTACGATCCATGTGCCGAATCGAGCAAAAGTCGCGTTGCAGAGACGCTGACGTGCGTTGCGTCCGGACCACAAATATGCGCTTGAACATCTGTTTGTACCGGGATGCCGCCGATATCGACCGAAACGCGCGCTGCGTCCAGGCAGACGCTGTGATCGAAGACGGAACCGGTCACCCAGTGCAGCTGCGTGGTTGCTCTTGCGCGCGGCGGCACGACGAGCGGAAAGACGACCGGGCCATGTCCCATCGGCACGGGACGCCCGTAGACGGTCGGGCCGGTAAACGCTGTTTTGCGCTCCACCGAAACGTTGAGCGCTTTTCCGCTCTTGTCTTCCATCACGATGCGCGCGAACGCCTCGAGGCTACATGCACTCGTCGAGTTGTTGCGGAACACGAGCAACGTGCCGCTCTGACTCATGCCGTCGAAGTTGCCGTTCTTCGCGTCACTGCTCAAAGCAATTTCTTGCGCTGAACATGCGACGACCTGAGCAGCTGCCCGGGTCTGTTCAGCGCTTACGGGAGAGATCGCCGCGTTGAGGATACACAGGAGTAAAGCGATCGACTTCATCATGGTCTCTCGTGTAACGCATTTTCGACGAATGCATCTCGAGCGCGGCGCTTTTTAATGGAGACCCCACATTCGCGCCCGAACGAACCTCAGATGGACCGGATCAAAGGGGTCACGGGACGGCGCGACAAGGACACCCGGATGAACGATTCGCTCGACGTTCCGTTTGCGGAGCACCTGAAGGTGCCCACGGAACGAGTTCTGGCCAAGATTCGCCCCGGCGCCTACGGCGAGGATCTCGATCCACGCTATATCCGGCCCGAGCCGGGTTTCAACGCACGTGATTTTACGCTGCCTGAAAACCTCGAACATGTCGAGGACCTGCGCCGATCCATTGCAGTGCAGGGCGTCCTCAATCCCGTGCGTGTCAGGTTGTCCGACGACAAGTCCGAAGTTTGGTTGACCGACGGGGAATCGCGCTGGCGCGCCGCCATGTCCGCCATCGCTACGGGCTCCGAGATCAAAGCGATTCCGTACATCGTGGAGGGACGCCGCCAATCCACCGAAGAGCGTATCGTGAATCTCGTCGTCAGCAATACGGGAAAACGTCTCTCGCCTCTCGAGACGCTCGATGTCGCGAACCGGCTCAAGGGCTTCAAATGGAGCGATCGCGAGGTGGCCCAGCGACTCGGCCTCACGCCGTCGTATCTTCAGCATCTCTTCCTCTTGAAGCGGGCAACGCCGGCGACGATCGGTTTCGTGCGCGACGGCACCGTCAAGGCCAGTACCGTGATCGACGAGCTACGACACGGTAAGGAGCCCAAACGGCTTGAGACGCAGCTGCGCAAGGCCGTCGAGGGAGAAGGGGGCGTAAGAAAAACGCGCGTGCAGCCGCGCGACCTGCGTGCAAAGGCCGACCGGGATGCGCCGATTTACAATCGCGAAACCGCGGCGTTTCTGGCCGAAGCCGCGCGCGAAGCATATCACCTCTTGCCCGGAAGCCTGCGAAAGCCGCGGCAACTGCTCCGCAGCGCACTCGAGAATGCCAACGTTCCGCTGGAGACGCGCGACTGAGCCGAACGCTTGCAGATTCGTTAGCTTTGTGATACAAAGTTCTCGAATCGGGGGACCATGAACCGACAAAAAATTAACCGGATAAGCGGAGTCGTACCAATCGTCTTGTCGCTCTTAGCATGTGGTGTCGTGACGATCGCCGTTCTCACCGGCTGGGATAAGGGTTACGCCGATGAGGGCTCCGCCGCCCATATTTTTCAGCTTTTGATCGTAGCAGAAGTGCCGTTCATTCTGATTTTTGTCGTCACCGCGGAATGGAAAAGAGTCGTGCGAGTCGCCGGCCTGATCGGAATTCAAGCTGCTGCCCTCGTTCTAGCCGTTGCACCCGTTGCTATTTTAAAATTATGATGTCGGCGAGTTCGCTCGCCTTCTTGCGAACGAGATCGCGAGTCTCGCGTACGCGCTCGAGATGCTGCCCTTTCGGATCGGGAAGCCCCAAATCGTCGTCGACGCGCGGCACGCCCTCGACGTCGCATCCCATCGTGATGATGCGGTCGGCTCGAGCGGCGACGGCGGGGTCGATGAGCTTCGGCCGCGCACCAGAAATGTCGATGTCGACCTCGGCCATCGCGGCGATCATACCGGCATCCGGACGATCAGCCGCGATGGTACCGGCAGAGCCGATTTCCGCACCGTCGCCGACGAAGCGTCGCAGAAACGCCTCGGCCATCTGACTTCGGCCGGTGTTGTGCTTGCACACGAAGAGCACGGACGGCTTTCCGTCAGTGGACGGCATAATCACGGTCCTTCCGGTCGGCGCGAACCAACCGAACAGCAAGGTCGCAGCGGCCGCACCGGCAAGCTGCGCGGCGATGAACGGCGCGACGTCGATCGGACGAATACCGGTAAAGGTATCGCTCAGCGATCGCGCGATCGTCTATGCGCCGACGATGTAGGCCGCGACCGCGAAAGGCGTCGCTGCCGGCCTCGATCGAGCGCAACCCCAAATCACGGCGAGCAATCGCGAAGGTCGCGACAAACTCGCCGAGCCATACGGAGCCGCCCGTGCGAATGTGATGCGAAACGAAGATCGGCGGCAACCCGAACATCGCGTGCGCAATCGCGACGCCGGCGAGAGCACCGACGAGCTGTGCACCGATATAGGCCGGAACATCGCTCCAGGCGAGGCCGTGCTGCCAGGCGTCGGCAATCGTGACGACCGGATTCAGGTGCGCGCCGGAAATCGGACCGAAGGCAAGGATGATCGCGACGAGCGCGCCGCACGACGCACGAGATTCACCTCAACAACACGCCGGCGAAGCGCACGTTCGTCATCGCGGTCTTCCGTCTCGGCGAGAACGAAATACGTTTCTCAGCGACGTCCGTCGGGGTCGGTCGCCCAAACTTTGTTCTGAACCGCATAGCAGCACGTCTCATCGATCTCGACGTCGACGGGATAGCCGGCGCCCCGAAGGCGCGCGATCGCCGTGTCAACGGCCTCGAGCGATTCGACGACGACGCCGTAGTGGGTGCCCTCGCCAATCGTGACGTTTGAATCGAGATCGAGCGCGAGTTCGAGACCCGGCTCGTTGGTGAGAAAGAGCGCGTAGTCGGCGAAAATGCTTTGCCGGTTCGGCAAGGAGCAGCGTGCGATAGAACGCGACGCTCGCGTCGAGATCGCGCGTCGCGAGATTGAGATGCATTTTCATGCGAGAAGCTTCGTCGGAAGCACGGACATGAGCGCCGCCTCGAGGCGAACACGCGCATCGATTGCGAGTGAATAGTAGCCCCAGGTGCCGCGCCGCTCGGAGGCGACGAGGCCCGCATCCTTCAGAAGTTTGAGGTGATGCGAAACCGTCGACTGATTGAGATCGAGCCCCGAAGTGAAATCGCAAACGCAAACCTCACGGTCGGCGCGAGCCAAGGTTGCGAGGATCGCGACGCGCGCGGGGTCTGCCAGTGCCTTGAATAGTGTTGCCTCGTCGGTTACATCATGATCGTAAACCGTCGTCTCCGGACAACACCTCTGCATCGACATACGTCGATTCTACCCCTAGAATCGAAAACTGTCAATGCAGCGATTTACGGTTGGCTGACGAGTTCGTTGCGTGGCTTGATCTTCAGGAAGATTCCGGCAACGGCTTCCGCGACGAGGATGACAGCCGCAGCGACCTCGAGCGGGACAACGAAGGCATGCGTCGCGGTCGCAACAACGCCGCTGATGAACGGCGAGATCGTCGCGCAAAGAATGCCGAAGAAATTCACAACACCGCCGAGACTGCCGCTCTGCTTCGCCGAAATGTCTTTCGACCAGACGCTGGCTGCGACACGAAAATGCGTACGATCCGCCCACAGCAACACGTTGCCGAAGAGAAAAGGCAACGACGCACACCGACCAGTTCATCGGCTTTCGTTGCATCGCTCCGTGCGAGAGCGCGCCGGCGTGCGGCGCCGATTGATCGACGGGGGTCAAACCGTCTTGCGTTGATGGAGGCCGAATCTGTTTCCCTCCGGGTCGGTCACGAATATGCTCCAGCATACCGGCGACTCAGAGATCTCAGTGACCGGCACGCCGATTCCCGCGAGCCGAACCCGCTCCGCCGCGACGTCGTCCACTTCAAACGTTGCGGCGAACGACGTTCCGGGCGTAATGCCGAGCGGCTCGCCGTTTCCGACGCCGAACGCCGTATTGCCGACGTTGAACTCCGCCCACTGATCGCCGAACGCATCGCCGGGCGTCAGGCCGATGACGTCGCGGTAGAAAGCGCGCGCTCGCGGTACGTCGCGCACCGAGTAGGCAACGAAAGCCATGTCTTTGACCATCTTCCCGGCCTACGTGCGCGGCGGTGTCTCGTCCTTGCAGCATTGGTAACCGCCGGCCGGCAGCAGGCCAACTCTGGTGGATGCTCTTTAGTGAAGCGTACGAACTTGAGCACATCGCCGTTCGGTTCGAGCCGGAGAAAGGCCCGCAACGGTCAACCAGGTCACGCCGTCCGATGACACAATCTCTCGACTATGCCGCGAACAACCTACGACTACATTATTGTCGGTGCGGGATCGGCGGGTTGCGTGCTCGCAAACCGACTGACGGAAGACCCCGGCACGCGCGTGCTTTTGCTCGAAGCCGGCGGTGACGATTCGCATCCGTTTTTGCGCGTGCCGATCGGCGTCGGCAAGCTGCATCAGCACCGGATGTTCGATTGGCAGTATACGACCGATGCCGAAGGTGGGATGGCCGGTCGCGAACTCATGTCGTTGCGCGGCAAAGTGCTCGGTGGTTCGTCCTCGACGAACTTCATGGCGTTCACGCGCGGTAACCCCGGCGACTACGACCGCTGGGCGCGCAACGGCGCAACCGGCTGGTCGTGGGACGAGGTCCTGCCGTACTTTAAACGTGTCGAAACGTGGGAAGGCGGCGAAACAGCGTTGCGGGGTGGTTCGGGACCGGTCGGCGTCGTGTTCGCGAAGATGGACGATCCGCTCGAAGATGCGGTGAAAGCGGCTGCCGTTTCGAGCGGTTACCCGTTGACCGACGACTACAACGCACAAACCGTCGGATTCGGCCGTACGCAATTCAGCATTCGCAACGGTCGCCGCGCATCCGCGTCACGCGCGTATTTGCGCGACATCCTCAAGCGTCCGAATCTGTCGGTGTTGACCAACGCCACGGCTCACCGCGTGTTGCTCGACGGTACGAAGGCGCGGGGGATTGCGTACTCACGGGACGGCGTCGACGCGACCGCAGAGGCCGAGCGCGAGGTGATTCTCAGCGGCGGTTCGTTCAATACGCCACAACTGCTGATGCTCTCGGGCATCGGGCCGGGGGATCACCTCCGCGAGCTCGGCATCACGCCCGTTGTCACGCTCCCCGTCGGCGACAACCTGCAAGATCATCTAAAAGGCGTGCTTCTGTGGAAGCGGCGTGCACCGAGCGCCCCGTTCCAGAAACTGCTGCGTTATGACCGCGTCGCTCTGGCCTTGGCGCAAGCCTACCTGTTCGGCACCGGGCCGGCGACGACGTTGCCGCTCGGCATGCAAGGCTACATCAAGACGAGCCCCGACCTCGATGTTCCCGACCTCGAATTCATGCTTCGCGGCGCACCGATCGGCGCGGGGCCATGGTTTCCCGGCGTCCTGCCGCAGTACATCGACGCGTTCGGCATCGACCCGGTGATCTTGCATCCGGAAAGCCGCGGTACAGTGCGCTTGAAGTCGGCCGATCCGAACGTGCCCGTGCGCATCAGGTACAACTACCTCAGCGCGCCGGCTGATATCGCAAAGCTGCGTCAGGGTTTTCGCTTGGCACGCGACCTCGGTAACCAGGCGGCGCTCGATGCCTTCCGCGACGTCGAGTTGACGCCCGGACCGAAGGTCACGACCGATGAAGCGATCGACGCGCACCTGCGAGCGACGACGACGACGGTCAGTCATCCGGTCAGCACGTGCCGCATGGGAACCGGCGAGCATTGCGTGCTCGATCCGGATTTGCGCGTGCGCGGCATCGACGCGTTACGCGTGGTGGACGCCTCCGCGTTTCCCGATCTCGTCTCGGCCCACACCAACGCGGCCGTCTTCATGCTCGCCGAACGGGCGTCCGACTTGATTCGAGGTCGCACACTCGCGCGGCGTGAGGCGGCCCCTGCTGTATGAAGCCTTACAGTTTCCCGATGAAGCTCGTGCTATACACGTAGGATCGTGAATGCCGACCCGCGGGACACCGGTATGGCGCCGAAGATCGGCGACTACGGTTTAATTTCCGATTGCCGCTCGGCCGCGCTTGTTAGCCGCGACGGCTCGATCGACTGGCTCTGCGCGCCACGCTTCGACAGCCCGGCGTTCTTCGCGCGGCTGCTCGATCCGCACGCCGGACGCTGGCAGCTCTCGGCCCGCGACGTCCTCGAGACGACGCGCGAATATATCGGCTCGACGATGGTCCTGCAGACGACGATACGCGCAAACGAGGGAGCGATACGAATCACGACGCGATGGCGCTGGGTCCACGCGAACGCGGGCACCATCTCGCTGCGAACTCGCCGGGTGTCGTCCTGCGCTTGGTACGATGTCTTACGGGGAGCGTCTTCGTCGAGATGCACTTTGCACCACGTCCGGAGTACGGTCTCGTAACGCCATTGATCACGCAGCCGCGTCGGCGGGATTCTGGTTGAACGACGGCGAGCACGTTGCGTTCGCGCTCGAACACTGCGATTCGGCAATGCACCTACCGCGGCCGTGGTCGCAGCGAGCGATCACCGGCCGCCTTCGCGATACGATCGAAGGCTGGGAAACGTGGGCCGGTATTCATCAATCGTATACGGGTCCGTGGAGCCATGCCGTTCACCACAGTGGCCGCGTGCTTCAAGCGCTGACCTATGCGCCGACCGGCGCCGTCGTCGCGGCTCCGACGACATCGCTACCCGAGACGATCGGCGGTTCGCGCAACTGGGACTATCGCTTCACCTGGCTGCGCGATGCAAACCTCACGATGCAGGCGCTATGGGTCGCCGCGTGTCCCGAGGAGGCGGGGCGATTCTTTTCTTGGATCGCGCACGCGACGGCAACGAACGTCGGCGCCGGCAACATCGGAATCATGTTCGGCGTGGGCGGCGAGCATGATTTGACGGAACGTGACCTGCCGCATTTGCGCGGCTACCGTGACAGTGCGCCCGTGCGCATCGGAAACGGCGCCTGGACGCAGCATCAGCTCGATGTCTACGGTCACGTTCTCGACGCGGCTCGGCGCTTCAAAGATCACCTCGGCAAAATGAACGAGCCGACGAAACGATTCCTCATCGCGTGTGCCGATGCGGCGGCCGACCGGTGGAGCGAACCCGACAGCGGTATCTGGGAGATCCGCGGAGAGTTGCGGCACTACGTCTATTCGAAGATCATGTGCTGGACCGCACTCGATGCGGCGCTGGACCTGCGCGAACTGCTCGGCGTAACGTCGACGGCGACCGACCGCTGGCGAGCCGCGCGGGACGCCGTCCGAATAGCCATCCTCGAGCGCGGCTTCGATCCGCAGCTCGGCGCGTTTGTTCAAGCGTTCGATTCCAAAGAGCTCGACGCATCGCTCCTCGTCCTCCCGATCGTCGGTTTTCTGCCGGGCGATGACGCGCGCGTGCGTTCGACGATCGATCTCATCGAGCGCGACCTGAGCGATCCGCGCGGCCTGATTTATCGCTACCGCAGCTTCGACAACATGGAGGGCGACGAGGGGACGTTTCTCCTGTGCACGTTCTGGCTCGCGCACGCTCTGGCACTCGCGCGCGAAACCGAGCGCGCAAGTGCCGTGTTCGAACGTGCGCTCGCGTGCGGGAACGACCTCGGACTCTTAGCGGAGGAAGTCGATGCGAAGACGGGCGAAGCGCTCGGTAATTTTCCGCAGGCCTTCAGCCACGTCGGGCTGATCAACGCCGCCTTTGCGATCGCGAACGGCACGGCGACACCATCCTAAGGTGCCGGACTTCCGGCCGGCGCGCCGCTAGCGGACGGCGCCGGGCTCGGATCGCGTTTCCACATCGGAATCGATGAGAGCGCCGGATCGTCACCGTCGAAGGTGAACGTCGCGATGTACGTGCCGTCAACGGGCCGGCCGTTGCGCATCGCCGGCGCGTACGTCGACGAAACCGCCGTTTCCAACGCTGCGGCGACCAGTTGGCGATTCGAAATCTTCACGATCGACGCATCCTGCGGCATTCCGTTTCCGCTGACGATTACGCGCACCAGGGCCACACCTTTCTGTCCGATCCCCAAACGCGACGAACCGCGGTGCGTCAAGCGGGCATCGACGAATGCCGGCGGTGGCGGCGGTGGCGCCGGCGTCGCTCGTACAGGCGGCGGCGCCGAACCCGGCGTGGTCAGCGCACGATATCCGGCGATCGCAACAGCTTCAGCCGAGCGCATTTCTTGCGATGACATCGCGGGGTGCCAGCCGGCCGGGGCTTTCCCGGAGGAGCCACCGGCGCTCACGTGCAGCGCGCCGCTTTGCACGTCGTAGCGATAGGTGAACGTCGGAGCGTCACCCTGACCGTTCGACATGACGGTCGCGACGGTCGCTGCGGCGCCGGACGCAAGGGCGATATTCCCATTGGGAAAGCGACCACAACCGAAGTCGACATTGCGGCAGTTCTCGACGTCTCCCGTCGCAATCATGACCGGTTCGCGCGAGCGATTCCGGACCCGGATAAACGTGAAAAGTCCGGCGTTGTCGACCCAGTCGACGACCTTCGACGTTGACGGCACTGCTGCGGGCGAAGCCGACGGCAACGCGAATGCCGACGGTGCCGGCGCCGGTGACGGAGAGACCGTCGTTACCGCAACGGGCGAATTCGTCCCGACCGCGCGATTGATCGCGCTCACCGCGTCCCGGGCTGCGGCGTCATCGGCAATTCGCGTGAACGCGAACGGCCGGTTTCCGGAATCGCACGTCGCGGACCGTTGCGGCTTGAGCTGCAAACGCAGAAACGTGTGCCCGTCACGCGTGAGCGCTTGGGCGTTCGCGACGTCGGCAAGGCCCGCATGGCACCAGGTGATCGGCGTCTCGCGGTTCTCGATACGGGCCGAGTAGACCATCGAAATCGTGCCGGCCGAGAGCACGACGTTCGACTGCGCTTGTACGGGCGCGTGCCCCGGCACCGGGACGAGCACGTGCCATTGCCACGATTGCGCGTCGGCCGCCGGCGTCGCGATCAGACACGCAGCGAACGCGATGCACACGAGCAGACGCGCGCGCGTTGCGATTTTCATCGGCGAAATCTATGCTACGAGAGCGGTCGCCCAACCATCCAACGGGTCCCATGCTTGTCAGGCGCCGCCATTCGAGACCTCGCCCCGGTAACCGTCGATGCGCGCACGCCGGTCGCGGTTCAACGAGTCGGGCGTTGCAATCGCGGTCGCCCACGTATCGCCGCCGGTATTCTTCTGCCAGTCGTCGGCGACGAAGCGGTAGACGCCGTCGGCGGCCGCGTACACGTTGGTATTCGGACCGGGGACGGCGCGGGGTCCGTGGCCGGGCATCATGCGCGCACTCAACGTCGGGTTCCGCGGATCGTTCGCGGCGGAGAGCGCGCGCTCGCGCGCGTACGTCGTATCGTTGTAGTTGCCGTACGTCGGCGGGTTGTACACGTAGGCGCCGAACGCCATCCAGCCGGGATAATAGTATCCCGTTCCGTACGTCGCCCCGCCCCAAATCGGCGCGTAGCTGCCGAGATACCCGGCAGTATTCGCATTGTAGTAACCGGCTGCATCGCCGTTGGAAAACTGCGACGGCGCAAAGTTCTGATACGTGTCGGCCGGCTGCGGCGCCGGCGTCGCCCGCGGTGCCGTAAGCGCAACGCCGCGAGCGTCGTAGACGTGCACGAACGTGACGTGATAGAGCGGCGAGCTTTCCGGAATCGTGTAGACAGCGGCAGGAACGTAGGTCGCCGGCGCCCACGGGCCATTCGGCGCCGCAGCCGCGAACCACACGGCGTGCGCACACGCGACATAGTGTGCGGCATCGACCTGGATCACGTCGTCGGACGCGTTGACCGCGTATTTCAGCGGCGTTCCGGGGATCGGCGCGAAAATCGGTGCACCCGAACCATACGTGACCGTCAACGTCGTCGTTGCCGGGTCCACGGCGGTGACGTGCGGAAGCTGCGTCATTCGCGCGGCGTAGAAGGCCTGCGTCGTACCCGGAACGGCAACGAGAACGCGTGCGCGTGGGCTATCTTCGGGAATCTTTTTGAAATCGGCCGGCAGGCGTGCCGACGCGAACGTCCACGGTCCGTTCAAATTCGCGGCGGCGAACCAGCGACCCGAGAGAAGAACGTACCAGAGCGTCGTGTCGCGGGAAAAGAACACGTCGCTCGTCGTGTTCGTGACGTAGCGAAGCCCGGTTCCCGCGATCGAAGCGAACTTCGGCTGGCCGTCGATGTCGATGAGCGCCGCCGGCACGGTGCTTACGAAGACGCGCGGCGCAACCGTGCCGGCCGGCTTCGACATCGTGAGCGCGGAACGAACATTTTGCCATTGCGCTGTTGCGGGAATGCCGGCGAAACTAGCCGGCGCGACGGCCGGCAAAAAGGGACCGGCGATGCTCGCCGCCGCAAACCAGCCGCGCCTCGCGTGAGCGTAGTAGAGCGACGACGCCGGATCGTGAATGATCTCCCAGTTCGTATTGACGGCGTAGGTCAACGAGGTGCCCGCAATCGACGCGAACGTCGGCTTCCCGTCGAAGACGACGAGCACCGCGGGCCGCTGGCTCACGTAGATAACCGGCGGATTCGTCCGAACCGGAACGGTGTGGGGGCGGTCGGCCGGCGGGAGGCTCGCGAGTACCAACGGCAGCGGAAGCAACGGCTTTCCTTCGAGATGCAAATTCGCTTTGACGAATGCGTCGAGCGGCGCCGCATCGGCCGGGTTCGCCGACGGCCACATCGTTGCGTCGACCTTCGGGTTCACGAGCGAGACGGTGCCGGAGGGAACGTCGGCGCTCGCGAGCGACGAAAAGCTGAGCGTGCCGTAATTCGGGGCGGCGGCGCCGGGCAGCGTAACGGCGACGGCAGCGACGCCGGTCATGCGTGCGTAGTTCGACCACGAGCGAACCTGCGGTTCGTAGAGGACGATCTTCCCACCGTTCGCCGCAAGCGTCGTCGGCCAGACGATCGGCGCGGCATTCGACGTCTGCGCCGTCGCGAGCGGCGGGGCAGAAAGGGCACCGGCGGCGAACAGCAGCGCCGTTCCGAAAACGCCGCACCTGGCAACGAGAAAACGCATCGTTTGCGTTCGTTACCATCGAATGAGATGGGAACCTCTACTGCGGACGCGAGAGAAAGAACCGATGAACCGACCGTTTTCGACCGAGCCGGGACGGCTCGAAGCCTTCAGCGACGGTGTCATCGCGGTCATTATCACGATCATGGTGCTCGAGCTCAAGCCGCCGCCGGGAACGGATATCGCCTCGCTGCACGCCGTTCTTCCGACACTCGCCGCCTACGTGCTCAGCTTCGTTTTCGTCGGCATCTACTGGAATAACCACCATCATCTGCTACGCGCCGCCGAGGGCATCGACGGGCGCGCGATGTGGGCCAACCTGCATTTGCTCTTTTGGCTCTCGCTCGTGCCGTTCGTCACGAGCTGGCTCGGCGCGAACCCGTCCGGTGCGGTGCCGACCGCGCTCTACGGTGCGGTGCTGATCTGCACTGCGCTGGCGTACACGCTCTTGCAATTCGCACTCGTCGCGTGCAACGGTCCGGCATCGGCGTTTGCGCAAGCGGTTCGAACGGATGTCAAAGGAACGCTTTCGCTTGTGATCTATGCGCTCGCGATCGGCTTCGCGTTCGTGTCGCCGGTGCTTTCCGACGGGCTGTTCGTTACGGTGGCAGCTATCTGGTTTATTCCGGATCGCCGTCTCGAACGAGCGATCGCCGCAAAATGAAGGATTTGTTTTGGCCAAAAGTAATATAACGGTATGAGCGCGGTTCGCGAAGCGGTACTGCCGGAATTGATCCCCGTCGTCGTGGCCGGATCGCACCCCTGCACGGCGCGCGTGATGTCGTTCGTGTTTCGCCATGCCGGCGGCGGCGAGCTGCCCGCGTTCTCGGCCGGCTCGCATATCGAGGTGCATTTACCGAACGGGCTGGTTCGATCGTACTCGCTGCTCAACGATTCGCGCGAACGGGACCGCTACCAGATCGCCGTGTTGCGCGAACCGGGTGGCACGGGCGGCTCCGCGTGGCTGCACGACAATCTGAGCGCCGGCGACCTGCTCTCGATTACGCCGCCCGCCAATCGCTTCGAAATCGATGAAGGCGGCGACGAGCATATCCTCATCGCCGGCGGCATCGGCATCACGCCGATCATGTCGATGGCGCACCGGTTGACGGAACTGGCGCTACCGTTCCGCCTGTACTACTGCGCGCGCGCAGCCGACGACGCAGCGTTCGTCGATGACCTTCACGCGCATTTCGGCGAGCACGTCACGATGCATTACGACGGGGGCAACCCGGCCGACAACCTCGATCTGATCGGCCTGTTGCGCGACCGCGCACCCGGCTCGCACGTCTATGTTTGCGGACCGCGCGGCCTCATCAGCGCCACCCGCGCGGCGGGACGCGATTGGCCGCGTGGAACGGTGCATTTCGAGCTCTTCGGAACGGGAGTCGCCGCGGGCGCATTCGGCAACGACGATCAGCCGTTCGACGTACGGCTCAAACGCCGCGCTACGACCGTTCACGTTCCCGCGAAAACCTCGCTTCTCGACGCCTTGGCCGGCGCCGGGGTCCGCATTACGGCCGTTTGCCGCGAAGGTTTTTGCGGGACGTGTACGACGCGCTACGTCGCGGGTAGCGTCGAACATCGCGACGGGGTGCTCGACGACGACGAACGCCGGTCGGTTTTGCAAGTTTGCGTATCGCGCGCTCGTCCCGGCGACACGCTCGTTCTCGACCTCTGATGTAGGAGACGAATCATGACCACGACCGAACTCGCACCGCCTCGCACTCCGATCGTTTCACCGCGAGCGCTCGAGCGCGGAACGTTTCTCACGACGGATCTCGCCGTTGCCCGGCGCCTCTTCGAAGAGGTGCTCGACCTCGAGTGCGTCCGCTTCGAGCGCGACGCGCTGCTCGTACGCGAGCGCGGACATCGACCGGGCGAAGCGCGCGCGGCTGAGCCCTACTGGGTGTTGGAAGTGCGTGAGGTTCCCGTCATCGCCAACCCGCAAGCGATGCTCAACCACTGGGGCGTTTTTGTTTCCAGCCAAGGCAACGTCGACCGCGCCTACCAGACACTCGTCGACAACAAAGAACGTTACGGCATTCTGCGCGTGCAGCGCCCGTGCGCCGCGCACGGTGCATACTCGTTCTACTTCCAAGATGCGGACAGCAACTGGTGGGAAGTCGAACACCGCATTCCCAAGCGCCAATACACCGCACTTCGCGCCCGCGGGGACGCCGTATGAGCACGGCCCTTGTCACCGGTACGATCCTCTCGCACGGCACGATCGAATGCGCGGACACCTTCGCGTCGCGTCGCTTCTACGAAGAATTCCTCGGACTCGGCTCGGTTCGGCCGCTGCCCGAAGCGCAGTACCTCTGGAACGGCGGAGCGTGGTCGCTCGTGTGCGTCTCGATCGGTAGCGAACCGAAGGAGCAAGGCCCCGAGAATCGTTTTGGCTTACGCGTCGGCTCGGCGCCCGAAGTCGATGCGGCGTTTTACGCGGCGACGGCCGCGCGTGAACGCTATGCGATTCGCGAAATCCGTCCCGTCACCGAAACGAACGGCGTGCGGTCGATGCTCCTGCGCGATCTCGACGGCAACTGGTGGGAAATTTACCACCGGCCGGAATCGCTCTATGACGATCTCTTCGCACGCGGTGATTTTACCGGCTGAACGCCGTCGCCGTTGCGCAGCGAATCGCGCATCGTGTCGAGCGACCGGATCAGCGCGCGTTGCTCGCGCAGGCTCAAGCCGGCAACGGCGTCCGCGACGATGCGATAATGGTTGGGCGCAAAGCGGTCGACGAGCGCGACACCGCGCGCGGTGAGGCTGATGAGCGTGACGCGGCGATCTGCGCGGTCGAGACGCCGCCGGACGAGACCTGACTTCTCGAGCGACGCGATCAGCGCCGTGAGGTTGCCGAGGGACACGGAGAGTTCGCGTCCGATCTGCGCTTGCGCGAGCGTGTGACCCTCCGTTGCCGCTAGAGCCATCACGATGACGACCTTTGCCGGCGAGAGGTCGTATTCGCGCGTATAGGCTTCGGCCATGGTTTGGAACGCCGTCGCGGTACGGCGGAGGGTCAGCATCAGGTCCATCGCCGCCGCGGACGCTTCAGGGTCCGCTGCAAACCTGACGCAATTACGTGCGATCGACGCGCGGATGCTCGCCATGTCGACGGATTCATCGGAATTCTTTACGGTCATGACGGATGCTCGACCGCCTTTCCCGCGAGTCCGGCACGACGCCTGCGATGCGGCATGCCGTTTGCTTAAAAAAGCTTTTGGGCTATACTGTCGCCAGGAAAGATCCTTTCGAGGTAGCCCCGAATGCGTTTTATCTTTGTATTTCTCGCGGCCTTGACGATCGCGACGTCGTTGCCGAGCGCGGCCGTGCCGGCCACGCCTGAACCGCTCACGGTCAACGTCATTCTCTCTCAATCCGGACCGGCAGCCTTTCTCGGGCAAACCGAAGCGAAGTCGCTCGCGATTCTCGAAACGGTTCTGAACCGGCAGGGCGGCATCGCGGGTCGTCCGGTGCACTTCGCCGTCGTCGACGACGGGTCGCTTCCGGCGACGGCCGTGCAGCTCTTCAACCAGATGTCGGCCAGCAAACCGCCGGCCTTCATCGGAACCGGATTCACGGCGACGTGTAACGCCGTTCAGCCGCTCGTCCGCGACAAAGGACCCGTCATGTACTGTCTCTCGCCCTCGATGGCGCCGGTACCGGGCGGCTACGCATTCTCCGGCAGTGTGTGGACGTATTATCTCGCACGCATCATGTTGCGATACTTTCACGATCGCGGATGGAATCGGGTCGCCGTCATTACGTCGACCGACGCGTCCGGCACGGAGTTCGGCGGCGCGCTCGCTGACGCGTTACAGCGGCCGGAGAATAAGGACGTCTCGCTTGTGGCCAGCGAGCGATTCAACGTCCCTGACGTGTCGGTCGCCGGGCAGATGGCAAAGATCAAAGCCGCCTCGCCGGACGTCTTGATCACGTGGACCGCCGGATCCGGTTTCGGCACGTTGCTGCACGGCATCAGCGACGGCGGCCTCACGATGCCGATCGCCGCCTGCAACTGTAATATGATTCACGCGCAACTCGCGCAGTACGCGAGCTTCTTACCGAAGCAGCTCTATTTTCCCGGCGTTCGGCCGATCGTTGAAGGCGCGGTGGCGGCCGGCCCCGTGCGCGACGCGCAAACGATGTTCTTCAGCGCGATGAAGGCCAACGGCGTTGCGCGCCCCGACATGGCGTACATTTTGCCGTGGGATCCGGCGCTGCTGATCGTCGATGCGCTGCGGCACGTCGGTCCGGCGGCAACGCCCGACCAAGTGCGCGCATATCTCCAACATTCGCACGGCTTCGCCGGCATCAACGGGCTTTACGACTTCCGCGACAATCTGAATCGCGGCATCGGCGAAAACAACGCGATGATGACGAAGTGGGACCCGGCGACGGAGGGCTTCGTCGCCGTGAGCAAACCGGGCGGCCACATCAAGTAGCGACGGCGTAGGCGAGCTCAACGGACGGCGCAATCGCGTGCAGCACCAAGCGCGTCGCGTCGCGCATACTGGCGCGACCCTTGGTTTCGACCAACGCCGCGGACGCGATGTCGGCGTACGTTCGCCCGCGTAACCGCAGCGCGATCAACGCCGCCTGCAGCGGCGGCATGCACGGATTGAACGCAACGTTCTCGGCCAGCCGGCCGGTGATCAGCGTTCCGTCGTGAAGGCGCAGCGCGATGCCCGCGAGCGTGCCGCTGTATGGCGCGTGCGCGCGCGCAGCCGCATCACGGGCGGCGAGCGCGAGCGGCCCGGCGTTGCCGCCGGCAAGCGTAAGGACGTGATGCTCCTCGAACGGCGTGACGTGCACGCCGAGAACGGCCGGTAAAAACGCGTGCGGCATCGCCTCCGCGAGCGTGTAGGGCCGATCGTCCGGCAACCAGATCGTCAGCGCTTCGGGCGCGACGAATTCGCTCAGGAATTGCCCGCAATAGCCGCACGGCACGCCGCCGACGGCGAGCGAGACGATCCCCGACTCGTCGTGCAACCATGCGTTGGTCGTTGCGGCGCCTTCGCCGTGAACGGTAAAGGCCAGCGTCTCACCCGGGCAACGGAATGCCGGTTGCGCGCACGCGTTCGGCCGGTATCATGCCGCCGGCCGGCGCCAAGAAAGCGAGCAACGCGTCGACATCGGAGAGAGCGGCTGCCGCGATGGCGGACGGTAATGCCGCAGCAGCAGCCGGCAGTGCGGCAATGCGTCCGATCGCCGTGGAACGGCTGACGTTGTCGTGCATAGATTGTCGCGGGTTCGCGATTCAGCTCGGAACGCCGGTCGAGCGGCGAAGTTCGTCGAGCCGAGCGTTGAGCTGATCGAACGCGACCGTCTTGAGGTCGTAATCGGCGCGCAGCATTTCTGCCTCGATCTCGTCGATGCCGAGGCTCGCCGCCTGCGCAAGCCGCTCGAGTTGCCGTAACTCGTCGGGGTCGATATCGTTGCCGTCGGTATGACTGCCGTACATGAGAATGCCGGTAAGCCGTCCACGCGATTGCATCGGTATCGCGACGATCGGCGCTCGCCCGCCGTGCGGAATGTCGACGCGACGCCACGGCATCTCGGAGAGCCGGATCGATCGCAGTTGCGTGCGCAGGGAAAGGACGAGGACGTCGGAGTCGTCGAGCACCGGGCAATCGGTATCGTTCCATGCGTATGACGCCGTGCGGCTAAACGCATCGGAGCTCAGCCGGAACCACGCGCCTGACGTCACCGAGAGCGCATCGACGACTTCGTCGATGACGACGTTCTCGACGACGCGCTCCGAGCGCGCTTGCGGCAACTCCTCGACGAGGCGCGCAAGGCGCGCTTGCGCCGCGCGGCGCTTCTTGAAGAACACCGCCTCGATGATCGTTTCGGTTCGCTTGTGCAGCGTGTCGAACGCGAAGGCGACGCCGATCGATGCGCCCGCCTGGAGCAATCGCGACAGCTTGAACTCTTCGAGGACGCTTCCGAACAACCAGTCGAAGAGCGCGAAGAGGCCCGCGAGAATCGTCGTCAACGTCGCGTAGATCAAAGTTCGGCTGACCACGAAGTTGATGTCGAGCACGCGATGACGAACGACCGCATGCGCGACGCTAAGCGGTAAGAGCACGTTGAGCGACACGAGCAACGTCGAGAACCAGATCGGCGGCACAATCGCAATCAGCGAACTGAAGATCAGCGTGCTACCGACATAGTAGCTCATTAATCCGAGACCGAACCCGATCAGCACCCAGCGCATCCGCTCGCGTTCAGCGGCTTCGATGCGACGATAGGTGTCGTAGAGCAGGTACACCGCGAGCAGAAAGACGGCTCCGAACACGATCTGCAGGAGATGATTCTCGGGTTCGGCTCTTCGCGCGAGGACCAAGTTCAGAACGTCCGGATACAACGTCATCACGGCCAGACCGGCGAAGATCGCCGGCAGTGCTCGGCGCACGCGCATGTGCAACGGACGGTCGATGCGTCGCGGAAAGTCGAGCGCAAAGAGCAGAAGCCCGACGACGCCGACGTTCTGTACGATGTCGTAGCAACCGATGACCGCGAGCGCCGTGCGCGCGTCGGAAAAGCGAAACGGTTGGACTGCCGTCGGTAATTCGAGCAAACAGTAAAGACCGAAGCCCCAGGTCGCGGTACCCGGCCGAACGAGAATCAACGTCGCGCCGACGACGATAAAGATCAACGACGCGACGCATTCGAGTGCGAGCGACCAGAGGTCCGTACTCGTGTGTTCGTCGGGTACGGCCGTGAGCACGATCGCGCGCGTCGCTCCGCGATGAGCGAGCGCGATGTGGACGCTCGTGCCGATGGGAATCGCCGCCGCAACCCCGACGACATAGCGCCGTTCGTCCCAGCGCGTCGCGGCGAGGTCGATTCGATCGCCCGCAACGATACCGGCACGATCCGCGGGCCCACCCGGCGCGACGCTGCGAATGTTCGCGCCGTAGTCCGTTACGATTCCCAACGTGCCCTGCGGGCGCCACCACGCGGACGCCGCTGCATACACGCTTACAAGCGCATACGCGACGAGCACCAGCAGGACGACCTTGAGCGTGAAGCGCTTCACAACGACCGCTTCACCGTACTACACGGCACGCGCTGCGTCGATGGCAGCGAGCAGGCCCGTCGCATCGTCCGTTCCGAGCGCGACGAACCGCCCGTTCTTCATCGTGATCACGACGGCGGAACGTCCGCTGATGACCCACGCCCAATCGCGAAAGTTGTTCGTGCGGATGCCGAGGCCCGCAAACCAGCTGAGCCTTACCGGTCGCGTCGAGGCAATCTCGGCAACGCGAATTCGTTGAGGGAAAGCGCCGAACGCGAGATTCCACTCAACCGTGTCGGCGGCAACGCGAACCGTCATCGACGAAAACACGATGACGATCAGCGCGAGGATGCACGACGAAACGATAAAAGCGCCCGAGCCCAGACGGCCGGCTGCGACAAAATACTTCCACGCGATCACGATCCAAATAAACGCCGTGAAAACGACCAGCCAGAAACCGAACTGCCTATGCCGGTACATGTTCGCCTCCTATGCGCCGTGTCCGAGATGCCAGCCGTGTGCGGAGCAGGGGTACGCTCGAAGTCCCGAGCTCGTCTTCGGGATTGCCCGCTCTGCGAGCTTCTTTGTAGCATAGGCGGTTTTCGGTGCGCCGTTGCGGCTGTAGCACGAGCGTGCCCCGCCGGATTTGCGCGCGTTCACACCGCCGCCGCCGTTTACGACTTGATCGAGAGCAGCTCGACGTCGAAGATCAGCGTTGCGTTGGGCGGAATGACCCCGCCGCCTGCCCCTGCTTCGCCGTAGCCGAGCGAGGGCGGGATGATCAGCTTGCGCCGGCCGCCGACATGCATCGTTGCAACGCCCTCATCCCAACCTTTGATCACCTGACTCTCGCCTAGGCCGAACGAGAACGGTTCGTTTCGATCGCGCGAACTATCGAACTTTTTCCCGTTGGTCAACGTGCCGACGTAGTGCACGACCACCGTATCCCCGGTCTTCGGCAGCGCACCTTTGCCGACGACTTCATCCTGGTAGAGAAGGCCGCCGGCCATGTGCCTCACCGGGCCGGGCTTGACGGAAGCAGCGCCCCCGGCGACGACGGCTGACGCAAAAACGCCGGCGACGACGACGGCAACGAACGAATGCTTCATCGCTGTTGTCTTGTCTAGCGCATGGCAGAAATCCGGCTCTACGTCGCAACGAGTATCGACGGCTTCATCGCCGACGAACGCGGCAGCGTCGATTGGCTCGCAGCGTATCCGGGCGAACCGGTGCTCTTCGAACGCTTCACCCGCGATATCGGCACGATCGTCAGCGGACGCACGACGTACGATCAGGGTCGCGACATCGGCTGGCCGGCGGGAAAGTCGACCATCGTCGTGACGTCGCGCCCACTTCCGCCGGCGCCGGATGTCACCGCGTATGACGGTCCGCTCGATTCGCTCGTCGCACGGTTGCGCGCACAACACGACGACATCTGGGTGATCGGCGGCGGAAAGCTCATGGCGGCCTTCCTCGACGCCGGCGCCGTCGATCGGCTCGCGATCTTTGTCGTTCCGATCGCACTCGGGCGCGGGACACCACTGTTCGCTGGGCTCGAACGCCGCCATCCGCTGCGCTTCGTAAGTGCCGGACCGCACGGCGAGAGCGGCATCATTCGCCTGATCTACGAACCCGAGGGGTGAGCTCATGGACGTATACACGATTGTCGCACGCGATGGCGTCGAACTCGCCGCCGCCGTGTATAAACCCGACGGCGACGAACCCGTTCCCGCGTTGCTGGCGGCGTCTCCGTACCGGTTCGACAACAACGTGTTACCGGCAAGTCCGCAGTTCTTGTGGCGCGAAACCGGACCGATCGATCTGTACGTTGAGCGCGGGTACGCGTATGTGAATCTCGACGTCCGCGGCTGCGGACGCTCGGGCGGTGAATTCCGTTTTCTCGATCGCGACGAGCAGACCGACCTCTATGACGTGGTGCAATGGATCGCCGAACAACCGTGGTGCACCGGCAAAGTCGGCGGCATCGGCCAATCGTACTTCTGCATGTTGCAGTGGTTCATGGCGGCGCAACAGCCGCCGGCGCTGGCATGCATCGCCGCGCACGACGGTCTGAACGATCCGTATCGTGCGAATGTCTACAACGGCGGCATCCCGGGTGACTTCTTCTCGGGCTTTTGGTGGCAACAGAACCGAATCATCAATCGCACGCCGGCCAACGGCGCGCCGCCGCGCGAACAGACGACGGATCTCAACCTGCTGATTGCGGCGCATCCGACATACGATGATTTTTGGCGCGAACGGACCGCGTGGGAAGTGCTCGATCGCATCGAGGTCCCACTCTATTCCAGCGGCGTGTGGGGCAAGAGCATCATTCACACGCGCGGTAACATCGAAGGTTTTCGCAAAGCTCGCGGGCCGAAGAAGTTGCGCATCTCAGGCGCGCCCAACGCGTGGGCGGCAGCGGCAGAGTTCGCGTCGCGCACATTTCACGAGACGGTATTGCTCCCGTTCTACGATCACTACCTCAAACATCTCGCGACGGACTACCTCGAGCGGCCCGTCGTCGAATACGCCGTGCGCGGCACGAACGAGATGCGTCGCGCCGAGCAGTGGCCGCCCGCGTCGGTTCGCTACGAAACGTGGTTTCTCAACCCGCTGCTGTCTGCGAGCGTCACCTCGCTCAATGACGGTGGCTTGGCGCGCACGCCGCCGGATACCGCCGCATCAACCGCGTACAGCTATCCGAATCCCGGTTGGATCTCCGGCGTCGTCGGTAGCGGACCGGGCGGCCCCGCACGGGGGTTCGATCCGGCGCGCCGCGTCCTGACGTTCACGTCGCCGCCGCTCGTCGACGACTTGGACATCGCCGGACCGATCAAATTCGAACTCTTTGCGTCGTCGAGCGCGACCGACACCGCTTTCTTCGTGAAACTCTCCGACCAGTTTCCGCAGACGGAAGCGGACCGAAGTGACGGCGCCAATCCGTGGGCGGAGGTCGTCTCGCGCGGGTGGCTTCGCGCGTCGCACCGGCGACTCGATCCGGCGCTCGGCACGGAGATGGAGCCGTATCATCCGCACGACATTGCCGAACCGCTCGTCCCCGGTGAAATCTACCGGTTCGAGATCGGCATCGAGCCGATGGCCTACCGGTTCAAAGCGGGCAATCGGATTCGCCTCGAGATCGTGAACGGCGACTCGCCGGTGACCGAAGCGCTTTGGACGCACTACTATCGTCCCGACAAAATCGGCGTCGACACGATCTATCATAGCGCCGAATATCCGTCTGCGCTGATCCTGCCGGTCGACCGCCGGTAACGCTGCGCTATCGACCGGCGGACGGCGAATCGTTTCGCCAACTGTACGGATCGTATGTCGCCAACGGAGACGCGTTCGCGGCTCGATGAGGCGCTACGGCCACACCTTTGCATTTTGTCACGCCAGCAGATGGTTTCTGCTGAGCGCATTTGCCGCCAAGCCGTCTGTTCGCAAGGTTCGAGACGCTACGAATCTCGGTAACCAACAATAACTGCCTTGCATTACGCACAAATGAGCGTCAACGTCCAGCTCGCCCTTCGACAGGCTCGCCCTTCGACAGACTCACCCTTCCGTCTCGGAATTTGTTGTATTGTTTTCGGTCACGAAGGATCATCAGCGACCGTTTCTCGAGTTGCGCCCCTAAAGCATAATCCCGATGCCGGACGTATCAGCCGAGTGGTCCCAGCAACGTTTCCCCGGCGTAGGCATCTTCGTATGCCGTAAGCGTCGACGGCCACGAATCGAACGGCAGGTTCGGACGCATCGCGGCCGGCCGCGCGCGTCCGTCCCAGCCGATCTGTTCCATAGCAAAATAAAGCTGGACCGCGTGGCCGTCGGGATCTTGCGCGTGTAACGCGTAGTCGATGCCGGGATGCAATTCAGCCGGTAACTCGACGAACCGCGCACCGCGGGCCGCGAGGAACGTGCGCGCGTCGCGCAGTTGCCGGTAGCTGCCGAGTTGGAAGCCGACCGCAAATGTCGTCGAGTCGGCACGCAGGCCGAGCGTCTCACGTAACGCGCGCGGGTAGAGTGCCACCGAATGGTGCTCGTTGCTCGCCCGCAAGAACGCGCAGCGGTGACCGTTCCAGACGATCTCTTCCGTGGGGACGAAGCCGAGCCGTTGTTGGTAGAAGTGCGACGACGCGGCAACGTCGTCGACAAACAAACTGATCGGTCCGACTTTGATCACCTTGAACGGCCGCCCGAGCAGAATGCCCTCGACGTCGAACGTGCGCGGCATCTCGTCGCGGATAGCCGAACCCGACATCAGGTCGACACCGCGCGCAATTGCGTCGCGCACTTCGTCTTCTTCACTCGACTGCGGCAAGTCGGGCCGCGCGTGAAAGCCGCGATCGTGCATCGCCAACGGCTTACTTTGGCCGCCCCAGCCGATCTGTTCCATGCCGAAGTACAGCTCGTTGGTATGGCCGTCGGGATCGTAGAAATAGGTGTGCCAGTTCGAGCCGGGCATGTCGCGTCCGTTGCGTTGAATCTCCAGCCCGCCGCCGCGCAACCAGTCGTTGCCGTTGACGACTTCCTCGAGTGCGCCGACTTGCCACGAGATCTGGTTGACGGTCACACCGGGGGCGAAGCGGCGCGCAATCGTGTTCAGACGTTCACGCACGCGTTTGTTGAAGAGGACGAAGCTGTGATGATCGGTCCCGTGACGCATGAAGTAACCGCCGGGATCACCGAACGGCGTGATCTCCGCGAGCTCTTCGGCATCCTTTGCGCGCTTGCTCAGGTCGAGCCGGTCGGAGACGCGAAAGCCCAAGTCGTCGCGGTAGAAGCGCACGCAGTCTTCCATGCGAATACAGTTGAGACCGAAATGTCCGAGGCGCCGCACTTTGAACGGCCGCTCGAGCTGCACGCCGCCGACATCGAACGTCGTGGACTCCGTCGCGATGCTCATGCCTTCGTCGCCTCGGCCGCGTACGAGGCATCGTAGATGTCGGCGACCTTCGGCATCTCTTTGATCGCGCCGAAGTCCATCTGCGATTTTGCCACCGCGTTGAGCGAGGCCGTGCTGACGCGCAGATTCGGATCGAATGCCTTCAGCTTGACCCAGACGAGGTCGTAGGAGCGCGTGAGAATCCCCGGGTCGAATTTGGTCTCGGTTGCCAGCGACGAGATCGCCGCGGTGCGATTCGCATAACCGAATTGCACCGACTTTCGATAGGCGCGCAGAAACTTGACGACGGTGGCACGATTCTTCTCAGCCCACGCCGTGTTCGCGGTGACCGTTGTGAATTGCCAATCTTTGAGCACGTCCCACGCCGAGCCGAGCACGTGCATCCCTTTGTCGACGGCTTGAAAATCGAACGGTTGTGCGAGCATCGCACCGGCGACGTTACCGCTCATCAACGCGGCGAAACGCGCTCCACTGTTTCCGCCGACGATGATCGAAAAGTCGTCAACGCTCATCTTCTGCTGCTCGGCGAGCTTCGCAAGGGCGAGCGCGGTCACGTCTTGCTTGGTGCCCAGCATGATCGATTTTCCCTTGAGGTCAGCCCATGTCTTGATCGCCGGCGTGACGACGAGCGAATACGGATTGGGCCCAAAGCCAGGCGCGACGACCTTGATTCCGAGTCCGCGGCCGATCGCGGCCATGACCGAATCCGAGCCGTCGGAAGCGAGGTTCACCGCGCCCGTCGCGAGCTGCTGGATGACGTTGGGCGGTGAGCCGCCGGCCACGGTCGTCAACCTCAAACCCTCGTCGGCGAAAAAGCCCTTGGCCTCGCCGATGTACTCGGGCCATTCCGTCGCGCTCACGCCGAGCACGCCCCAGATCACTTCCGTGAGCGGCTGCTGCGCGCGCACGATGGCCGGTGCGCCGGCGGCGGCCACCGTCGCGAGAGATGTGCGCAGAAATTCCCGGCGTTTTGGCATGCGAACCCCCAGCGAGGACGGCAGAACGAAGGCAGAACGTTCTTTCATCGTTGAAGTCGCAACCCTCTATGGAACAACGCAAAATGAACGCCGTGATCATCGACCGTTTCGGTGGGCCCGAAGTGATGTCGTACCGCGCGGTGCCGCGTCCGTCGCCGTCACCCGATGAGGTCACGATCGAAGTCCACGCGGTGACCGTCAACCGGACCCTCGACATCCACGTGCGGCAAAACGGCGACGATCGCAATCCGATCCTGCCGCTCGTCCTCGGGGTCGACCCGGTCGGCGTTATCGTCGAAGTCGGATCGGCGGTCGATGCGCGCCGAATCGGTGAACGCGTTGCGTTCACTTCGCCGCTTCGCTGCGGCCTGTGCGGACCGTGCGTCGCCGGGAAACCGGCTGATTGCATCAAGCCGCTGCACCTCGGCATTCACGCGTGGGGCGGCTACGCCGATTACGTCGTGTTTCCGGAGTCAAGCGTCGTCAAGGTGCCGCCGAACCTAACATTCCCCGAGGCCGCCGTGATCTTCCGCCACTTTCCGACGGCGTTTCATCTGCTCGATTGCAAGGCGAACGTCCGCGGTGGGGAAACGGTCCTCATCATGGGCGCCGCCGGCGGACTCGGAAACGCCGGAATCCAGGTAGCGAAGTATCGCGGCGCGCACGTGATCGCCGCCGCCGGGACCGAGGCCGGCTGCGCACTCGCGCGAACGCTCGGTGCCGACGAGACGATCAACTATCGCACGGAAGATCTGGAAGCGCGCGTCGATACGCTGACCGCCGGGCGCGGCGTCAACGTCGTGTTCGAGAACGTCGGCGCGCGCGAACTCTTCGGCGCCGCATTTCGTTCGCTCGGGGGCGGTGGACGGCTGGTCACCGCCGGGGCGCATGCGGGCGGCGACGTGGAAATCGACGTAAAGCGGCTCTACCGTCGCAAACTCACGTTGATCGGCGGAGCCGGCTCCGACCCGAAGGACGTCGATGCAACGATCGAGGGCGCCGCGCGTGGCCGCCTTCACGCCGCGATCGATCGCGTGCTGCCGCTATCCGAAATCGCCGAAGCGCATCGGCTCGTCGACGAGCGGCTCGTGACGGGAAAGGTCGTCCTCGTTCCCGACCGCGTGCTATTATCGCACGCATGAACACGCTTCCACGTTCGAAAGTCCTCCGCTTGTCGGGCGCCGCACTCGCTGCCGGCATCGCACGTCCGGCCTTCGCACAATCTGCGCCGCGCGGCGTGACGGTCGGCTTGACCGCGCGGACAGCCAGCGATTGGGGCGTCTACATCGGAGAGAAGCAAGGGTTTTTCGCACAGAATAACATCAAGCCGGATTTCATCGTCACGGGCTCGTCGGCAGCGTGCGCGCAACAGCTGACGGCCGGATCGATCGACATCGGAGAAGTCTCGACGACGCAGCTGATCGAAGCGAGTCTCGGCGGTGCACCGATTATCAGCGCAATCAACCGCACGAACAACGCACCCTACGCGATCGTCGGTAAGAAAGGCACCACGTCGATCGCGCAGTTACGCGGAAAGACGATCATCGTCGGCGGTCCCAACGATATCACGCTCGTTTTCATGAACACCGTGCTCGCCGCGTACAAGATGAAGGCGGACGACGTGACCTACACCTTTGCGGGCGGCACCGGCGAACGCTTCGCCGCGCTGATGTCGGGCACGGTCGACGCCGCGATCCTATTACCGCCGTTCTCGTTTCGCGCGGAAAGCGCGGGCTATCCGGAACTCGACAACGTTCAAAAGTACTACAAGAGTTTTCCATTCGATACGTTCTCGGTGCGAATGGAGTGGGGGAAGAAAAATTCCGATGCCGTCGTCGCCTACGTCAAGTCGATTTTACAATCGCTCGCCTGGCTTTATGAGCCCGCCAACAAGCAAAAGGCGATCGACATCCTCAGCGAAGCGACGAACGTGTCCGGCGAGGATGCGTCCAAAACGTACGATTTCTTCGTGACGCAGGTGAAGTTCTATAACCGCACCGGCATCATGACGACGCCTGAACTCAACATCGTGCTCGATACATTGGTCAAAACCGGCCAAATCAAGCCGCCGGCCCCGCCTGCGTCGCGCTTTTTCGATAACTCGTACGTAGAGAAAGCAACGGCGTCGCTGCACCGCTGATCGCGCGCCAGTTGGCCCACGACCGGCGAATCCGTCTCGACGTTCGCAGAATGATCGGCACAGGCGAGGTCGCCGGTGAACGATAACGACGAGCGATGCGTGTTTGGGACGAATTTCTTGCATCCGACGATCAGGCAACGCTCAAAGAGCGTCCGCACCAGGTATGGGGGTACGGAACGCGGCCGGCGCTCGTCCTCATCGACCTCTACCGCTGGGTCTTCGGCGATAGCCGGCCCGCGTCGGTGAAAGACGCGATGGACGAGTGGCCCGGCACATGCGGGCCGCAAGCGTGGGATGCGATTCCGCATATTCAGCGCACGCTCGCGGCGGCACGCGCTGCCGAGATTCCCATCGTGCACGTCACGGGGCTCGACCCGGCCGACTCCGGCGTCGCCGGCTGGTCGAATCGCGGCAAGCGCGAGACGGACGGCTACGTCGCGGATCCCACCAAACTCGACCGGCTGCGTCGCCGGTTCGATATTGTCGGCGAGGTCGCGCCGCTACCCGGCGAGGCGGTTCTTCGCAAAGCGGCGCCGAGCGGATTCTTCGGGACGTTGCTGATGTCGCATCTGCACGCGCACGACGTCGACGGGATCATCCTCGTCGGCGAGAGCACCAGCGGGTGCGTGCGGGCGACGTGCGTCGAAGGACGCAGCTACCGGTTCAAGATGACCGTGGTTGAAGAGTGCGTGTTCGACCGTCACCGGACCGCGCACGCGATGAATCTTTTCGACATGCATCAGAAGTATGCGGACGTGCTGAGCGTCGACGACGTCGTCGGTCATCTCGAGAAGCTCGCGGGGAAATCGCCTGCGCATGTCTAGTGCCGCGGTGAGCGTCGCCGGTGCCGATGCACGGCGACCGGCGCCGCGCGCCGATGCGCGACGTCGTGCCGCGCGCACGCGTGCCCTGACGCGAACCGCCATTACGATCGCGTCGGTCGTCGGTGGATTGCTGATCTGGGAATTCATCGGTCGCGTCGTCGTCAAAAATTCGCTCTTTCTCGCGACGCCCAGCGCGTCGATCGTCGCGCTGGGCGACCTGTGGAGCAAGGGCGATCTGCAGAAGGCGATCGTGATCAGCGGTGAAGAGTTCATCGTCGGCTTCGTTATCGCCGTCGTCGCGGGCACGGCGATCGGCTTGATCACGGCGGCATCCGAAAATGTCTCACTGATTCTCACGCCATGGATTTCGGGCTTTTACGCGTCACCTGTGATCGCTCTCGCGCCGCTGCTCATCTTGTGGTTCGGGGTCGGCATTTGGTCGAAGATCGCCGTCGTCGTGAGCCTCGTCATCTTCCCGATGATCATTAACACCGAGACCGGAATCAAACGGACCGATCCGCAGCTGATCGAAACGGCACGATCGTTCGGTGCAGCGCGCGCGCAGATCTTCGCCAAGGTGTCGCTGCCGAGCGCGTCGCCGTATATCATGGCCGGTCTGCGGCTCGGCGTCGGACGCGGATTGATCGGCGTCGTCGTCGGCGAACTCGCCGGCGCGCGCGGCGGTCTCGGCTACCTGATCAACAACGCGAGCCAGGTCTTCAACATGCCGCAGCTCTTCGCGAGCGTTATCGTCCTCGCTGCGGCCGGCATCTTCCTGACCGCCGGCTTCCAGTATCTGGAGCGCATTCTGGTTCCATGGAAAGCCTGATCGCGCCGGCGACGGCCAAGCTCGCCGTTCGCGGGCTCACGAAGTTCTACGACGATCTCGAAGTGCTCTCCGACATCAACGTCGATATCGCCGACGGCGAGTTCGTCAGCATCGTCGGACCGAGCGGCTGCGGCAAGACGACGTTCTTGCGCATCGTCGACGGGCTCGAGCCGTTCGACGGTGGGAGCGTTGCGATCGACGGCCGTCGCGTGACGAAACCCGGACCCGATCGCGCATTCGTCTTCCAGGCCGACAACTTACAGCCGTGGCGGACGGTGTGGAGCAACGCGGCGATCGGCCTCGAGATTCAACACCGGCTGACCACCGCCGAGCGCGAGAAGCTCGGCGACTTGCTCGCGCTCGTCGGTCTGCGCGGCTTCGAGAAATATTATCCGCGACAGCTTTCGGGCGGGATGCGGCAACGTGTAAATCTGGCGCGCGCGCTCGCCGTGCACCCCGACGTACTGTTGATGGACGAACCGTTCGCAGCGCTCGACGCGCAAACGCGCGAAATCATGCAGACGGAACTGCTGCGCATCTGGTCGACTGCGAAATCAACCGTCCTTTTTATCACGCATCAGATCGACGAAGCCGTGTTTCTCTCGGATCGCGTGTTGGTTTTCGGGCGCCGGCCCGGGCGCGTGCAAGAAGCGATCCGCATCGATCTGCCGCGCCCGCGCGCCGCGTCGATCAAACGCACGCCGCAATTCACCGACTACGTCGGACACATCTGGAGCTTGATCGAAAGCGCCGTGCGCGAAAGCGTCATGGAAGAGACGACCGTCCACGCCTGAGGAGCCGCTTGCCACACACCATTATTGAATCACGCCCCGTCGCGCCGCGCGGGACGCCGGCCCTGCTCTGCCGTCCGGAGGGTGACGGCCCTTTCCCATGCGTGATCCTGCTGCACGAACGCTACGGACTCGTTCCGCACACCGAAGATCTCGCACGCAAAATGAGCGCCGGCGGTTTCGTCGTGTGCGCACCCGATCTCTTTTTCACGCATCCCGATCAGGCGGCGTTGCATGCCGGAACAGTGACCGCCAAGCCTGCCGACGGCGAGGTCCTTGCGCTACTCGAAGATGCGTTTGCGCTCTTCGCGGCCGAGCCGGCCGCGGATGCGTCGCGACTCGGCATGATGGGCGTGTGTCAGACGGGGCGCTACCCGTTCGTATGGGCCAAACACCATCCGTTGGCGGCATGTATCGCGCTTTACGGGGCGGCCCAGAATCGCGACTGGGACGTGACCGACCGTCAGCCGTGGGGCATGACCGGTCTCATCGACACGATCGAAACGAACGTTCTCGGAATCTTCGGCGAAAAGGATCACATCATCTCGTTCGACGACGTGGTTCGACTGCGTGCGGCGCTCGAGAACGCGAACCTCAGCTACCAGCTCACGATCTACGCCGACGCGCCGCACGGCTGGCTCAACGACACGATGCCCGGTCGCTACCGTCCGGAAATCGCGCGGCGAACGTGGGACGAAGTGATGGCGTATCTCACCGACACGCTTGTCACCGGTCGCGACCCGGGAACCATCAACTGGACGTTCACTGCACGCAAGCACGCCGACTACGACTTCACGAAGAACGTGCGGTTCGAATAGCCGGCGTGCCGTGCACTACTTCCCGATCGCGTGGTTCAGTTCGAACGTGATCTGTCGCGGTGGCGCGAAGAACAACGTCTGCGGCTGGAAATTGCTGCCGCCGTTCGCGACGACACCCGGGTCCTGCGGCGCCGCATAGCCGTATGCGTACAGCGAATACGTGCGGTAGTCGTCGTGATTGAAGAGGTTCTGCACGGCGACGTTCAGCCGGAAGCCGTTTTGTAGCGGCACGTTGATGTGGGCGTCGAAGTCCGTGAAGCCGGGCTGGTTGAATGAGTTGACCGCGCCGTAGATGTCGGCACCGAACGCAACCAGCGCGCTGTTGCCGAACGTATAGTTTACCTCACCCCGGCCGTGAAAATACGGGTAGCCCACGGTCTGCGCGCCGTCGGCCTCGTTGCCGTAGTTGCCGGCTTGATTGGGCGTAAGGCCGGGGATGAACGTCGTCGCGAAGTTCGTGCCATAGGTGTACGCCCGCATAAGATCGCCGCTCGCGTATGCGCCGATCCCACGCTTCGGCGCTTTCAGGAACGTCGCTTCGATCCCGGCCATCCGCGTGTTCGCCTGGTTAAACGTGTACGTGACGTTGTTGTACACGCCGCCGTTGTAGGTGACCGGCGTTCCGCGCTCGTTGACCGTCGCGAAGCGGCCGTGCAGCGTCGTGTTGTACGCGTCGAGCGTGAACTTCGCGTCGCCGCCGATCTGGCCGTCGAGGCCGACGTTGTAGCCGAACGACGATTCACCGGTCAGCCCGGCTTGGACGAGCGAGAGTGCCGAGCCGCGCGTGTGCGTCACGAGGTCGGGATACGGCGCCGCGAAGTCGGTTCCGGCGGCCAAGCGCACCGCGAGCGTCGGCAACACGCGGTACGTGAAGCCGAGATGCGGATCGTAGCGGCTGGCGACGCCGGTTTGACTCGAGAAGTAGTTGCCGAGCTGGAGCCGTGCCCGATCGGTCAGCGCGATGTCGCCGCGCAGTGAAATCGTTCGCGACTGCGTCAAAATGTTGCCTTGCCCACACGGCAACGCGGCCGCATTCGAGCCGCTGCAGAACTGCGTATTCTCGTTGTGCGAGTCGAACGCCGCGGTGACCGTACTTGCACCGAGCGGCAAATCGTATTCGAAATCCTCGCCTTGGAACGTGTAGAAGTCTTTCTGATAGAAAGCGGACGACACGTCGCCGTTCGCCTGGGCGAAGTCGAAGTTGCACGTCGGGTCGTCGCACTGGTAGATCTGCGACGCCTCACCCGGGTCGGAGATCAAACGATTGACCGAGCCGGTGTAGTAGCGCGCGAGCAGCGTTCCGGGCCCGAGCGCCGTCCGCAGTTCGCCGCTGAAAATCGGTTCGTTGTCCGTCTCGTAGTTGCCGAGGTAGAAGTTGTCGAGCGTCGTCGCGCCGGGAATCGTTTGGCCGGCGAAGCCCAGGCCGCCGGGAAACGTGTAGGTCGGCAGGTGCTGCCGCCGTTGTTGCCGTTGGTGTTGAACATTCCGCACGTCACGCACGGGCCGGCGACGATGTGCACGGGCTCCTGCGTCGTCAGCGTACCGGTGTAGTCGACGTAGCTCTGGCCGCCGAAGTACTCCGCCGTGAAGACGGTGCTCGGCCTGAAGTTGTAGGCCAGTTTGACCACCTGCGAGCGGTTGTTGTACGTCTGCGAGTTTGGATAGAGCGCATTGATCGTCGCGTTCGGCACGACGCCGAACATCGCGTTGGCGTCGGGGACGACGAAGGGGATCGGTTGATCGTTGTACCCGGGCGTTCCGTAGAACGCTGCCGCGATGAGAAAGCCGAACTTCCCGACCGTGTCGGAGGCCTCGAGCGCGTACTCGCTGCCGTTATACGTATCGTAACCGGCGGCAACTCGTCCGGTCAGCGTCTGCGAGATCGGCGGGGTGCGAAAGTTCACGGTGCCGCCGATCGAATCTGCAATCGTGTTGCCCAGATACCCCGGACCTTTGCTCACCTCGATCGTGCCGAGCGTCTCGGGGTTGAGGAATTGGATGAGAAACGTACCCGACGCACCGCCGTTGATCGGATGACCGTCGACGAGCGTCTGCGTCTCGTACGGATCCGCGCCGCGGACCGCCACGTTGGTGTTTGCACCGGGCGCGGTTCCCGACGAAGCCCGTGTCAGTTCGACGCCGGGCAGTTCTTCGAGCAGGTTCTGCACGACGTTCTGACCCCGCAATTGGTAGTCAGCCGACGTCAGCGTGCTGACGGCCGCGGGCGAGGTGTTGAGGGTGATCGCGCCGGCCGTCGCGACGGTGCTGCCGATGCGCTGGATCGTCGTGAGCGACGCCGTCTCCAGCGTCACGCTCAACGGTTGCAAGCCGGTCGTGACCGCGATGTCTTGTTGGGCGGGCTTATCGCCCGCATGCGTCACGAGCAGCGTGTACACGCCGGGCGGCAACGTCAATGTGAAGGTTCCGTTAGCGGCGGACGTCGTGCGTTGCGTGGTGGCGCCGCGCGCCTCGACGGTCGCGCCCGCGATCGGCACGGCATCGCCGCCGATGACCGTGCCGGTCACGCCGACCGCACCGGCCGCTAATTGGGCGCGCGTTGCGACGGGCGCAAGACATAGAATAAAAAACGTGATGCTTGCAAGCATCGCGGTCAACGGCGTTCGAATGGCGGGGACCTCTCAGAGCGGGTGACGCCCGACGCACCCCTCCGCGGCCGGGACGAGACGTAGCGTATGGCAGACGCGTTAACGATATCTTATGAACGTCCGTCCGGAATGACCGACGCAACTTCGGCGACGGCGCGAGCCGGTGCGCGCGCAAGCAGCGCGCTCACCGCTGCCGACGCGTTGATGCGGCCGTGATCCGCGTAGGCTTGCGAGAGTTCGTCGATGCGGTCGAGCCGATACACGTAGTTCACCATCATGCCCGCCGATTCGCGCATGCGCGCGGCGGACGTGTCGGCGAGCCAGTTGATGCGCTCGAGTCGCGCACCGTTGCTCAGATGAAAATGCGCGACCGGATCGAGCGCTTTGCCGTTGGGCCGCTTCCCTTCGAGCAGGTAGTGCGCGCAAAGCTCGGTGATGGGGCCGCGCAGCGAGGTCGCGAGTTGCTCCTCGCGCGCCCACCGTCGCTCGTAGAAGATGGCACGCAGCGCGGAATCGTCGGACTTCTCCGACGGCGTACGGCTTTCGACCCAGGTACGAAAGTTCGGTAGCGGCGAGAGCGTCGCGAACGTACGCAAGCTCCGGAACTCGTCCGAGAGCGCCTGCACGACGCGCTTGAGCAATGCGTTGCCGAAACTAATGCCCTCGAGGCCGCGCTGGCAGTTGGAAATCGAATAAAAGATCGCATGCGTGGCCGCGGCCGGATCGCTGACCGGCGCCACAGAATCGAGCAGCGCCGGCATCGCGCTCGAAAGGTGATCGGCAAGCGCGACCTCGACGAAGATCAGCGGTTCGTCGGGCATCGCCGGATGGAAAAACGCGAAGCATCGCCGGTCGACGTCGAGGCGATTCTTCAAGTCGGCCCAGCCGCGAATCTCGTGCACCGCTTCGTAGCGTGCGAGCCGTTCGAGCAGCGAGGCCGGGGCATCCCATGTGATGCGCCGCAGTTCGAGAAAACCGACGTCGAACCACGTCGACAACAACTCTTTGCAATCGGCTTCGAACTCTCGACGAGCCGGCGTCGGGGCGGCGTTGAGCAAATCGGCTCGCAACTCGACCAAGAACTTCACACCGTTCGCGGCTGTGTTGAAAGCACGCAGCAGCGCTGAGCGCTGCGGCACGAGCGTTCCGCGCAATGCGCGCTCGGCAGCCGTGCGCGCATCCTCGTCGGCCGCGGCCGACATCGTCGCGACCGCCGCGTCGACGGCCGCGCGGCTGTTCCCGTACGATGCGGCACAATCGATGAAGCGCATCCGTCCGGCCGCGCTGAGCGCCTTGTAACGTGCGATGAGCGCGGCCGCACGTTCGCCGGTCGCGACATCACCGCCGCGTCGCGCCATGCATTGCCGCATCGCGTCATCGATGCGGCGCAGTTCTTCGTCACCCAGGTCGGGAGCAGACGGCTTGGCAAAGTGCAGTGCCGACGCCGCGACCGAGTAGAGATTCTTCATCGTATCCGACGTACCCCGACCCGCTCATTCGTTACGCGATGACATCGGACGCCGCGAACGTGCGTGCCAGCGCTCCGTACTTGACCGAAGCGTCGATCACCGGTTGAATCAAGCCCGGCGTCAGCGTTGTGCCGAGCACCGCACGCGTCATTTTCGTAATCACGGGCAAAGGAATTTTTGAGAAGTCCGCGAGCACGGGCGCCGTTTCCGCATGGTGCACGTTTGCATACGCGGCCGTGTCCTCAACGACGCGAACGAATTTGCGAACGGCGTCCGGGTGCGCGCGCACCCAGTCGGTCGTCGCGAACCAGCCGGAAATCAGGTATGACGGCGCGAGCGCGGCGTACGGCTCGCCGAGCACGTGCACGTTACCGGTCGCAAGCGCTGCATCGACTTGCGGGTGGATGATGAGCGCCGCGGCGACGCGATGCGCCTCGACGGCAGCGCCCGCTTCGGTTTGCGGAATTTCGACGAATCTGACCGTCTTGGAATCGCCGCCGTTCGCGTCGATCCAGGCTGGAATCGTTACGGGATCGATGCTGCCGAGCGCGGCGACCGACAAGATCTTCCCGTTGAGATCCTTGGCCGACGTGATGCCGCCGTCGTTGGCGACAATCAGGTAGCCGTACGGCACTTTGCGATCGGAGAGCCCGCCGGGCGCGATGAACGTAAACGGTACGCCGCGCAGGTGCGCGCTGAGCACGGAGGTCAAGCTCGATTTTCCGACGTCGTAGGACCCGCCGACGATGCCGGCGGCAATCGCCGCACCGCTCGTCTGCTGCGAAATCTCGACGTCGAGTCCGGCCGCGCGAAAACGGCCGGTGCGTTCGGCGAAGACGACGGCCATCGATGCATCATCGGGAGTCGTCGCGACGCGAATCGTGGACGGCGCGTCCGCACCGCGAGCGCATATCGGGCTGAGAACCGGAAGCAACGCTGCAGCGGCGGCAGACCCAAGGATCGTACGGCGATCGATCATGAGACTCTCTTCAGGGCTGCTGCATGAGCCGGCCAAGACCGCTCGGACGGGGGGCGGCTGCAGCCCGCAACGTCGCCCAAAGAACAGATTGATTGCTGGTAACGACCGGCTTCCCCAACGCGGCTTCGACGCGCTCGATGACCTCGAAGCACGCGATATTTGCGCAGCTTAGCACGTAGGCATCGATGTCGTCGCGGCGCACATCGGCAAGCGCGCTTTCCCAGTAGGGCGCCGGCGTGCCGCAAAAGGCGTCGCTACCGCCAAGATCGCGCGCTGCCGTCGCGATGACGTCGTATCCGGCCGCGCCGAAGAAGCGCGCTTCGTGTTCGGTGACCGCTGCCGTGTACGGCGTGACCAGCGCGATGCGGCGCGCCCCGAGCGCTTCGAGAGCGACGCGGATTGCGGTCGCGGTCGTCGTGACGGCGCCATCATACACGGTGCGCAGGGCCGCGAGCAGGCGTAGTTCCCCCGCGTTGCCCTCGGACGTCGAATTGGCGGTGCAGTGGAAGGCAATCGCCTCGCAGCGTGCATCCGCAAGCGTTGCAGCAGCGCCGGCCACGTCCGGCATGAGTTTCTCGAGCGAACGCTCGTGCGGGCCGGTCATCCGCAGGCGCGCGATATGTGCGGTCGTCCCGAAGGGCACCGCGCGCACCATTTCTTGCTCGACCATCCGGTTCGACGACGGGATGATCAGGCCGATTCGCTTCACGCGGCGAGCGCTTCCGTGACGGGAAGCGCGACGCCTAGGTGAATCTTAGCGGTACGAACCGCCGCCGGAACCGCGCGACTGGAAGCAGTCGCGGCAGTATACGGGCTTATCGCCACGCGGCTGAAACGGCACGGAAGCCTTCCCGCCGCACTGGCTGCACTTCACTTCGAACATCTCACGCGGGGCGCGGTCGCCGCCGCCGTACCCGCCGCCACCGCCGCTGCTGTAGCTCGAACCGCCGCCGCCGGCGCCACGCTGCGCCTTACGCGCGGCACGGCAATCGACACAGCGATTGGGCTTGTTCGTAAAGCCCTTGGCGGCGAAGAACTCTTGCTCGCCCGAGCTGAACGTGAAGGGGGCGTTGCAGTCAACGCAATTCAGGGTCTCGTCGGTATACATATCGGTCAACAATCTCAGAAATAGCGAGCGCGGAGGAAATCAACTCGTCGTTTCTGGCTGAAGACAACGCAACAGGACCATTAGACCACGTCTGATGCCGGCGGTACGGCGCTCCGAGGCACCAGCCCGGCGATTATAACACAGATGCCCCCGATTCGTATCGCTCTTGTCGATCTTACCGAAGCCCGATGTCGAGGGTGACCTCGGCGGTCTTCCCGATGACCGGGTCGAGCCGAGAACCCCTCATTCCAAACGTGGGTCCGGTCGACGGTACCAACCGCGTGATACCGTGGGCGGCCACCGTCACCGGCGATCGTCACGTCGAGGTGCTCGGGCTGAGCGACGCCGTGAATCGTGAGCAGACCGTCCATGCCGAACGTCGCAGCGCCGGTCGCGGTAATCTTCACGCTGATAAACGTCCACGTCGGAAAGCGCAGCGTGTCGAAATATTCCGGACTCTCGAGCGAGGTATCGCGATCGGGCTCGTCGGTGGCGAGCTTTGCGGCATTGAGCACGGCCGTGACGCCGGTTGGGACCACGCTGCCGGGAGGGAACGTGGCCGAACCGGAGACGATCGGCACCGTGCCTACCACCCGGCCGACGAAGATGTGCGCGATGCTGAATTGCGCACTCGACTTCGTCACGTCGATGAGGCGCCCGACGGTGCCGTCGGCACGGACGGGAACGCTGCAGGTGGTGCCAAGAGCGACGAGCAGCGCGGCACGCACGAACCTTCGCGCGCACATCAGTACGCCACCGTGAGCTGTGCGTTCATCGTGTGCGTCGTCCGCGGCGTATGCGCGATGACGTCTTCGATCGTCAGCCGCGAGCGCTGCGTCGGCCCGTATCCGAGCAGCACGACCGCGTCGCGCGCGAACCCGTTGATCGGATCGTCCGTTCCTTCGTATCGCGCAAGCGCGAAGAGACGCCGGCCGAACGCGTAGCGCAACTGCGTGAAGCCGCCGCTCGAGCTGCATCCCCGTGCGGCGAAATCACCACAGGTCGAGTCCCAGCCGGTCTGCAGCACGCTCTCGCTCGTGAGCCGCCCCCACTGGTTGTAGACGAGCCCGTAACCGAGCCGCCAAAACGAATCGACGCCGGCGGCCGTCGGGCGCGTCCCCGCGTACCGATACACGCTCGCATCCAGACGGCCGGCGTTTTCGTGCAGGACTTGCATCGTGTCGGTGCCGGTCGCCGGCAAGCCGCTTTGCTTGTCGTGCCCCGGTCCCGCGAAGAGCTGCGCGCTGACACCGCGCAGCGAATCGCCGACGATCAATTGCGCGCCGATCTTCGAACCGAAGAAGTTGAACGTATTCGCGCCGACCGTTTGATCGAAGATCGTGTAGTGCTGATACGATTCGCGGAACGTTTCCGGGTCGACTGGGAGCGGCAGGGTGAACGAGCCGCCCTGCACGGCAACCGGAATGCGCGCAACCCACGGATTGACCCGATCGATGACCCAGGCGTCGCGGGTGATCCCCGGCATGCCGCCGTCAACGAGGTATTGCTCGACGAAATAGCTCGCGCGCGTACCGATTCCGCCGGCGAGAAAGAGCTCGACCTCGTCGACGATCGCCTTCGGAAGGCCGGCGCCGTTGGCGCCGGTACCCTGGTGCATGCTCGAGTCGACCAGATTGATCTTGTTCGCGATCGGAAACGCGAAGCCGGGCTGGACCCCCGGGATGCGCTCGCCGTTCGCGAGAAACGCCGCGCCGAACGCGTTCAGGCGTGGAACGACGGAGTGGCATTTTGCGCACGTCACGTCGTACTGGTGCGCGAAAATCGGAATGGCACGAGACGGGGCGGGCCGCAGTGCGAGCGCGAGCACCGCAACAACCAAGGACCGGCCGAACGCCGGACGCCGAAGTGAACGTCCCATGTCGTAGTTAGGTAATCCTAAATCTACATGTAGTCCTCCCTTGGCTTACAGATAGGCGCAACTTCAGCCGTGCGGAGCGGAGCGCGGGGAGGAGCGACGTCCGGCGGGCCACCATGACTCCCGGATGACGACGCAACTCCTCGACCCGCAGACATCCCGTTACGGCGACCTCATCGCGCGCGCCGTGCGTATTTGCAATAGCGCGAACGTGATGGACTTCAACGGGCACGTCTCTGCGCGAGATGCCGATGATGCGAACGTCATGTGGATCAACAACCGGCATGCGAGCCGCTCGACGCTCACCGCCGCCGATGTCGTGCCGTTTGATATCGCCGCCGGCAAACGCATCGGCGACGGCGTCGAGCCCCCGAGCGAGTGGCACATCCACGCGGAGATTTACCGGCGCCGGCCGGACGCCGGCGGCATCGTCCACTCGCACCCGCCGTACATCCTCACGTTATCGTCGGCCGGCCAGCGTCTGCGGCCGCTCAACTCGACGTCGAGCTTCATCGCCGAAGCGGGTGCGCCGGTGTTCGATTCGCCCGTGCTGATCAATACGACGGCGCGCGGCGCGGGCGTTGCAGAAGCGATCGGAAGCGGACCGATCGTCGTGTTGCGCCAGCACGGCGCCGTTACCGTCGGCGGATATGCAGAAGAAGCCGTCGTGCGCATGATCTGCGCGGAAGACAACGCGAAAACCCAATATCAAGCGTTGCAAATCGGCACGCCGACGTACTTGCACGGTGAAGAACTGCGCGTGTTGGCAAGCGAGCACGGCGGTCCGCACGGTATCAAAAAATTCTGGCGCTATCACGAAGAGACCGCGCTTAAGACCGGCGCGTTGGACGGGCTTTCCTAGTGTACTCGCGCGGTGTACTAGCGCGGAAGCTAATCTCGAACGGAGACTTGGTGCGCTAGTTCGATCTCGCGGCCGGTACGCGACGATTCGATCGTCGCGACGCACACTTCGAGATTCGCGCGACCCCAGCGCCCGTCGTGCAACGACGAGCGCTGGCCGGCGATCGCGTCGACGAACTCTTCGACGACCGGTTCGCGCGTCGAACGGTCGAGCCGTAACGGAAGTTCCGCGCGTCCGTCGGCGGTGTAGACGTACAGACCGGTCGCGGACTGACGAACGTCGCCGCCCTCGCAACTGACGAGTGTCCAACCGAAGAACGGCTGGTTCGGCGCGGGCGCGATTTCCGCCGACGTCCCCGCACGCGCACGTTTCCGTTGCGCTTCGTCGGCCGCGCTCGCGCGGCGCATCGCCGCGCGCGACGCGCCCGGAATCGCCGTTTGCGGATAGCCGATCTCACCTGCGCCGAACGTGATCTCCGCACTCGAAAACGCGCCGTATCCGTTGTAGATCGCGGTCGCAACCGCACCGTTTTCGAACGTTAGGAAAACACTGTGTGCGCCGGTCACCGGCCGCTGCGCGTCCCAATCGAACGTCTGCGCGCGCACGCTGCGCACCCGGCCACCGCCGAGCAACCGCAAGATATCGAACTGGTGCGCGCCTTGACGAAAGGTGATGCCGCCGCCGAGCCGATCGTCGAGCTCTTCCGGTCGTCGCGGCCGGTACACCCAATCAGTGTAATAGATGTTATGCAGCATGCGAACGCATCCGAGCGAGCCACCGGCGATCAGTTCGCGCATCGCACGGTAGGGCTCGTCGAAGCTGTGCGAGTGCCCGACGGTCAGCACCACGCCCGCCCGGTCGGCGGCCGCGATCATCTGCTGCGCTTCGTCGAGCGTCGTCGCCATCGGCTTTTCGACGAGGACATGCTTGCCGGCGCGGGCGGCGGCCACGACGTGCTGGGCGTGCAGATCCGTCGGCGTCGCAACGTAGACGGCGTCGACATCGGTGAGCGCAAGAATGTCATCGATCGCCGCAACGGTTCGCACCCCGTACCGCGCCGCTGCCGCGTCGCGAACCTCGGCGGCAGGGTCGCATATCGCCGTCAGGCACACGCCCGGGTGCTTTTCGACCGCGGGCAGCAGCTGCCGTGCCGCCGCGCCCATGCCGACGATTCCCAAACGTACATCCATGCCGCCTGGGATTCTCGCGTACGGCACGAAAACACATGCGATGCTTACCCCGCAAGAGAACGATCGTCTGACGCGCGTCGGCGCGGGCACGCCCATGGGCGAATTGCAGCGTCGCTACTGGCACCCGATCGCCGCGCTCGAAGAGCTCGAGCCGGCGTTTACCAAACGCGTACGGCTGCTCGGCGAAGATCTCGTTCTGTATCGCGACCGCGACGGTCGGCTTGGATTGATCGCCGAATTTTGTCCGCATCGGCATGCGTCGCTCGCAAACGGAATCCCCGATCGCAACGGTATCCGCTGCTCGTACCATGGTTGGAAGTTCGACGGCACGGGCGCGTGCGTCGATCAACCGAACGAGCCCGAGGGCAGCACGTTCAAAGAGAAGGTCCGGATCGCGGGCTACCCGCTCGAGACGCTCGGCGGGATGGTGTTTGCCTATCTCGGACCCCTACCGGCACCCGTGCTGCCGCATTGGGACGGGATGGACAACGCTGACGCGATCCGAACCGTCGGCTGGGCGCACGTGCCGTGTAACTGGCTGCAGATCATGGAGAATTCCGTCGATCCGGTGCACACCGAATGGCAGCACGGCAAATATCAGGAGTTCTGGGAAGAGCAGCGTACCGGCAACACCTACGCGATCTCACGCCGGCACCTGAAGATCGACTTCGATGAATTCGAACACGGTATCTACAAGCGCCGCTTACTCGCGGGCGCAAGCGTCGATTCCGACGACTGGAAGGTCGGTCATCCGATTCTCTTTCCGAACATCCTCGCCGTCGGCAGCGGCGGCGGTAACCTCTGGAAGATGCAGACGTATCAGTTTCGCGTGCCGATCGACGACGAAAACTCGATGCATTACTGGTATACGGCGTACGATGCGCCCGCGGGCGTCGACGTGCCCGAGAAACTTCTCGCACGCATCCCGCTCTTTCAAGTGCACTATCTCGACGAAGACGGCGCGTTCATTCGCGACAACATCGAAGCGCAAGACGTGATGGCCTGGCTCGCGCAAGGGCGCATCTTTCAACGTTCGAACGAATCGCTCGGCACGACCGATCGTGGCGTGATCCTGTTTCGGAAGATGCTCGAACGCGAAATGCAAAAAGTTGCGGCCGGCTCGGATCCGATGAACGTCTTTCGCGATCCGACGTTCCGCCCGACGTATCATGTCGAGCGAAACAAGGCCCACTTCAGCGACGGGTTCGAAAACCTCCAGTATCGGCAGTCGGCGCGCTGGTCGCCGTTCTTTCGCGACGTCTGCGATCTGTTCGCAGCGTATAACGAAAAATTGCTCGCCGACGCGCTACCGGTTCTCAGCGAAACGTAACGTTTACGTCGACGAGTTCGCGCGCCGGGAACCCGTGGGCGAGCACGCCGTATTTTGCGGCAGCGTCGATCGGCGATTGCACCTGTGCGAGAATGAGCTCGGTCCCAAGTCCCACGCGCGGCGTCTTCTGCATGACCTCGAGCGACACGCCCGTGAAGTCGGACATCATCTGCAGTGTCGAATCGGGTTTGCCGTTGCAGATGCGGGCCGAGTCATAGGTGACTTTCATGAATGCACGGATAACGCCCGGATTCTTCGCGGAATAGTCTTTCGTCGTGTACAGGACGGACGCGGCAAACTGGAGCGCGATGGCGTCGTAAGCCGCCAAGAAACGATAGCCGTTCGCAATTGCCGAGGCTTGCGTTGGTTGACTCGTCTCGCCCGCAAGAATCCGCTTCTGATCGAGAGCCGCGGGGACCGCCGGAATCGGCACTTCGACGAACTTGACCGCTTTCGGATCGCCGCCACGCTGCTCGACCCAGGCGGCGAACGCGACGCGTCCGACGGACGAGAGCGACGCAACGCTGACCGTTTGCCCCTCGGCTTCTTTGCCGTTGCGCAGCAGCGAACCCGACGCGAGCAGAAATCCGCCGTACGGCGCCCGATTGTCGTAGTTCGCCGAAGGACCGAGAAGCGTGAACGGCACGCCACGGATGTGCGCGTCGAAAATCGACGACGTACTCGACTTTGCGATGTCGAAGGCACCCGCGGCGACCGCGGCTGCCGCAGCGGCGCCGCTCGTGCTTTTCTCGATCACGACCTCGAGACCGGCCCGCTGGTAGAGGCCCATCTTCTGCGCGTAGACGATGGACGTAAGGTCGTCGTTGGGCGAACCGCCGACGTGCACCGTGGTCAACGTTTGCGCGCGTGCGGGCCGCGCGAGTGCGACCGTTGCCGCAACACCCATTGTCGTCGCGAGAAAACGCCGGCGTTGCATTATTTTGCGCTCACCCACGTCTTCGCGGCCGGATCCCAGCGGGCCATGACGGTATCGTTCGGATTGAGCCCGCGCTGATCGCCGACGCGAAAGTCGTAGAATCCGTTTGCACCGGCGAAGTCGTGAAGGCTTTCGATGTAGTCATGAATTTGAACGGCCTTCGCGTCGGGTCCGAGCGTTCGCAGGGCTTGCACGATGATCAAACCCGGATCCCACGCCGTGTCTTGTCCCATGTCCGGCTTCACGTTCGACGCCTTGAACGCTGCGAAATACGTTGTCAGCGCGTTGCGGACGGGGCCGGCGCCGATTGCCGGATACGCCGCCCATTTCGGCGCCGCAAAGTACAGCGGCTCGGGCAGGATCGCGTGAAATTGATCCATGGCCGAATACAGCATCAGCGAATTACTCGTAGCGACCGGTATCTTCGACCCCGCGTCGCTGAGCGAATGAAACGTCGTCGGGATGCCGGTGCCGGCCCAAATGAGCATGGCCTGCGGATGCGCGGCTTCGATCTTCGAGACCTGAGCGCTCACACTCACATCGGCCGGCGAGAACCGTTCGTTTGCGACGAGACGCACCTTCGGATATCGCGCCAGCAATGAGTCGACGCCGGAGACGACTTCGGCGGCGGATGCGTCGGTCGATAGCAGCAGCGCGATGTTGTACCAGCCGCGTTGCGAGAAGTATCGAAACGTCGCTGCCGAGAGGTCGACGGGGTGGATGTTACTTGAAAAAACGTAGCTGCCGCGCGGCGGCCGTACCGCCGGACTCAAACAGTAGAGCACCGGACCGCTCTGCTGCGCCAGCGGCAGCGTCGCTTTACACGTGGCGGAAAACGCACCGCCGATGACGGCCTGTGCCCCCTGCGCCACGACCCCGTTGAACAATTGGACCGAAAGTTGCGGATTGGCCTGCTCGTCGAGAAAGACGAAGTGCAGCGGCCGGCTGCGGATGCCGCCCGTGGCGTTGACGTGCTGCTCGAGCACGCGGAGGCCTTGCTGCTGCGACGCTCCGACCAACGCACCGGGACCGGTGAGCGGCAAGATTGCCGGGACATCGACGGGCGTACCGCCGGGCGCCGCTCCGAGGGTAGCCGCGGCGAGAACTACCGCGCCGAAAAGCAGCGCCGATATGCGACTCAGCAACCAAATCATCAGGCTTGCCGCGTTCACGTCAGGCGTTGAACATCAAGCTGGCTGCGGCGATCGAGCTCTTTAATACCTGCGCATGGGCCGCGGCGTCGATCGGCGGTTGCAGCAGCGCGGCGTCGAACGTTTCGCCGAAATGCGCGCGGCGCATCGTGCGTGCGAGCTCCGGCGAGATCTTCGTGTAGTTCGCGAGTATCGGCGCAGAGAGGGCCGGGTTGCGATTGGCCCACGCCGACGTTTGTTCCATAACGGCGGCGAACTTTTTCGCGCTCGCGCCGTTCTTGTCCAACCAGTCCTTACTCGCGAACCATGCGCTGATGTAGAAACGCTTGCCGATCGCCTCGTACGGGTTGGCGAATTCGCGCGCGCCGGTGCGGGATGCGCTCAGCGCCGGTTCGGCGATCACGCCCGCGTCGATGCGCCCGGCGGCGAGCGACGGACCCATCGTCGCAAACGGCATTTCAATGAACTTCACGCTCGTTGGATCGACGTTCTCGCGGGTCAGCCACGCGTGCATCGCGACGGCGGTCAGGCTCTTGAGATTGTCGTCGGCTACGACCTTCCCGACGAGCTCCGACGGCTTCGTCAACGGCGAGTTCCTCGGCACCATCAGCAGTGTCGTCGGATCGGTGTCAACGAAGAGACCACCCGGAGCGAAGAAGAGAAACGGCAGCGACGCTTCGTGCGCCGCAGCGACTTGCACCGGACTGCCGACGCCGACGTCGAGCGAACCGCCCGCGATCGCGGCTGCAATCGCACCCGAGTTCGGCAGCGTCGTTACGGTTACATCGAGACCGGCCGCCCGGAAAAAGCCACGTTCGGCAGCGAAATAGGCTTGCGCGTAGGTGTCGGTCGGCGCGCAGCCGACGCGTATCGCCGTCGCTTGCGCGCGAGCGGTGCGCGGCGCGAGCGTCACGCCAGCGCCGAACGCGGCGATGCTCGCGAGCGCCGTACGGCGCGCGATCGAACGCATCATGCGTGCATCGCGTCGAAGACGCGTTCGGCGGTGATCGGAAAGGTGTAAAGCCGGGCGCCGACCGCGGCAGCGACGGCGTTGGCGATCGCCGGCGCGACGCCGCTGTTGCTCAGCTCACCCGCCATCTTCGCGCCGAAAGGGCCCGATGCGGCGGCGGCACCGACATGCAGGGTGGTGAGCGGCGGAAGATCGGCGATCGTCGGCAACTTGTATTCTCCTAAACTCAGCGTCGTGATCTTACCGCCGTCGAGTGGAAGTTCTTCCATCAGCGCGCCGCCGACCCCGTAGACGAAACCGCCCTCGATTTGGCCCTGATGCGCGATCGGATTGATGATCGTGGCGACGTCGACGACGAACAATGCGTCGACGATACGCACGGCACCCGTTTGCGGATCGACCGCGACGTCGATTGCAAATGCCGAGCAACTGAAATCGCCTTGATGGTCCATCGAGTCGTGCGTGCCGAACCGGCCGACGACGACCAACGGCTCATCCGCACAACACCGTGCGGCGACATCCTCGAAAAACTCGACGTGCTCCGAATCCTCGACCACGAACGCCCCGTCACGTAAGCGCAGTCCGCTCGCGCGTTCCATTTTCGCTCGCAGCGTCCGCGCAGCATCCAATGCGGCGCCGCCGACGATGCGCGTGACACGGCTTGCGCCGGCTCCCGGATCCGTGCGCGCGTCGTACGTACTGCCGTGACGGATCGATATCCGTTCGCCCGCGATGCCGAGCTCCGCGGCGATAACGCGACGGATCACCGTCGCCGATCCGGAGCCTTGATCGGGGACGCCCGTGAGAATCTCGATCGCACCGTCGTGCATCAAGCGCAGGTCGAGCGACGTCGTACCACCGCCGGTGTGACGGCATGCGAACGCAACGCCGCGTCCACGATTCGGTGCGAGCGCCGGCCGCTTCCTCACGGCCGTTTTCAGGGCTTGCAAGACCTCGCGCGCCCGCGGTTCGTGCATCGCCTCGCCGGTGAGCGCCGTGTCGCCGATGTTGACCGCGTTGCGCAAGCGCACGTCGATCGGGTCGAGACCCAAATCGCGCGCGATCAAATCGACGTGCGACTCCCACGCGAAGAGCGTCTGCACGTCGGCCGGCGATCGCATATTGCCGCCGGGAACCGTGTTCGTGTAGATCGTGCGAACGTCGATGTGCACGTTATCGATATGATAGGCAACCGATGCGAACCCAAGATCGCCGCCCGGGACGAGCGTCGGGCCCGGCTTGCCGGCCGCATACGCGCCGCCGTCGTAATCGACGTCCGCTCGATGCACGAGAAACGTTCCGTCGCGGTCGACGCCGGTGCGCAACGTCACGCGCGACGCATGCCGCACGTTCATCGCGCCGAGCTCGTCGATATACGTGCAGACATGTTTGACCGGACGTCGTGTCGCGCGCGCAAGGAAATAGCACGCGAACTCGTCGACCGTCAGCCCTTTTCCGCCGAAGTCACCGCCGATCGCGATCGGCTCGACGACGATACGTTCCGGTGGAAGCTCGGCCACGATTGCGAGACGATCGCGCAATTGGTATGGCGATTTGCACGGCGAGTGCACCCGCACCGTTCCGTCGTCGTCGATCCAGACGAGCGTCGCATGCGGCTCGATGTAGCCGTGATGCTGACGCGGGGTCGCGAAGACGTGCTCGTAGACGCGATACGCCGTGGCGAAGAGCGGCTCCAGATCAACGTGACCTTTGTGCAGCGTCACCGATCCTTGCAGATTCGGGTGCGCCTGTTCGGGATAGCCGTCCCCGGCGTAATGATACGCCGACTTATCCGGATGGAGGATCGGGGCGCCGTCCGCGAGCGCTGCACCGGTGTCGAGGATCGGTTCGAGTTCCTCGTAGGCGACGTCGATCATGCGCGCCGCTTCGGCCGCCGCTTCTTCGGTCTCCGCGGCTACGGCCGCGACGCGTTCCCCGACGAAGAGAACGCGATCGAATGCCAGAACCGGATAGTCGAACAATCGCCTCCCGAAACGGCGACGTCCGATATCGTCGGCCGTGATGACCGCGGCGACACCCGGCATGGCTCGGGCCGCCTTCGCATCGATCGAGAGGATGCGCGCGTGTGCATATGGGCTGCGCGCAAATGCGACCCAGAGCATGTCGGGACGCGATACGTCGGCTGTATACGCCGTCCGGCCGCTGACCTTTTCGCGGCCGTCGACCCGAATTTCGGCATCGTCGAACCGCGTGCGCGTACGATCCAGTAGCATGTGCATCCTGGACCGTACCCCGGCGGCTACCCGATCGTCAAGCGTACTGGCTGAGGAAGCTATTCAGATGTCCGGCGTCGTTGTTCGCGCGGGCCAGGACCGTGTATGAAATCTGCTGCTGCAGCGTTGAGAGATTCGTGCTGATTGCGTTCTGCGCTGCATTGGTATCGCCGATGGATGAAGCCGACGCGGTCAGGCTGTTCGAGAGGATGTTGTTGTTGTCGAAGGCCGCCGCCAGGAAGGCCGACTGCGCACCCAGTTGTGCATCGGCCTTGCCGAGGGCAGCTTGCGCGCCGCTGATCTGGCCTTGCGCGTTCGTTGCGCCGGACGGCGTCGAGAGGTCGATGTTCACGATGCCGAGGCCGCTGGTCGTCGCGTTCGGTAGCGAGACGTTCGTCGTCTCACCGGCGTTCGGCCCCGACTGTACGCTCACCGTCGGCGCGGTCGATCCGGAGGTTGCCGCCGTCGTCTGGACGTTCGCGGAGGTGCCTGAATCCTGCGTCGATATGTTGCCGATGCCGATCGTCGTTCCGTTGAACGTCGTCGATGCTCCAGCCGCGAACGAGCCGACCGACGTCGTCGCCTGCGTTGCCGAATCGGTGAACGAAACGTCGGCCGCGCCGGTGCCGTTGACGCTGATTGTGAACGTGCCGCTCGTCGTTGCCGCCGACGGCGAAACGCTGGTAACGACCCCGCCGCCGGCGCCCGTCTGATCGTTGCTCGTGATCGTTGCGCTCGCCGCGGTCGAGGGCGTGCTGCCGGCGTTCGAACCGTTGAGCAGCGACGTACCGTTGAAGCTGACGCTCGCGTCGGTGTTGATCTGGTGAACGAGCTGCTGCGCCTGCGCCTGCAGCGCCGCGTTATCGGTCGGCGAGTTGAAGCCGTTGTTCGCCTCGATCGCGAGCGAATTGACCCGGTTGAGCGCGGCTTGCACCGAATCCGTCGCGCCTTGCGCGACGTTGATCGCATCCGACGCTTGCGTGATGTTGAGGTTCGCGGTATTCGCGCCTTGCGCTTGCGACGAGAGGTTGTTATAGATCGCAAGGCCGGACGGATCGACGGCCGCGGTCGTGATACGCTTACCACTCGACTCTTGGGCGATGTCGGTCAAAAGCGCGACTTGCGCCGCGAGCACCGATTGAAGCGAATAGGCGGGATTCGATCCGGGAATCGCGAGCGACATGAGGTCCTCCGTGCGTGAGCTTGCTTGTCTGCTCAGGTACGAATGATACCGCCGCAGGGTCCGGCAGAGGTGTGCGCCCGGTCATCTTAACAGAGAATTCACGGTCCTTTCGTCGGAGATGGAGTAAGCGAGTCTGACAATCGGCGAAGCCGTGGCCGCGCTGCGAACGGCGCGTGATCACAATGACTGCGTCTCGGCCGAAGCCGTCGCCGGCTTTCTTTTGGACCGGCAGCCGGCCGAGCAACTCGCTCTGCACGCCGCGGGGCACACCCTCCTCACCCTGGGGTCGAACGAGCAGGCCGTGCGCTGTCTCGAAGCTGCGGCCGCCGGCGAACCGGTCGCCGACATTTGGAACGATCTGGGTGTTGCCTACCGCCGGCTCGGCCGGCTCGAACCTGCGGTTCATGCATACCAGGCTGCCCTCGAGGCAACGCCGGACAACCCGGCCGCGCTTGCCAACCTGGCGTCAACGCTCTATCTCGTCGGACGGTACGAGGAAGCGTACGCATTTGCGGTGCGCGCGGCCGAACTTGCCCCCGTCGCAAGCGACGTCGGCACGACGCTTGCGATGATCGAAGGGGCACTGACGGGATTCGAAGCGGCGCTCGTGCGACTGAACGCGGTTTTGGCCGCAGCGCCGGACGCGGCCGTTGCCCTCGCGGCGAAGACGTACGTGTTGCGACGGCTCGAGCGCGGGCCCGAAGCGCTCGCGACGGCAACGCTCCTCGTCGCGCGAGCGCCCGATGGTCCCGCGGAAGAGTTGCTGGGCACGTGCTTGCGTGATCTCGGCCGGTATCCCGAAGCGCTCGCTGCGTTCGACCGCGCGATCGCGGCATCCGCGAACCCGGCGCCGGCCCTCGCCAAAAAGGCGGACGCGTTCATCGACCTCGGCGACGCCGACGAAGCGCGCGATCTGCTCGATCACGCGCTGGCCGTCGACCCGGCGTGCATCGCAGCTTGGGCCGCCGTCACGCAGCTGCGGTCGTTCGCCGGCGGCGATCCCGAGCTCGACACGATGGAAGCGCTACTCGAGTCGCCGCGCGTCGTGCTGCGCGAAGAGCGCGTGCTGCTGCACTTCGCCCTCGGCCGCGCGCATTTGGCCGCCGGGAACGACGCACGCGCGTTCGAGCACTACGCGAACGGAAACCGGCTGTATCGCCGGATGATCGTCTACGACGTCGCGGATGACGAATGTGCGGCGGCCGCCATCATTGCTCGCGTGGATGCCGGCGTGCTCGCACGGCTCAACGGAAGTACCGTTGCCGCCGAACCGATCTTCGTCGTCGGAATGCCGCGCTCAGGAACGTCGTTCGTCGAAGCGATCCTCGCCTCACTCCCCGGCGTCCACGGTGCGGGCGAATTGTTCGCAGCACGCTCGATCATCGAAGGAGCCGGACCATATCCCGATAGCGTTCCGGCGTTAAAGCCCGCCGACGTTGCACAATTTGGGGAACGCTACGCCACGACCGTCGCGGCGCTCGCCCCCGGCGCGGCGCGCATCGTCGATAAAATGCCGGCCAACTACCGTTACGCCGGACTGCTGCACGTCATGCTGCCGAAGGCGCGAATCATTCTCTGCTCGCGCGACACACTCGACACGACGCTCTCGCTCTACACGCAGCTGTTTTCCGGCCGTCAAGATTTCGCGTACGACCTTCGCGAGATCGCGCGCTATCACCGGGCGTACGAACGCGTCGTTGCACATTGGCGGATGCTGCTTCCGGCGCACGCATTTTTCGAAGTGCGCTACGAAGATATCGTCAGGGATTTCGAGCCGACGGTGCGGCGGTTGCTCGAGTTCTGCGCCCTGCCGTGGGCCGAGGCGTGCCGGCAATTTCACAAGACGCCGCGCGTCGTCGCGACCGCCAGCCGCAAAGAAGTTCGTGCGCCGCTCTACGATTCGAGCATCGGGCGCGGCCGCCGGTACGCCGCGTATCTCGAGCCGTCAGTGTAACGCAACGGGACTGAACACGTCGGTCGCGGGGAACGCTTTCGCGATCGTGCCGTATTTTGCGGCGGCGTCGATCACCGGCTGCAGCAGCAACGCGTCAAGGCGCTCGCCGTAGTAGGCGCGGATCATTTTGTTCGCGACTTCGGCCGGCATCTTCGACGCTTTGACCAAAATTTGCGCGCTCTGCGCGTGATTTGCGTTACCCCAGCGCGCGGCTTCGGCGAAGACGCCGACGAGTTTCTTCACGGCGTCAGGATGCTTGAGCGCCCACTCACTCGTCGTCGCCCAACCGGAAAACATGAATTCCGGTGCGACGTTTCGCTCGGCGGCCGAAATCGCGCGAACTTTGCCCGTGTCCAGAAAATTGGTGACGAACGGTTCGGAGACGGTCGCGCCGTCGACGGTGCCGTTGACGATCGCCGCGCCCATCGCGGGAAACGGAATCTCGACGAATTTCACAGTCTTGCTATCGCCGCCGTTATTGTCGATCCAGGCCTGCGTCGGAATCTGTAAGATGTTCTTGATGCCGTTCGTCGCGAGCGTCTTGCCGCTGAAATCTTTTGCCGTTCGGATCGTCGACGCCGTCGGAACCATCAAGACATACGACGGATTCGCGCGCGTGTAGATCGTCGCCGGCGCGATGTACGTCAACGGCAAGCCGCGCGAATGTGCCGATGCCATCGTTACGCTGTCGGCGATGCCGAGATCGATCGCGCCGCCCGCGAGTGCGCTCGCGGACGCGGGACCGCTTTGGAACGTTTGCACGTCGACGTTGAGCCCGGCTTTCGAAAACATGCCGACGTCTTGCGCGTAAAACACCTCGGCGGTGTTGTCGATCGTGAGCGTTCCGATGCGCACCACCTCGTCGGCGCGTGCCGGGCGCGCCGGGAACAGCGTGACGGCACTCGCGGCGGCAGCCGACGAGAGAAACGTAGCCCGCCGACACGACAAATCGTTCTCCTCAAAAACAGGCGATATGAGAGCGTACCGTGCAAGGCGCCGTAGCTTCTTCCTTCCGTTCGCCCCCGGAGGTGATCATGTCATATGCGTGCTCGCTCGTATCCCGCCGCCGTCTCATCGCCGCCGTGGGCGTCGGCGTGGCGGCCGCTTCGGGCGTGGTCGCACGCGCGCAGACCACGGCGCCTGCGGTTTGGAAAAAGACGTATAGCGCGACGAAAGGCAGCGTCGAACTTGCCGTCTACCGCAAGCGCCTGGGTGCGCCCAGCGCCGGTGAGGCGAAGCGGCCCGTGCTCTTGCTCGCACACGGTTCGTCCGTTTCCGCGTTACCGACGTTCGATCTGGTCGTCTCCGGAGCGGGCGAGTATTCGGTGATGGATGTGTTTGCGCGGCTCGGCTACGACGTGTGGACGGTTGACTTCGAAAATTACGGGCGATCATCGCGAACCGACAGCAATTCCGATATCGCGAGCGGCGCGGACGATCTCACGGCGACGAGCGATCTGATCGCGCGCGAAACCGGCGTCACGGTCGCGCACCTCTTCGGCGAGTCGTCGGGCGCGTTGCGTGCGGCACTCTTCGCCGCGCGCGCACCGCAACGCGCGGGACGCGTGGTCCTCGCCGCCTACACCTATACCGGCGAGGGTTCGCCGACGCTCGCGAATCGAGCGAAGGATGTCGCGTTCTATCAATCACATAACCGCCGCCCGCGCGATCAGTCGATGATCGAGAGCATCTTCACGCGCGATAAAGCCGGCACTTCGGATCCGCGCACGGCAGCTGCGATCGGCGCGGCCGAGTTGGGGTACGGTATGGAGGTGCCGACGGGTTCATATCTCGACATGGTCTCGAATCTTCCGATCGTCGATCCGGTGAAACTGCCCGGGCCGGTGATGATGATTCGCGGTGAGTACGACGGTATCGCCACGATGGACGACCTCGTTTCGTTCTACCGTAAATTGCCCAGCGGTGACAAGCAGTTCGTCGTCCTGCCGGACGTAGCGCACTCGTGCGTGTGGGCGAAAAACCGGCAACTTTTCTGGCACGCGATGCACGCGTTTCTCAGCGTTCCGTCCGCATCAGCGGCCGCCTAAGGTGGAGCGACCGCGATGCGCGGAATCAAGAAAGTCGATCTCCCCGTGAAGGTCTGCGTCACGTGTGGACGGCCGTTCACGTGGCGCAAAAAGTGGGCGAAGACCTGGGCCGACGTCCGCTATTGCAGTACCGCGTGTCGCACCGCGCGCAATGCAAAAAGTTAGCGCGAAACGCCGTCGACTTCGGGAATGCAAGCTGGGTCTTTGGATGTTCGCCGGCACGCGGTAGTGTGCCCCGGAAGTTGGCATCATATCGACGAAAAGAGCTTCATGACCGCCGCAGAGCAACTTGTTATCTAGGTTGCGTTGTCGAGCGGATCAAAGCGTCCGACGCGATCGCCGGCTTTCAGAAAAAACTTGCCGATGCAAACGCGGTTCGGGTTGGAGTAATTAAGGGCGTCGCTTGTGTGATCGTTGAGGGGCATTCGCCGCATTCGCCGTATCCCCCAAATTCGCCGTATCGAGTTGTGATCTCATCTGTCGAGCCATTTATTTAGAGAGTTCCCGGGATCCCGTCCGCAAAAACTGCCGCGAGCGATTCGACCGGCCTGGCGCGAATCACGCCTCCACGTTTTTGAGCATTCGTACCACGGTCAGGTTTGAGCATCCGTACCACGGTCAGGAAATCGCCGCCGGGCAACGGGACTTCCACGCTACCAACGGCGGTGTCGCGCCCATTTCGAAGCGGCGAAAACCCGCGGCGCGCGCGGCCTTCTCGCGCGCGTCAAGCAGCGAGCCAGATCCGGCGCAAAAGACCGGGCGCAGCCTTCAAGAGTTCGACATTTGAAAATCTGACATGCTCCGAAGTGAGTCGTTTCAGAGGCGCTCGAAGGGCGCGCTTACGCGGGTTGCGGCCCAAGAGCGTCGTCGCAATTTATGCCGGGACGAGTACCGCGCGTTCAATTTCCGCGCCATGGAGATCGCGCTCCATTTGGCAGACTCAGTGCGAGTTGGTTCGCGGTGAGCCCGATAGGCGCCATGAAATCCTCGGCGAGAACTTCGCCGGGATGAACTGGGGCCAACGCCTTAGACATCTTCATTCGCTCCTAATAGTAGTCGACGACTTCTACATCGTAGGCATCCCCGTTTTCCCGGCGGAGCAGAAACGCCATTGATGCGATTTTCAAGGTTTCGTTATCGGCGTCGCGCGCTCGCCTCGCGTTCGCGATACGCAGCTTGAAAGCAACGGCGATGGTATCGCGTTCCGTCGAGGCCTCGGACATCGGGGTTCGGTTCACCGCAGAAGGCGCACGCGACCGGAGCAACGTTCGACGAGTCGACGAACCGGCCGCCGGCCGAGCGTACCGCATTGAGCAATTCGGCAACTTCGGCGGCTGTATAGAGACGCTCGCCGCCCGCTACGTCGTCCGTCGGATCGCGTTGCAGAATCGCGATGGCGCCGACGATGCCGATCGCGACGATAATCGCAATCGAACCGTACTTGAAGTTGCGATCCATGTGCTTCGTGACGAAAATTTGAAAGACGAAGTACGCGATGATCGCCAAGCCGCCGAAGGCGCCTCCGTAGCGGACGATCGGCGACCAATCATACGGTGTTACCGGCCTGTCATGCACGATACACGATTCCCACAATGAACGCGAGGTCGAGCATTACAACGGCTCGTCGGGAAATTGCGACGGGGCGCCGTTGCCGGTGCCGCCCTCGGGAGTCGCGCTCGGCTTCGTACTCGTTCGCTCACTCGCGCCGCCGTCGCTGACGATCTCGCCGAGTTCGTCGTCGGTAACGAGCGACTTCATCTGGAGATAGGCGCGGTTAAGCAGCGGATCGCGTTTGAGTGCGATGTCGAGACCGCCCGGGATCGACAGCTCGCGTTCGAGGGCGGCGCCTTGCCGGTCGAGACGCTCCCGCAACTGGCGTTCGAGCGCTGCGAGCTGGTTGTGCTTTTTCGCGAGAACCGCCTGCGCTTCGGCGAAATCTTTCGCGGCTTTCGCGGCGTGTTTGTAGATTCGCTCGGACCCGTGGAATTCGCCGACTTTCTCGAGCGGCGCCGGCGGCTGCAGCCACGTCTTCCCGACGCGATGCGGGAGGATCGCCGCGTACGCTCGTGCGGCTCGCATGGCCGTCTCATAGCGTGTCCGCGTGACCGACTGTAGGTTTTTGATCTCGACCGTCAGCTTGTCGCGTTCGCGCGACGCGATGTCGATCAGCTGCTCGACCGATCCCGTGGTGAGAGAGCGAACAAATCGCGCCTTGGCAAATTCGAACTGCCCGAGGGCGAGAGCCCGTTCGAAATCCGGATGACCCGGCAGCAGTTCGTCATCGTCGCTGCTCACGAAGCCGCACTCTCCGGCGCCGGGTTGCGTGCCGCAAGGGCATCGCGCTTCGCGACGGCCGACTTCATGCGTGCGTGTGCTTGACCTAGCAGCGGATCGCGTTTGAACGCGTTCATGAGGCCGTCAGGCGTTTCCAAGAAGCGGATCAGATCGTTGTGGTGCTCTGCGAGCACGGTGCGCATCTCGATATCGATCGCTTCGAGACTGTCACGCCGCTTACGCAAGATCTCGTTGACTTCATTGAAATCTTCAGCAGCTTTCACCGCTGATCGGAACAGCTTGTCCACGCCGTCGTTCCCGACCCGGTCGCCGGCGTTCGGCGGTAACAGCGACGTCGCGGTGACGCGCGTCGGAGCGCGCAGCGCGTAGGCTTTCACGGCGGCCGTCCGGCTTTCGGCGCGCGACACCACGAGAAGCCGTAAGTTCTCGACCTCGACGATCAGCTTCTCGCGACGTTTCGCGACGCTTCCCACGACTTTCGCTTCGGCATCGGCGCGCAGGGTGTGCACGTAGCGGTCGCGCGAGAGCTCGTAGTTGCGCGTCGCGACCTCCGCTTCCATCACCGCTTGACTCAACGTGTCAGGCTCCGCCACGCATGCCTCCGATCAGCCGTTGTTTCTCGACTTTCCCCATCGCGTTCCGCGGCAGCGCTTCGACGACGTGCACTTCTTTGGGAATCTTGAAGCTCGCGAGCCGTTCGCGCAGGTTCAGTAGGAACGCAGCGCTGCTGAAACTTGGATCCGCCTCGACGAACGCGACCGGAATCTCGCCGCGCGCCGCGTCGGGCATCGCGACGAGCGCAACGTCGCGCACTCCGGCCTGCAACCGCATCTCGGCTTCGACTTCGAGCGGGTAGATGTTGAAACCGCCGCTGATGATCAGCTCTTTGAGGCGCCCCATCACGACATACACGCCGGATTGCGCATCGTAACGAAAGAGATCGCCCGAACGGAACCAGCGCCGTCCGTCGAGCACGATGAACGAGTCGACGGTCGCGTCCGGACGGTTCCAGTAGCCGGCGCACACATTCGGGCCGGAAACGAGCAATTCACCGACGTCACCGTCGGCGACGCGGTCCGTCGTTCCGGGAGCGACGATCGTTACGACGCTGTCATCGGACATCGGGACGCCGACGCTGCCGACGACGCGCGGTCCGTCGTAGCGGTTGCCGAGCGGAAAACCGAATTCGGTCGAGCCGTAGCGCTCGAGAATCGACGCGCCGAACCTTTCTTCGAACGCGCGATGGACGTCGGCCGGCAGCGCGGCAGATCCCGAAACGAAGAGCCGCACGCCGGTGAAGGTCTGGCCGGCCAGCTTCTCGATCAACCGCACGTACATCGTCGGCACGCCGAAAAACATCGTGACGCCGCCTGAACGCAACAGCGTGCCGACGTCGTTCGCTTCGAAGCGTTCGCGTAGAATCGCGTGCGCGCCGCTCGCGAGCGTCCCGTTGAGCCCGGCGCCCAAACCGTGCACGTGAAAGAGCGGCAGCGTCAACAGCAGCGTATCGTCCGGCGTCCAGCGCCACGCGGCGCCGATCTGCCGCGCGATCGCGCTCAGGTTGCCGTGGCTAATCATGGCCCCTTTGGCGCGACCCGTCGTGCCGCTCGTGTAGATGATGATCGCGACGTCGTCGGGCGCGACGACGATCGGTGGATCATCGTCGTTTGCGGCGTCGAGCGCCCACGCCTCGACGTCGGCCGCGTCGACGAACGGCATGTCGACCGGAACGAACGGGCGCGTCTGCGCGGAACCGACGACAAGCCGCGGCTCGGCGTCGCTGAGAATGTTGCCGAGATCGGTCGCACGATACAACACGTTGGTCGGTACGGCGATCGCTCCCAGACGCAGAACGGCGAGATACGCGAGAACGAAGCCCAAGCGATTCTCGCTATAGATCGCAACGCGTTCGCCGCGACGTACCCCGCGTGATGCGAGAGCGTGGGCGACGCGTCCCGCCTGTTGCCACAGGTCAACGTAGCGAAGCTCGTCGAGTGCGAGCGACGATCCACGCGCCAGCGCAGCATCTCGAACGACCTCGATAAACGGCGCGCGCTCGGGCATCCGTTCAATTTTGAGCGCACGCCCGGTGACGCCTCCCGGGGCACGAACGCAAGCGGGTTTCGGTGCGTCGGAGATGCAACGCAGATCACATGCGCGACGACTATGCACGAGCAATTGCGGCGATGGGAACGGCGATCACGCCGGAGCTCGTCAGTGCGACCCAAGAGCTCTACGCCCCGAATCATTCCCGCGCGCTGCCGCCCGGCGTGACGGTAACACGGGATCAGCCCTACGGAGCCGACGAGCGCAACCGGCTCAACGTTTTCGCGACCGAGGCGACCGGACCGCGCCCGGTCGTGATCTACGTGCACGGCGGGGGCTTCGTTCGCGGCGATAACGTCCTACCGGGAACGCCGTACTATGACAACATCGGCCTCTGGTCGGCGTGCAACAGCTTCGTCGGGGTCACGATGCGGTATCGCCTTGCGCCGGCGAACCGCTATCCCGCCGGCGCGGAAGACGTCGGTGCGGCGATCGGCTGGGTTCGCGACAACATCGGCCGGTTCGGCGGCAACTCGGAAGCGATCGTGTTGGTCGGTCAATCGGCGGGCGCAGCGCACGCCGTGATGTACGCTGCCCGACCCGATCTCTACGTCCGGGGCGGGATCGGGGTCGCCGGGATCGTGTTGCTTTCCGGCGTCTATGATTTCACGACGTACCCGCCCTCGGACGGCACGCGCGCGTACATTGGCGACGATGTTACAGCAACGGCCGCTGCGTCCGCGATCGACGGACTCATGGCCTCGCGCGCGCCCCTGCTGTTCGCCGCCGCAGAATTCGATCCACCAGAATTTCAGGCGCAAGCGATGCAGCTCGCCGACGCGCTGTTCGCGCGCGACAGCCACTTCCCGAACATCTTGTACTTGCCGCGTCACAATCACATCTCGCAAGTCGTGCACCTCAATGCGCAGCATACCGGCGATCCGCTGTTGTCGCTTCGACTTGCGGAATTCGTCCAGAGCGTAACAAACGTAACGGCTCCGGCGATTGGATAGATGTAACGAGGTCGTCGACGAGGCGCTGCAGGGACCAGACGCGCGGGCTCACCGCACGGACGACGAGCGCCGCGCCGGTCGCGCCCAAACCGGCGCGCACAGCGGCTTCCGCGATCACGCGTTCGAGGGCGAGGCTCATCGCGGCCCGCCGAAGCTCATCGTCACAGACCACGATCACCGTCGCGACGGCGCCCGAATCGGACCGCAGGTTGCACGCGTCGCGCAGGACGAGACGTCCGTCGATCCGCGCCGTCGTCCGCATGCGCGCGACCGCACCGCTGCCGGCGACGACGACGTCAGCGACGATCGCGATTGCCCCCGCTGCCGCATCGACCGTCGCCTCGGCGTCGTGCTGCGCGTTGACATCGAGCATCAGCGGTTCGCTGCGAAAGACGAGCGACGCGTCCCGCGCGATGCGTAACGTCGTTCGCGTCGTCGATGCCGCGCTGCCCGCATACACCGGCAGCGCCATTTGGCCGGCGACGACGAGCGCCGCCTCCGGATCGACGTCGACGGCCGTCGTAAATGCGTCGCCGCCGAGGATGCCGGCGCCCAGATGCGCGACGACGACGTGCGACGCGGCCCCGTTACGGCGCGCGCGGCTCACGCGCGCAAGCCCGTCGTAGCGGACGTGCGGGATGCACGAACGTCCTTCACGCATCGCGCAGGTGAGCGCGATGCTGCCGGTCGTCATGCGCTCACGTCGAGGAGCGCGGCGCCCGTAACGAATCGGACGAGCGGTTCGAGCCCCGTGCCGTGCCGCATGTCGGTGAACAGCCACGGGCGCGCGCCGCGCGCCGCCGTCGCATCACGGCGCATTCGTTCGAGATCGGCACCGACGTACGGCGCGAGGTCGATCTTGTTGATCACGAGCAGGTCGGCATTCGTGATACCGGGGCCGCCCTTCGCCGGAATCTTGTCACCGCCGGCGACGTCGATCACATAGATCGTGACGTCGGCCAGATCGGGGCTGAACGTCGCGGCGAGATTGTCGCCGCCGCTCTCGACGATCACCATGCGCAAGCCGGGAAAGCGCGCCTCGAGTTCGGCGATCGCTTCGAGGTTCATCGAGGCGTCTTCACGGATCGCCGTGTGCGGGCAGCCGCCCGTTTCGACGCCGACGATGCGCTCCGGCGGCAGACAGCCGCTGCGCGTGAGAATCTGCGCGTCCTCGCGCGTGTAGATGTCGTTCGTCACGACCGCCATGTCGTACGCGGGATGGAATGCACGCGCGAGCCGTTCGACGAGCGCCGTTTTCCCCGCACCGACGGGTCCGCCGACGCCGACACGCACGGCACTCAAGACGCGAAGAGCCGGCCGTTCAATCCGGCATGACGCATCGCGTCGATTTCACACGCAATCGCGCTCGCGTGCAGATCGGCCGTGCTCCTCGCTTGCAGCGCTTCGGCTGCCAAGGTCCGAATCGGTTCGCGGAGCGACCACAATAACGCGCCGACGTCACGCTGGCCGAGCGGAACCGCGCGCGCCGCGACGGCTGCGAGCGCCGCGGCCGCGGCGCTAAGATAGCCGCATACAGCATCGCCGGGCGACGCATCGATCGCGCGATAGCCGAGCGCCACCGCGAGCGCGTGGATGCCGGCCGCGCGCGCCTCGCCGACCGCGACGCGGTAGTCCCGCATCCCGGTGTCGTCGATGCCCATCGTCGTGTAAGCGTCGAGCGTTGCGCGCGCTAGCCGCCGGTTCGCGCTGCGCACTTCCGCGGCGAAGACGCTCGCGTCGATGAACGCGTCGAGTTCAGCCACATCGCTCCCGCGCAACACCAAAACGATCGCGCGCCCATCGAGCGTCGCGAGCGTCTGCTGCAAATAACCGGCAATCCACGCACGCACGCTCGCCGCATCGATGACGTCGCGCTCGACGATCGCCGTTTCCAACCCGAACGAATGGGAGAACGCACCGCTGGGAAACGCGCTGTCACACAGCTGCAAAAACCGGGAATCCACCACGTCAGTGCACGTGCGGGGCGGCGGCGTGGACGAATGGGCGCTCGAGAATCCGCGTCGCGCGTTCGTAGCGGACGCCCAGCTTGACGATCAGCGCTTCGAGGACGTCGGTATACCCGACGATTAACGCGTCGCCGTCGTGAATGACGGGCAGATGCCGATTCCCGAGCGCGTGACCGAGTTTCGCCGCCGCGCCGATCGATGCCGGATAGAGCACCAGCACGTCGTCGGGCCCGACCGCAACCGCGATGACGCGCGATTCGTCGGCGAGCAGCACGTCGCCGTCGCGCAAGCGCGTGCCGTCGCCGAAGACCACGCCGAGATCGCCGATACTCGTCGGCAAGCGCAGGAGGCGTCGCGCCATTGCGCCGCTCTCGATCGTGACGCGTTCGACCAGCCGCGTGCCAACCGGAAAGTCGGTGAGGTTGCCGATCACGCGCTCGACGCGACGGACGGCCATCAGAAAAGCGCGTAGCGCTGCGCGAGCGGCAGCGAGCTCGCCGGTTCGCACGTCATCAGTTCGCCGTCGGCGCGCACAACATACGTCTTTGGGTCGACGACGATGTGCGGCGTCGCATCGTTGTGCACCATGTCGCGTTTGCCGATGCTGCGCGTGTTGCCGACCGGCACGAACGAGCGGCGCACGTTGATGCGATCGGCGAGACCGCGGTCGACGCTGCGCTGCGAGACAAACGTGACCGCGCACGATGCCGGCGCCGCGCCGAAAGCGCCCCACATCGGCAGCATGCGCTCCGGCTGCGGTGTCGGAATCGACGCGGCTGCATCTCCCATCGCGGCATAGGCGATCGTTCCGCTCTTGATGACGAGCTCCGGGCGGAAGCCGAAAAATGCAGGTTTCCACACGACGAGATCCGCGAGCTTGCCGGCCTCGATCGAGCCGACGTGCGCCGCGACGCCGCTCGCGATCGCCGGATTGATCGTGTACTTCGCGACGTACCGCTTCACTCGAACGTTGTCGGAGCCCGGTTTCTCGCCGGGCAGCGGTCCGCGTTGCACGCGCATCTTGTGCGCGGTTTGCCACGTCCGCGTGACCACTTCGGCGACGCGCCCCATCGCTTGCGAATCCGACGACATCATGCTGATGGCGCCAATGTCGTGCAAGACGTCTTCGGCGGCGATCGTCTCACCGCGAATGCGCGAGTCGGCGAACGCGACATCCTCAGGGATCGCCGGATTGAGGTGATGACAGACCATCAGCATGTCGAGATGTTCCGCGACGGTGTTCCCCGTGTACGGGCGTGTCGGGTTCGTCGACGACGGCAAGACGTACGACTCGCCCGCGATGCGGATGATGTCGGGTGCGTGGCCGCCGCCGGCACCTTCGGTATGAAACGTATGGATGGTGCGGCCGGCGATCGCGCGAATCGTCGACTCGAGAAAGCCCATTTCGTTGAGCGTGTCGGTGTGGATCGACACTTGCACGTCCGTTTCGTCCGCGGCCCGCAACGCGGCATCGATCGTGCGCGGCGTGGTCCCCCAGTCTTCGTGCAGCTTCAGGCCCATCGCACCGGCGTCGATCTGCTCGTAGAGCGGCGCGAGACCGGTGGCGTTCCCTTTGCCGAGCAAGCCGACGTTGACCGGCAACGATTCCATGGCCAGAAACATCTGACCGAGATGCCATGCGCCCGGCGTACACGTCGTCGCGTTGGTGCCGGACGCGGGGCCCGTGCCGCCGCCGATCATCGTCGTCACGCCGCTACCGATCGCCGCCGCGACCTGCTGGGGGCAGATAAAATGAACGTGCGAATCGACGGCGCCGGCCGTGACGATCATGTTTTCACCGGCGATGGCCTCGGTGGTCGCGCCGACGACCAGTCCCGGGGTGATGCCGTCCATGATGAACGGATTGCCGGCTTTGCCGACTCCCGCGATCCGCCCGTCACGGATGCCGATGTCGGCTTTGTAGATTCCGCCGGCGTCGATCACGATCGCGTTGGTGATGACGGTATCGAGCGCGCCCTCGGCCCGCGAGATCGTCGGGTGCTGGCCCATGGCGTCGCGGATAACTTTTCCGCCTCCGAATGAGAGCTCGTCGCCGTAGCCGGTAAGGTCGCGCTCAATTTCGACGATGAGCTCCGTATCGGCCAGGCGCATCCGGTCGCCGGTCGTCGGACCGTAGAGACGCGCATACTGCTCGCGCGAAACGATCACGCGAAACGTCGCTCGCCGGCGACCTCGACGAGATCGACCGGACGCTCGATCCCCGGCTCGAAGCGGATCGCCGTCCCGGCCGGGATGTCGAGGATCATGTCGCGCGCTGCATCGCGGTCGAATTGCAGCGCGTCGTTCACCTCATAGAAATGCGCGTGGGAGCCGACCTGGACCGGACGGTCGCCGAGATTGGCGACGCTGATCCGTACGCGCCGGCGCCCGGGCTTGAGTTCGATCTCGCCCGGAACGACGAACGTTTCGCCGGGAATCATGGAATCGGCTCGTGGACGGTCACGAGCTTGGATCCGTCGGGGAATGTCGCCTCGACCTGCACCGATTCGATCATTTCCGGAATTCCGTCCATCACATCGTCGCGGGTGAGCACTTCGCGTCCCGCTTGCATCAGGTCGGCGACGCTGCGTCCATCGCGCGCACCTTCCAGGACGAACGACGCGATCACGGCGATCGACTCCGGATGGTTCAGGCGCAAGCCGCGAGCTTTGCGACGCCACGCCATCTCCGCGGCATAGCTCAGCAAGAGCTTATCGCGCTCGACATCGGTCAGATGCATTTGGTAGAGTTGGGGACGCGCACCGAACCTGCCGTGGTTCATTCGTCGCGAACCGCCCGCGCGCCGTGCGCCAACAGGCGAGAAGAACGCCGGCCGTCCGGTCGGAATAGGATGAAATGGTCGAGGTCTATCGCCGTCCCGCATCGCTCGTGGATGCACTCGCAGTTATCGCGCACGCCGGGCCCGACGCACGGATCGTCGCCGGCGGCACCGATCTCATGGTCGAACTGGGCCGCGGCACCAAACCGGCCCGCGAATTGATCGACCTCACAGCACTGGAATCCGAATTGCGTTTCATCGGTGAGCACGGCGACCGGCTCGTATTCGGCGCGCTTACGACCCACAACGACGTCTTGGCGTCGGCGGAGATGCGGCGCGACGCGCTGCCGTTGCTGCAGGCGTGCCTCGAGGTCGGCGCACCACAGATTCGCACGCGCGGAACGATCGCCGGAAACCTCGTCACGGCGTCGCCGGCCAACGATACGATCACCGCACTCGTCGCGCTCGACGCGGAGATCGAACTCGCCTCCGCGGGGGCCCGCCGGCGCGTCGACGTGGAAGCGTTCGTTACCGGCTTTCGGACCACGGCACTCCGGCGCGACGAATTGGTTCGATCGATCAGCGTGCGCCGGCTGGGTGCCGAGCGCCGCGGTGTTTTTCTCAAGCTCGGCTTGCGGCGCGCGCAAGCGATTTCCGTCATCAACGTTGCGATCGTTCTGACGTTCAACGCTTCGCGCGTCGTCGCTGCGCGCATCGCGATCGGTTGCGTCGGACCGACGATCGTTCGCGTTCGCGACGCCGAAGCGGCGCTCGCCGGGCGGCCCCTCGATCGTGCCGCTCGCACCGAAGCCGCGACGCTCGCCGCGACGGCCGTAACGCCGATCGACGACGTGCGCGGCTCGGCCGACTACCGGCGCACCGCCGTCGTCGCGCTGGTCGAACGCGCCCTCGAAGTTCTCGCCGACGGCACCGAAGCCAACGGACTTCCCGCCGCGCCGGTCCTGCTCGAGACGCCCGAACACGCGGCAGAAGCGACGCCCTTCAGCGGCACCGTCGTGGCCACGATCAACGGGCGGCGGCGGGAACTCTCGGACGTCACGCACCTCTCACTGCTCGACGCCTTGCGCGACGCGGCCGGTTTGACCGGCGCCAAAGAAGGCTGCGCCGAAGGCGAATGCGGCGCCTGCACCGTCTGGATGGACGGGCGCGCCGTCATGTCGTGTCTCGTCCCCGCACCGCAAGCGCACGGCGCGTCGATCACGACGATCGAAGGACTCGCGCGCAACGATGAACTGCATCCCGTGCAGCAAGCCTTCATCGATCATGCCGCCGTGCAGTGCGGCTTCTGCATCCCCGGCATGATCATGGCGGGAGCGAAATTGCTCGACGAACGCGGCGAGACCACCGCTGCGGATGTCCGAAGCGCGATCAGCGGCAATATCTGTCGTTGCACCGGCTATACGAAAATCGTGAAAGCGATCGAGTCGGCGGCTGAGGTCGACGCGGCGTCCGCCGTCGTAGAAGTCGGCACGTGAAGCATATCGGTACGTCGCACCCGCGCTACGACGCGCTCGGCAAAGTCACGGGCGAAGCCGCGTATCCGGCCGATCTGATCGCCCCGGGGATGCTGCGCATCAAGACGGTCTTCGCGCGTCGCGCGCACGCCCGCATCCGCACGATCGACACGACCGCCGCGCGCGCATTCCCCGGCGTCGTCGACGTGCTGACGGCCGCCGACGTGCCGCACAACCGCTACGGGCTCATCGACGCGGATCAGCCCGTGCTCTGTGATGACGTCGTCCGGCATTACGGCGATCGGGTCGCGCTCGTCGTCGCCGAATCGGAGCATGCCGCGCAGCGTGCCGCCGCACTCGTGCGGGTCGAGTACACCGATCTGCCGGTCATACGAGACGTACACGAGGCGCTTGCGCCCGGCGCGCCCCGCGTACACGCGGATCGCGACAACATCTTGCTGCATCAGAAGATTCGCCACGGCGACGTCGTGCGGGGTTTCGCCGATGCCGATGTCGTCGTCGACGGCACGTTCACCACCTCGTGGCAGGAGCACGCGTACCTGCAGCCCGATGCCGGCGTCGCCTCGTTCGACGAGCGCGGCCGCATCGTCATCGAGACGGCCGGCCAATGGCTGCACGAAGACCGCAAACAGATCGCCAAGATCCTTGGCGTCTCCGAAGAACAGGTCATCGTCAAATATGCGAAGATCGGCGGCGCATTCGGCGGCCGCGAAGATCTCGGCGTCCAGGCACTCGTGGCGGTCGCAACGTGGAAACTGCGCCGCGCGACCGCGATCAAGTGGACGCGCGAAGAATCGATGATCGGGCATCACAAACGGCACCCCTTCCATATCACGGCGACCTGGGGAGCGAAGCGCGACGGCACGATCACGGCGGTCGAGACGACGCTGATCGCCGACGGCGGCGCTTACGCTTCGACCAGCGTCGAAGTGCTCAAGGGCGCGATCTCGTTCGGCGCCGGTTCGTATGCGGTCCCGAACGTCGCGATCGACGGTATCGTGACCTACACGAACAACGTGCCCTCGGGGGCGTTCCGCGGCTTCGGCGCACCGCAAGCCCAATTCGCCGCGGAATCGATGATCGCACGCATCGCCGAAGCGCTGGGACTCGATCCCGCCGACGTGCGCCGCCGCAATCTCTATCGTGAGGGCAGCATCAATCCGTCGGGGAGCGTCATGCCGGCCGGCGTGAGCGCGGTACCGGTGCTGGAGCGCTGCATCGCGGAGGCCGCGCTGCGCATTCCGCCGCCCGCGAACGATGCGAACGCCGTTCGCAAGCGGGGCGTCGGTTTGGCGAGCGGCATCAAAAATGTCGGCTATTCGTTCGGCTTTCCGGAACAGTCGACGGCAACGGTCGAACTTGTGGTGCTTGACGGCGTTCGCGGCGCGCGCGTGCGAACGGGTTCGGCCGACGTCGGCCAGGGTTCGCATCTCGCGCTGCGGCAGATCGCCGCGGAAACGCTCTCGCTTCCGCTCGAAGCGATCGTGATGATCACCGACGACAGCTCCGAGGCGCCCAATGCCGGATCGGCGTCGGCCTCGCGCATGACGCTGATGTCGGGACGCGCGGTCAAGGACGCATGCGAACTCGCGCTGCGCAATCTCACGCGGGACGGCCTACCGTCGGCGACCGTGCAGTATCGTCCGCCGGCAACGACCCCGTACGACCGCGACGGACAAGGTACACCGCACTACTGTTACGGTTACGTCGCGCAGGCGGTCGAGATCGAGGTCGATACGGCGACCGGGCTGGTGCACGTCGTGCGCGTCGTGAGCGTGAACGATGTCGGTCGCGCGATCAACCCGCAGCAAGTCGAGGCACAGATCGAAGGCTGCATCGCGCAAGCGATTGGCTACGCGTTGACCGAAGATCTTCGCATTCGCGACGGCCGCATGCTCACGCCGAACTTCACGACGTACTTGTTGCCGACGGCGCTCGACGTGCCGCTCGAAATCTATCCGGTGATCGTGGAAACCGCTGACCCGAACGGGCCCTTCGGCGCGCGCGGTATGTCGGAGATGCCGCTCGTTCCGTTCGCCGCCGCGGTGGCGGCAGCGATTCACGATGCGACCGGCGCGTGGTTGAGCGACGTGCCGTTCACGCCCGAACGCGTTCTCGCCGCGATCGCCGCGACAGCGAACCAGCCGGTCCCGATTCTCAGCTGACCAGATCGCGCGCCAGCACGTTGTGCCGCGCGACGAGGCGCGCGACATCGACGCGTGTCAGCCTGCCGTGCTCGACGAGTGGCTCACCATTGACGACGGTGAAGTCGACGTTGGGCGGCCGGCAGAACACGAGTGCGGCGAGCGGGTCGTGCACGGCGGCACCGGCCGTCGCGAGATCGTCGACGCGCACGCCGATGATATCGGCCGCCATCCCCCGGGCGAGTGCGCCGACGTCATCGCGACCGAGGACGTCCGCGCCGCCGCGCGTCGCGAGGCACAATACTTCGCGCGCCGTCATCGCGGTCGCTCCGCCGCGCACGCGTTGCAGCAACATCGCGTGACGCGCTTCGTCGAGCAGATGCGAGCTATCGTTCGACGCCGAGCCGTCGACTCCGAGTCCGACCCGTGCGCCGGCATCGACGAGCGCCCGCACCGGCGCGATACCGCTGCCGAGCCGCATGTTGGACGTCGCGCAGTGCGCGACGCCGGTGCGCGTTGCGCCCAAGCGCCGCACTTCGTCCGCGGACGGATGCACCACGTGCGCGTGCCACACGTCGGCGCCCATCCAGCCCAGCTTCTCGGCAAGCTCGACCGGCCGCAGACCATAGCGCTCGCGGCAATATCGATCCTCGTCGAGTGTCTCCGCGAGGTGCGTGTGCGCCATGACGCCGTACGCGCGCGCGAGCGCAACGCTTTCGCGCATCAGATCGTCCGAAACGGAGAACGGCGAGCACGGTGCGACGACGACGCGCGTCATCGCGAAGCGGCGCGCATCGTGATGCACCTCGATGGCACGCTGCGTATCGGCCAGGATCGCTGCTTCGTCTTCCACGCATGCGTCCGGCGGCAAGCCGCCTTTGGAACGCCCGATCGACATCGATCCACGCGCGACGTGAAACCGCAACCCGGCGTCGCGCGCGACCTCGACCTGATCGTCGATGCGGCAGCCGTTCGGCCACAGGTACGTGTGATCGCTCGCCGTCGTGCACCCGGAGAGCAGCAGTTCGGCGCACGCAACGGCCGTCGCGCTGCGCAACGCCTGGGGCGTCAGCCGCGCCCACAGCGGATAGAGCGCCGCCAGCCAGTCGAAGAGCTCGACGTCTTGCGTTCCGGGCACCGCCCGCGTCAGCGTTTGATAGAAGTGATGGTGGGTGTTGACGAGACCCGGCAGGACGACGCAACCGCGCGCGTCGACGACACGGTCAGCGGCGGCGGGCAGATCGGCTGCCGTGCCGATCGCTTCGATGGCGCCATCGCGCGCGAAGATCGAACCGTTCACAAACGTTCGCGCATCGTCGTCGAAGGTCTCGATATGCGCCGCATCGCGAATCAGCAACGTTCCCATCGTCGGTCGCGTGTTCGATGACGAGCATCGAAGACCTTAACGCGTTTGACGACGACGCGTTTGTCGACGCGGTCGGGTTCGCATTCGAACACTCAGCGTGGATCGCGCGGAGCGCCGCGCGGCGTCGGCCGTTCGAAGATCGTGCGGCGCTGCACGCGGCGATGGTCGACGTCGTACGCGATGCGCCGGTCGACGCGCAGGTTGCGCTGATCGCCGCGCATCCCGATCTCGCCGGACGCGTCGCGCGCGAGGGGCGCCTCACGGCCTCATCGTCTACCGAGCAGGCCGGTGCCGGGCTCGACGCGCTCACGCCGGCCGAGATTGCGCGGTTCGACGGCGCGAACGGCATCTATCGCGAACGCTTCGGATTCCCGTTCGTGATCTGTGCACGCGAGAACACGAAAGCATCGATCCTTGACGCGCTCGCGCGCCGCGCCCGCAACGATCGCGTGACGGAGATCGCGACGGCGCTCGACGAGATTGCGAAGATCGCGTGGTTGCGCATCGAAGGGTCCGTCAGCTGATGCAAGCCTACGTTCTCGACTGGCTCGGTCTCCTCGTTCGCTGGTTTCACCTCACGGCCGGCATCGCGTGGATCGGGGCGTCGTTTTACTTCGTCTGGCTCGACGACAACCTCAACCGTACGGTGACGTCATCCGAGCGCGCGCGCGGCGTCGACGGCGAGCTGTGGGGCGTCCACGGCGGCGGCTTCTATCACAGCGAAAAGTTTCTGACCGGTCCGACGAGCGAACCGCTGAGCCCCGACTTACATTGGTTTTACTGGGAGGCGTACTCGACGTGGCTCTCCGGCGTCGCGATGCTCGCGATCGTGTATTGGGCCGGCGCGTCGACGTTTTTGATCGACAAGTCGGTTTTTAATCTCACGCCGGCCGAAGCGATCGCTATCAGTGTCGGTTCCATCGTCGCGGGCTGGTTCGTCTACGACGCGCTTTGCCGCATCTTCGAGAGGAACGACACGGCGCTGTGGACGGCGATCGGACTGTTTTTATTGTTCGCCGACTGGGGACTTTTCCACGTCTTCGGGGCTCGAGCGGCGTTCATTCACGTCGGCGCCATCGTCGGTACGATCATGGTGTGGAACGTCTTCTTCATCATCATTCCCGGTCAGCGCAAAGTCGTGGGGCAGCTACGCCGTGGTGAACTGCCCGATCCGCGTCCCGGCATCATCGGCAAGCAGCGCTCGGTGCAGAACACGTATTTCACGCTGCCGGTGCTCTTCATCATGATTAGCAATCATTACCCGATGACGTACAGCGGGCCGTACGGTTGGCTCGTTCTCGCCGGCTTATCGATCGCGGGCGTTCTCGTCCGCCGCTTCTACGTGCTCACGCATTTCAAACGCGTCGTGTTCGGCTTGCCGGCCGCCGCCGCGATCGTGATCGCGACGATCGCGATTTTCATTGCGCCGCGCGCGCCGAACGGTGCCGTTGCGTCGACGGGAAGCGCCGTAACGTATGCGGAGATCGCGCCGATTCTCGGCGAGCGCTGCGCGGTCTGTCACGCAGCACATCCGACGTACGCCGGTTTTGTATCGGCCCCGCAAGGCGTCTTACTCGATACGCCCGAGCACATCGTCGCGAACGCGCCGATGATTCGCGCGCAAGCTGTCGCGACGCACGCGATGCCGCTCGGCAACGTCACGCACATCACCGACGCCGAGCGCGCGCAACTCGGCGCGTGGATCGACGCAGGCGCCAAGGGACCGGGAACCTAGGGATGGCCTAAGTGCTCTCGACACACGTCCTCGATACGGCTGTCGGCCGACCCGCCGCCGGCATCGTCGTCGCGCTTGCGCGGATCGACGGCAACGAAGCGATCCCGGTTGCGGCGGCGGTCACGAATCGGGACGGTCGCACCGATGCCCCGCTCGCGCGCAACCTCATCACGGGAATCTACGAGTTGACGTTTGCCGTGGCCCCATATTTCGCGCGCATCGGCATCGACACGTTCTACGATACGATCGCCGTCCGGTTTCGCATCACCGATATTCGGCGCAACTACCACATCCCACTGTTGCTCTCCCCATGGGGTTACAGCACCTACCGCGGAAGCTGACGACAATGTCGGGAACTCCAAGACGGACCAGTCATGACTGAGGTCTTGCTTTTTCATCACGCACAGGGGCAGACTACGGGGTCCACGGCTTTGCTGAAGCACTGCGGGAAGCGGCACACATCGTTCACACGCCGGACCTCTACGACGGCTGAAGGTTCAGCACTCTCGAGGGGGGCGTCGCCTTCGCCGAGAGCGTCGGCTTCAGCGCGATCATCGAGCGTGGAATACGCGTCGCGGAAGCGCTTCCCAATGAACTCGGCTATGCGGGCTTCTCGCTCGGCATGCTGGCCGCCCAAAAACTGGCCCAGACCCGGCCGGGAGCACGGGGTGCGCTCTTGTTCCACGCGTGCGTTCCGGCCGCGGAATTCGGCTCGTCATGGCCCGCAGCCGTGCCCGTCCAGATCCACGCGATGGACGCAGACCCGTTCTTCGTTGGGGATGGCGACCTCGACGCGGGCCGCGCGCTCGTTGACTCGACCGAACGAGCCGAACTCTTCCTCTACCCCGGCGAGCAACATCTGTTCGCGGACGCCAGCCTCGCGACATACGACAATGACGCGCGGCTCTTATGTGCCGGCGCGTGCTCAATTTCCTCGGCCGTGCATGAAGACGTATTATTTCGGTTTGCGTATCGAGTGAGAGCTTCGCGCTGCGTCGAGCGCCGTTTCGCCGACGCTGCGCTCACTATTGCGGTTCACCGCCGAAGAGTGCGTCAAGGTCACCTCGACCGGAGACGGTCGCGTTAAAACCCATCGCCGTCACGGCCGCTCGCGCGAGTTCCTCGTCGGTGCCGCGGGCGGCGCCGGTCACACCGACCGCCCCGATACAACGGTCGCCGTCGTATACGGCGACGCCGCCCGGAAGCGTGGTGAACTCCGGCTCGCCGTAGTCCAGCAACGTACGTTTGCGCTGTTGGAGTTCGTCGTAGAAGGCTTGCGTGTCGCGGCCCATCATCGCCGACGTGAACGCTTTGCGCCGGGCATGACGCCCCCAGCGCAGATACGCATCGTCCATGCGCGCGAAGGCGATGAAGTCGCCGTTCGCATCGGCGACCGCAACCGCGATGCAGTAACCGCGCGCCGTCGCGCGCTCGATGATCGCGTCGACCGCGCGCCGCGCGAGTTCGAGCGTAATTCGACCCGCCGTCATTCTCTACGGCGCCCTTCGCGTCTCGGGGTGAGATACATCACCGAGCGTGAAAAATCGAACACGATATTGAAGTTACGCCAGACCGCGTCGCCGATCAACGGTACACCGCCCGTCGCTGACGGCAGATCATGGAGAACGTATGGACCGATACGGAACTCGCTGATCGTGCCGAGATACGTCTTGAAACGGCCCCGACGAAAACTTTGACATCGGCGCGTGGTGGCCGCAAAATAAGCCGCACCGGCGTTCCGTTTCCGTCGTACACATATCGGCGCGGATCAAAGACGATCACTCGTTGCATGTCACAGTTGACGTCCACCACGTTATCTATGGAGTCGCGGCTTTGTAGGCGGCCCAGCTTCCATATTGGGAGATGTCGGGCCAGCCGAACTCATCGATTTTTTCTTTGGGATAGAGCATCGCGCTCACGCTCGTGCCGTCGTCGAGCGCGATCGGCGCTTCGAACAGGTGCGGCGGTTCGGTCGAGATCAAGTGCGCGTGCTGCGCGTCGGTCATCTCGTAGATTTCGCCCTCGATCGCGATGCCGCCCGAGGCCACTTCATAGATTCCCGGATGCTGTCCGTTGACGGAGTGCAGGCGATACCGCGGCGCCGTCGCGGCTTCCGCCACAAACGTCGCCGCTCCAAGATTTGTATGATCCGGCTGGCCGCGTAACGCCGAACCGCAGATGAAAAAACGCATCAACCTTCCTTCGTCATGAGACGATCGATCGCGACGATCGATCGGGTAAGCACGCGAACCCCCAGCTCGCAATCTTCGGGTGACGTATACTCCGCATCGACGTGACTGAGGCCGCCGGCGCTCGGCACGAAAATCATCGCGACCGGCGCGACCGTCGCGACGCACATCGCATCGTGTCCGGCCCCGCTCGGGAGATCGACTGCCGTGACGTCGAACTCGGCAAACGCTTCGGCGACGGCGTCACGCAGCGCCGCGTCCATCGTCGCGGCGCGCCGCGTTTCGATCAAGGTCGCCTCGACGTGCACGTTGCGCGCGGCGCCGATGCGTTCGCCCGTCGCGACGACCGCATCGCGCAGCGCGCCGAGTACCGGTTCATCGACGCTGCGCGCGTCGACGCGAAATCGGACGCGGTGCGGGATGACGTTTTGCTGATTCGGTTCCACGACGAGGCGTCCCACGGTGAGCACCGCATCGGGCAATGCTCGCGCTGACGCTTCGAGCGCGAGCACGATCTCGGCGACCGCGGAGAGCGCGTCGCGACGCATCGTCATCGGAACCGTACCCGCGTGACCGGATTCACCGGTGACAACGATCTCAAAACGCGCCTGCCCGGCGATGGCCGTTACGTTACCGAGCCGCGCGCCCCGACGTTCCAACACCGGACCCTGTTCGATGTGCAACTCGACGTAGCCGACCGGCGGCTGCGCGCGTTCGCGCATCGGCACATCCGCAAGAAGACCGTTCTCGCCGGCGCGAGCTTGCGCAAACGTCACACCGTCTTCGTCGGCAAGCGCGTCGATCGTCGCCATGTCGCTGAGCCCGGCAAATGCCGCGCTGCCCAAACATCCGAGGGGAAAGCGGCTTCCCTCTTCGCCGGCCCATGCGACGGCTTCGACCGGATGGTCGGTCACGGTGCCCGCTGTGCTCAGCGCTTCGATTGCGCCGAGCGCGGCGATCGCCCCATATGCACCGTCGTACGCGCCGCCCGTCGGCACCGTATCGAGATGCGATCCGCTCAGGATCGGTGCAAGTTCGCGCCGTCCGGCGCGGCGCGCGAAGACGTTCCCCGCGCGGTCTTGTTCGACGGCCAGCCCGGCAGCGCGCGCCCACGACACGAAAAGCGCGCGGGCGTTCGCGTCGGCACGCGTAAAGAGGCGGCGGTCGATGCCGGTGGGGGTCGCCCCAAAGATCGCGAGCTGCTCGATACGTGCAGCGATCGAGGCGGATACGGTTTTCAGTGATACGACTCCGGCGGGTGGTGCGCGATCCAATGTCGCGCGATATCGACGCGGCGGGCGACCCATACATCTTGATGCTCGCCGACGTAGTCGAGGAAGCGCCCGAGCGCGGCGGCGCGGCCCGGGCGGCCGGCGAGGCGCGTATGCAATCCGACCGACATCATCTTGGGTGTCGTTGCCCCTTCCGCATACAGCACGTCGAACGCATCTTTGAGGTATTCGAAGAAGCCGCTCGGCGCGCTGAAGCCCGGCGCAACGGAGAACTTCATATCGTTGGCATCCAACGTGTACGGGATCACCAGGTGCGCCTTCCCTTCCACGTTGGTCCAAAACGGTAAATCGTCGTTGTACGCATCGGAGTCGTAGAGAAATCCGCCGTCTTCGACGACGAGCCGGCGCGTGTTGTCGCTCGGCGCGTACCGGCAGTACCAGCCGAGTGGACGTTGCCCGATCGTCCGTTCGATCGACGCGACGGCGCGCTGCATCTCCTCGCGCTCCTGCTCGATGCTCATGTCCTGAAAGCCGACCCAACGCCAGCCGTGCGAGCAGACTTCGTGTCCGGCCGCGACGATCGCGCGCGCCGCATCGGGATTGCGTTCGAGTGCCAGCGCGGCGCCGAAGACGGTAACGTGCATCTTGCGTTCGGCGAACATGCGCATCAGCCGCCAGAAGCCGGCGCGGCTCCCATACTCGTAGATCGATTCGACGATCAAGTCGCGTTTGTTCGGCCCGAGCGTCGCGCCCGGCACCTCGGTGAGATACGTCTCGGAAATTCCATCGCCGTCGGGAATCGAATATTCCGATCCCTCTTCGTAGTTCATCACGATTTGCACGGCGACGCGCGCACCGTTCGGCCACTCAGCATGCGGCGGATTGGCGCCGTACCCGATCAGGTCGCGAGGATACGCGTTCACCCGTCGAACGTTAGGCGAGCGACGACCGAAACGCTTCCCATTCGCGCGCGTATGCGGACTTCTCGCCGTCATCCAAAAACGTTGCGTCGAGCGTCGCGCAATTGAGCGCCCAAAGTTCGTCCCAGGTGAAGCCTTGATCGGCGAGGACCGCATACTGCGCCGCCAGATCGGTCGAGAACATGGCCGGATCGTCGGAGTTGAGCGTACAGCGGATGCCCGCGTCGAGCATCGTCCGAATCGGATGCGGCCGCCCCTTCGGGACCGAGCCCAACGCGTAGTTGCTGACCGGACACACTTCGAACGCGATCTGCCGCTCGCGCATCTCCGCCATATATGACGGCGACTCGACGATACGGATGCCGTGGCCGATGCGCGACACGTTCAGATCGTCGACGGCCGCACGGACCGACTCGTAGCCCGCGGCCTCGCCGGCGTGCGCGACGACCTGCAAGCCGGCATCCGCAGCGCGCGCGTACGTTTCGCGAAAGAGATGCGGGGGAAACTCCGCTTCCAGCCCGCCGAGGCCGATCCCGGCGATGATCCCGCGGCTCTTGCCGCGCCGCGCGAGCTCGAGAACGGCGTCTTGCGTGTGCGGATCTTCTCGCGAAATGTCGGCGATGAACGTGACGCGCGCATCGGAAACCGTCATGCCGCGTTCGATCCCTTGGGCCAGTGCATCGAGAATATCGTTCGGCCCTAAACGTCGCAGGTGTAGCGACATACTCATGAAGCATTCGGTGTAGCGAATGTTTTGTCGCGCTTGATAGACGTAGAACTGCGCAATGATCAGCGCGAGGTCGTCGGCCGAGCGAATCGTGTCGGTCGTGGCTCGGTAGACGTTGATGAAGTGCGGAAAATCACGGAATTCGAAGTACCTGCGCCATTCGTCGAGCGTCGCGACCGGCAGCGGCGCGTCGTTGCGCCGTGCGATCGTGTACGACGTTTCCGCGTCGGTCGCACCCTCGAGATGAACGTGAATCTCCGCTTTGGGCATGAGCGCGAAGCGCTGCTCGAGCGGCATCGCGAGCGTTACGCCGGGTTCTCGCTGCTGTGTGGTCATGAGGCCGTCCTTGAAATTGTTCGCGGGATCATCTCAGGTTCGCGCAACATTGTCAATGATGTTCCATTTGCACAACGACCGTGCGAGGGGCAGAAACCGTTCGCGGCGCACGTTGTCCGATGATCGATCGCTACTTCGGTGTAGCAGCGTCGGGTTCTACCATGTCGCGCGAACTGCGCGCCGGCGTCACGACGTTCCTCACGATGTCGTACGTGCTGCTGGTGAACCCCGAGGTGCTCGGTGCGGCGATCGTCGTTCCGAACGCGTTTGCGAAACTGCTGGTCGTGACGGCACTCGCCGCCGCGATCGGCAGTCTGCTGATGGGCGTCGTCGCGAAGTACCCGTTCGCGCAGGCACCGGGGATGGGGCTCAACGCGTACTTTGCATACACGGTGGTGCTCGGCGGGAAAATTCCCTGGCAGACGGCGCTCGGCGCAGTCGCGATCTCCGGCTCGCTGTTCGTCGTGCTCTCGCTGCTCGGCGCGCGTCAGGCAATCGTCCGCGCGATTCCGATGCACCTCAAATTTTCGGTCACCGCCGGCATCGGCATGTTCCTGGCTTTTATCGGACTCAAGAACGCCGGCGCGATCGTGACGAACCCGGCGACCTACGTCACGCTCGGATCGCTCGTCTCAGCGCCCATGCTCGTCGCGATCTTCGGATTGATCCTTACGTCGGTGTTGCTCGTGCGCCGCACACCGGGAGCGATACTCGCGGGAATCGTTGCATCGACGCTCGTCGCGATCGTGACGCGCGCACCCGTCTACGCCGGGTCGAAGGGCGCGCTCGTCCCGTTCGGCGGGTTCACGAACGGTATCGTCGCGTTCCCCGTCGCGCCGACCGGGCTGACCGGTGCGCTGGACCTGCATGCCGCTTTCGGTCTCGGCATCGCAGCCGTCGTCTTCACGTTTTTCTTCGTCGACTTTTTCGACGCGACCGGGACACTCGTCGCGCTTGCATCCAAGGCCGGCCTCATGGACGCGAACGGCAATTTGCTGCGCGCACGGCGGACGTTCGCGATGGACGGACTCGCGGCAATGATCGGCGCGTATCTGGGAACGAGCACGACGACCGCGTACATCGAGAGCGCCAGCGGTATCGAAGAAGGCGGCCGCACGGGACTCGTCGCGACGACGGTTGCGGTGCTCTTCGTGCTCTCGATGATCTTCTGGCCGTTGGCCAGCGCGATTCCGGCCGCGGCCACGGCGCCCGCGTTGATCGTCGTCGGCGCGCTGATGTTCGACGGCGTGCGCGCGATCGCGTGGGACGACTATGCGGTGGTGATTTCCGGATTTCTGACCGTCATCACGATGCCGCTGACGTTCTCGATCGCGAACGGCGTGAGCTTCGGTGTGATCAGTTACGCGCTCATCCGGCTCCTGAGCGGACGCGGACGCGAGGTCCAACCGTTACTCTACGCCGTCGCGCTGGCACTCGTCGCGCGCTACGTCTGGCTGAGCGGCTAGACCGCAAACCCGCGGGCTGGAAACGTTTCGCTGCGCTGAATCCAGTTGTGGGCGGCATACGTCGTTCGACCGTCGACGAAGTGCAACGTATACGCGTGCCGGGAGACGTTCGAGCGGTTCGGCGCGCTGTAATGCGGAAGTGAGCCGTGAAAGACGACGAGCGTACCCGCGTCGCACTCGAGCGCTTCGGCATGGTCTTCCGTCGGCCAAGGCGTCGCGTCGAGCTGTTCGAGCCGGCCGGTTTCGCCGTCCATCGCGTAGCGCTCGCGCAGCGGCGTGCGATGTCCCCCGCGTTGCACCCACAAGCACCCGTTCGTGCGATCCGCCGATTCGAGCGCGAACCACAAGGTGACGACCGACTGTGGCGCGGTGGCAAAGTACGTCGCATCCTGATGCCAGCGTACTTCGCCGCCGATGTGCGGCTGCTTGAAGATATACATCGATTGATAGACGCGCGGATCGTCGTTGCCGAGATCGCGCGCGATGGCGGCGAGTTCGGGCCCGTGCGAAAAGGCCGCGAACGCCGGGTCGAGGTCGTGCATCGCGTGCCCGATTTTGTTGATCGAAAAATTTTTGGATTGACGCAGCGAGCCATGCTCGTCGAACGCCTCTTCTTCAAAGAAGCAACGTACCGACGTCGCGGACTCTTTGAAATACCGGTCGCGCGTGACGTGTGTCGCCGTGGTGAAGACGCCGCTCGCGACGCTCGGATCGAACGCGTCGACGATCTGTGCGGCGCGGGCGCGCAGGGCGGCGATGTCTTCGCGCGACTTGAAATTCGGAAGAACGACGAACCCGTCGCTCTCGAAGCGGCCACGCAGCGTGTCGAGCGTTTGCATGGGCGGGGTTTCGCTACGCCTGGGTGGGTACGCTTCCCCTATGGATGCGAGTAACGCCAGTCTCCGGCCCGAGGTGATTGCGGAGTTTCCCGAATTTTGGCCGTCGGGCATCGCCGTCTCGCGCAGCAACCGGATTTTCGTGTCGTTCCCACGGCTCGACCCGACGCCCGCGACGGCAACGCTCGTCGAGTTGATCGACGGCAAAACAGTCCCGTATCCGGACGAACTCGTTAACGAGTACGATTCGAGCGATCCCGAAAATCGCTTCGTCTCGATTCACGGCATCACGATGGGACCGGGGAACCGGCTGCTCGCGCTCGACGCCGCGTCACGTTCGCTCGACCGCTGCGAACCGCGCGCGGTTAAACTGTACGTGATCGACTTGGATCACGACGCAATCGTGCACGGCATCGGGTTCCCCGAGAACGTGTGCTTACCGACGAGCTATTTCAACGACATCGTGATCGATTACGCCCGCGGCAAGACCGGCTACGGATTCATCAGCGACTCCGGCAGCGCAGGCCCAAACGGTATCATCGTCGTCGACCTCGACAGCGGACGCTCGTGGCGTCGCCTGAGCGGACATCGATCCGTGCGCGTACCGCGATCGGCCGGCTTCGGCATCGCCACGGAAACCGGTGACGTAACGGCAGCGGCTCCGGCCATCGACGGCATCGCTATTTCGCCCGACGGAGGGACGCTCTGGTGGACGGCACTCGGAACGTACGACTTTTTCAGCATCGATACCGATATCTTGTGTGACCCGCATGCGAACGACGAACTCATCGCACGACATGTGGCGTCGCACGGACCACGCGAGTTTGCGTCGGACGGGCTCGATACCGATCGTGAAGGACGCGTCTACCTCACCGACGTGACGCACGGCACCATCCAACGCTATCTCCCGGACGAGCAGCGTTTCGAAGTGCTTTTTCACGGCTCGGGCTATTTGCGGTGGCCGGACGCCGTGCGGCTGGGCCCCGATCGCCTGATCTATATCAGCGATTCGCAGCTGAATCGTTCCCCAAACTTTACGGGTGGACCGGATTTGCGCGAGCGGCCGTATCGCCTCTATCGCGCCGCGAACGACGCCGACCCCGCGCAATATTGACGCGCTAACGCCGGGGCGAGGGGTGGCCGATACCAGGGATACATGCGGGAGTATCGGCTTCGCTGCAGCGGGTGCGGCGCGTCATTCGACGACGACGGCGTTCAACTCGACTGCACGCAGCAGCATTCGCCCGCGCTGTTGCATTCGGTGTTCGACGAACGCACGTTTCGCATCGACGACCGCGAGCCGTCGGTGCTCCGCTACCGCCGTTGGCTGCCGGTCGGGCGCGAGATCGCGTCGGGCTCGTGCAGCGCGGTGTTCCGGAGCACCGCACTCGCCGCGCGTCTCGAACTGAACGAGCTCTGGATCGCTTTCAACGGATGGTGGCCGGAACGCGGTGCGACGATGCGCACCGCGACGTTCAAAGAGCTGGAAGCGCTCGCCGTTCTCGGACGGCTTGCACCCGATGAAGAACGCACGATGGTCGTCGCATCGGCGGGCAACACGGCGTCGGCATTCGCCGATGCCTGCAGCGTCAACGACATCCCGATCCTGATCATCGTTCCCGCGAGCGCGTTCGAACGCGTTGCATCGATCGCGCGCATCGGTGCGACGGTCAACATCGTCGCGCTCGACGGCGCCGAATACGACGACGCGATCGCGTTCGCACGGCAACTCGAAACGAGCGACGGGTTCATCTACGAGGGCGGCGTGCGCAACGTGGCGCGTCGCGACGGCTTGGGCCTGGTCATGCTCGCCGCCGCAGAAACGATGGGCACCGTCCCGCGTTATTATTTCCAAGCCGTCGGAAGCGCCGCGGGCGCGCTCGGTGCGCTCGAAGCCGCGCAGCGTCTGATCGGCGACGGTCGCTTCGGCGATCGCGCGCCGCGCTTGATGCTTGCGCAGAATGCACCGTTCACGCCGCTCCACGACGCGTGGACGACGAGAGCCGCCGTGTTGCCCGAGCGCTCACCGGCCGAGGCGAAACGGCAGATCGCGCAGATCGGCGCAACGGTCCTCTCGAACCAGACGCCGCCCTACACCATCGCGGGCGGTGTGCGCGAGGCGCTCGTTGCATCCGACGGCACGGTCGATGCGATTCCCAACAACGAGATGCTCGACGCGATGATGCTTTTCGCCGAGCTCGAAGGCGTCGATATCGATCCCGAAGCCGGCGTTGCAACGGCAGCGCTCGTTCGCGCCTGCGGCGCCGGTGCGATTGAGCGCGATGCGCCCGTGCTCTTGAACGTCACCGGCGGCGGACGCAGTTTGCGCGCGCGCGAGACGCACGGCGCCGTACCGGCGCTCGTCCTCGGCCGCGAATCGTTCGGCGCCCGCGGTCACGACGCGGTACGCTCGATGCTCTTTTCGTCGCTTCGCTGAACTCGGCGCTATCGCGCGGCGTCCGATCGAACGATGTTTGCCTTTCCACCGGGCCGCAGCGCAGCTCGTGCGCGTTTGGATGCGATTCGGCCGCAACGCTATGCACGATCGCGGAATTTTCTCGACGGCGCCGTAACGCGGCTCTCGCCGTATCTGCGCCACGGCGTTCTCGAACTCGCTGAGGTGCGCGACGCGGTGCTCGAGCGCGTCACGCGCGCCGGCGATGCGTATAAACTCGTGCAAGAACTCGCCTGGCGCGACTACTGGCGACGCATCTACCGCGCAATCGGCAACCAGGTTCACGATGATTTGGAGCCATACAAAACCGGCCACGCGGCGCACGCGTATGCGACCGAACTGCCGGGCGATATTCGCGACGGCGCGACGGGGCTCGTGTGTATCGACGGCTTCGTGCACGATCTCCTCGACGGCGGGTACGTGCACAATCACGCGCGCATGTGGTTCGCGTCGTACGTCGTGCACCACCGGCGCGTCGCCTGGCAGGCCGGCGCGGCATTTTATCTGGGACATCTGCTCGACGGCGATCCCGCCAGCAATAGCCTCTCATGGCAGTGGGTCGCATCGACGTTCGGCGTCAAGCCGTACATTTTCAGCCGCGAGAATCTCGAACGCTACACGAACGGAACGTTTTGCCGGCGCTGCCCACTCTCGAGCGGCGGCTGTCCGTTCGATGCGACATACGGCGCGCTCGATGCGCGTCTCTTCGCGCGCAACGACGCGCCCGATCGCGCGGCTGCGATGCCGCCGCTGCATGCGGCAGCCGACGCAAACGATCCCCCGATCGCGGCCGGCAGCGCAATCGTATGGACGCATCCGGACGCGCTGAGCGACGCGAATGTCGCGCGCCGAGCTCGGCCGGACGCGCCCGTGATCGTTGCCGGCGTTACGGCGATGGCGCAGCGCGACGCCTGGGACGCCCGACGCCTCGCGTTCGTCGACGCGACGGCGGCCGAGCTTCGCATCGACCGTCGCGAAGCGCAGCACGAAGATGCGGCAGGGGCAATCGTTCGATTCGCCCGCGACCACCGAGCGGCCGTCGTCATCACGGTGGCGTCCCCGGATCCGTTGCTGCGTTCGCTCGCCGCACGAATCTCACGCGACATCCCGGTTGCGGAACTCAGCCCGCCGCCGTTCGCGCGCGTCGAGCGGCCTGTTGCGCTCGGACGGTTCTCGCGTTATTGGAAGATCGCAGAAACGGACGCATTGAAGCGGCCGGCAACGCGACCGTAGCGTTCGGCGAGGCCCCGCTCCGGCGCTATGAACGTCGGTTCACGGGCCGCCGGGCGCCTAGCGTGCGGCGAATCGTCACCCGCAACCGAGGAGACCGACGGCGCGATTCTGAATAACGACACAAGTCCGGCTCTTGCAGGCGCTCGCGCGTCTCGATCCGGGAAATTCATCCGTGCCGCCCTCAGACAGCGGCGCGGCTCCGTACGTGATAGGCGTGATGGACACATTCGAAGCGACGACGGCCGAAGGGAATCGGCCGCGCCGTCGCCCGGACCAGAACGGTGCCCGGCATTTGCCGGCGGCGCCGCGTCTTCGTCCATATCAGATCGAATCGCAACAAGCGATTCTCGAACACCGCGCACGCGGTATCCGCAGCCAAATCGTCTCGCTGTCGACGGGTCTCGGCAAGACGGTGATCATCGCGACGCTGCCCAAACTCCTATCGCTGCGACCGACCGACGTAACGCTCGTCGTCGCGCACCGCGATGAGCTGATCGAACAGACGACCGAGAAGATGCGCGTCGAAAATCCGGACGCGATCATCGGCGTCGAAAAGGCTGAGCGGCGCGCGCCCGAAGAGTCGAACATCGTTGTCGCCACGGTCCAAACACTGACCGAAAAGCGGCTTGAGACGTTCGTGCAGCGCTTCCACCGGCGCATCGCGCTGTTCGTGATCGACGAAGCGCACCACGCGGCGGCGCCGTCGTATCGAGCCATCGTCGACGCGATTCTGGCGAATCGCCCGGACGCGATGGTCCTCGGCTTTACCGCCACGCCGAATCGCGGCGACGGCGTGCGCCTGGTCGACGTCTTCGAGAAGATCGTCTACTCGATGGACGCGCGTAAGGCGATCGACGCGGGCTACCTCGTTCCGGTAAAATCGTATGCGGTCGCGACCTCGACGAACCTCGACGAGGTAAGCGCGCGCGGCGGCGACTTCGTGATCGGACAGTTGGCGGCGGCCGTCAACACGGTCGACCGCAACGCGCGCATCGTGGCGGCCTACAAACAACACACACCGGGCCTCAAGGCGCTGGTGTTCACCGCGTCGGTCGAACATGCGCGCGACGTTGCCGAAGAGTTCGTCGCGAACGACGTGCGCGCCGAATGGGCTTCGGGCGAGACACCGAAGGACGAACGCGAGCGCATCGTGCGTGAATTCCGCAACGGCGGCATCGACGTGCTCGTCAACTGTGGCCTTTATCTCGAAGGCTTCGACGTGCCGTCGGTCCAGGTGATCCTCAACGCCCGGCCGACGAAATCGACGACGCTCTACACGCAGATCACCGGCCGAGCCTTACGCCCGATCGACGATGTCGCAAACCTGTTGTCGTCGACGGACTCCGCGCTGATGCGCCGTGAGATCATCGAGAAGAGTTCGAAACCAGCGGCGATCATCATCGACCTCGTCGATCAAGCGCAGCGGCATCAGCTCGTCACGTTACCGTCACTTTACGGTCTGCCCCCGCAAATCGACGCGCAGGGCCGCATGACTGCGCAGGTTGCCGAGAAGTTCGAAGAACTGCTGCGTCGCGACCCGAAGCGCGCCGCGCGTGTTCGCAGCGCGGAAGAGATCGAGACGGCGCTGCTCGAGATCGACGGCTTCGCACAACCGAAAGAAATCAAGCCGACGTGGGCGCCGCTCGATCCCGATCACTGGCGCATGATTCTCCCGCCGCAACGGGTCGCGTGGGACAAGTCGGGCCGTTCCATTGCGAATTTCGGCGCGCAATGGGATCAGTGGGTGACCGAGGCACGGCGAATCGCACCGCACGAAGACGCCGAACGCTTCGCGTCGCGAATGCTCAACGTCAACCCGAAGACCGTGAAGTTCGATCAGCCGCGTATCGACGTACAACTCGACGGCGACGAATACCTCACCCTCTACACAACCGAAGAACTTCCCGATCGTGTGATCGATCGAAACAAATCACTCCCCGGCGCGCTCGGGAACGCGTACGAACGGGTCAAGGAAATTTTGTCGGGCTATACGCAGATAGGCGGTCAACCGCCGATCCGCCCGAAGATCGGCAACGGTAACGGTCAGAAGACGAATTCGCTAAACGGGAACAGCCCGCCGGTGAACGGCGAAGCCAAGAGCGGGCGCCGTAAGTGGCGCGGTCGCCGAACCCGCAACAACAAACCCGGCGCGAAGTAGGTCGACGGATGCTCGTAGGCGGTTTGTCCCGCCGCGCGGCGCTCGCCGGCGGCTTTTCGCTCGCGATCGCCACCGCATTCGCCGATCGGGTCGACGCACAAAACGACCATTTGCCGCTGCCCTGCGGTACAGCACCGAACGATTCGGCGGGACCGACGTTTTACGCAGACGCTCTCGGCTATTATAAAGCCGCCGGATTGAACGTAACGCTTACATTTTTGAACAATGCGGCATCGGCGCTCGCGAGCGGTGCACTGGCGATCGCAGCTATGCCGGTCACCGTGTTAGCTATCGCGCGGGAGAAGGGCATCCCGTTCGTCATGATCGCGCCGCTCTCGTTGTACGTCAGCTCCACACCCGACCATGCGCTTATCGTGCTCAAAGATTCTTCGGTGCGCACGGCGGCGGACCTCAATGGGAAGACGATCGCAACGCGCGACCTTGGAAATATGAGTTACTTCGCCGCCCGCGCCTGGATCGATAAGAACGGCGGGGATTCGAAGTCGATTCGATGGTACGAACTCTCCGATCCGCTCGACGTTGCCGCGATGAAAGCGGGGCGTCTCGATGCGGCATCCGTTAGCGAGCCGGCTCTCGATCCGGCTCTCCAAAGCGGCGACGTGCGCGTTTTGGCCCCGGTGTTCGACGCGATCGCTCCGCGCTTCTTAATCGCCGGATGTGCGACGACCGACTCATTCGCGAAGGCACATCCCGATGTCATTCGAACGTATGCGGCCGTCATCGCAAAAGCGGCGACGTGGGCAAATGCAAATCACGCGCAATCCGGAGCGCTGCTTCAAAAGTACTCACAAGCCCCCGTGCCGTCCGGTGCGCTGCGTGCCGTCTACGCGGACCGTCTGCGCGTTGCCGACGTCCAGCCTGTCCTCGATCTGATGCTTACGACGGGTCAACTGAAAGCCGGCATTCGCGCCGGCGAACTATTTTCGTCTGTCGTCGCAACGAGTTGAACGAACTGAAGGAGTGTTCCATGGCAAAGATACGCCACATTGCCCTTGTTGTGAAAGACGCGGAAGCGACGGCGGCATTCTATACGTCGGCCTTCGGCTTGAGCGAAGTGTTTCGTCAGCGCAATGATGATACCGGCGGCCAATGGGCCATCTACCTCACCGACGGATACATAAACCTTGCGTTACTGCCCGTTGAACGTGCGGTGGGCGTCGATCATATCGGCTTCGCCGTTGACGATGTCGCGGCCGCGGTGGAAACAGCCGTCGCCGCGGGTGCCGAACCGCCGAACCGCATCGTGCCACGCGACGGGCGGCAAGCCGAGACGTTCGTGCGAGATCCGCTCCTTGGAATCAAGCTCGATCTTTCACGTGGTTGGCTGACGGCGCCCCCGGATGGTCCGACGTCGATCGACACGTCTGCCGCTGCTCGCTGAGTGGATTCAGGGACGTCAGACGCGCGGTGTTCTGAAGTGGTCGACGTCGCGATCGTCGGCGGCGGTCCCGCCGGATTGATGTTGGCGATCGAACTCGGCTGCCGCGACGTGCCCTGCGTCGTCTTCGATGAGAATACCGGACCGCCGCAGCTGCCCAAGGCCAACGCGACGTCCGCGCGTACGATGGAGCATTATCGTCGCCGCGGATTTGCAAAACAAATTCGCGAGCTCGGCCTCCCGGCCGGCCACCCGCAAGATATCGTCTACACGACGCGACTAGCAAAACACGAGCTGACGCGCTTCCGTATACCGTCTTCGGACCAAGCTGCGACACAGGCCTCGTTCGGCGACTACCGCGCGGAGGCGTGGCCGACACCGGAACTGCCGCATCGCGTGCAGCAAATGTTCATCGAGCCGATCCTCAAGGCGCAGGCGGCACGCTATCCATCGGTGCGTCTCCGCTTCGCCGAGCGCGTCACGTCCGTGCGCGACGAAGGCGACTCGGTGCACGTGGAAACGCAAGACGTCGCCGGCGGTGCAGCAACGGCGATCTCGGCACGCTACGCCGTCGGCTGCGACGGACCGCGTAGCATCGTGCGGCAAGCGATGGGCATCGCCTACGGCGGCCAGGGCGGTGTGAAGCGCGAGTTCTTGGGCGGCCAGATGGTATCGCTGTTTTTCAAATCACACGAACTCTACGACGTTCTCGGCAAGGGGCGAGCGTGGCAGTACTGGGCGATCAACCCGCAGCAGCGCGCGCTACTCTGCGCGATCGACGGTAACGAAACGTTCGTGCTCATGATTCAAATCAAAGACGGTCAGCCGGTCGCCGACGTCGACGTGCAGTCGATTTTCGATAACGCCATCGGAGCGGCGTTTGCCTACGACCTCGTTGCGCTGACGCCGTGGAACGCGGGCTACGCGCTCGTGGCGCAGGCGTTTCGGAGCGGACGACTCCTTGTGGCCGGCGATGCGGCGCATCTGTTCACGCCGACCGGCGGGATGGGATACAACACGAGCATCGACGACGTGGTCAATCTCGGTTGGAAGCTCGCCGCGATCGTGCAGGGCTGGGCGCCCGAATCGTTGCTGGAAACATACGAAGCCGAACGCCGTCCGATCGCGTTGCGCAACACGGCGTTCGCGGGCAGCATGGCCGACAGCATCGGGCGTTTACCCGTGACGCCGCTCGTCGAAGAGGTGGGAGCCGAAGCTGACGCTGCGCGGAAGAAACTCGGCGGCGCACTTGCAGCGCATGTCGCGAGCGAGTTCAACATTCCGGGCCTGCAGCTCGGCATGCGGTATACAAGCGCGATCGTTGCAACGGAAGAGACGCCGGCGCCCCCGGATACTCCGGATCGATACGTGCCCTCCGGTTATCCGGGAGCGCGGGCACCGCATCGACCGGCCGACACGGGCTCGTTGCTCGACCTTTTCGGCCGCGACTTCACCCTTCTCGTCCTCGTCACCACGGATACAACGGCGTGGGAACAAGCCGCGACGCAGCTCAACGTCCCGTTAACGGTCGTGCGTTCGTCTGATACCGGAACACGCGAACTCTACGGCGCCGATCTCGTTCTCATTCGCCCCGATCACCATATCGCATGGCGCGGCGACTCAACGGCAGAGCCGAATATCGTGTTAGGAGGCGCGATCGGCCAACACGTCTAGTGCCCTGTCTCGCAAGTGGCGATACACAAAGCGAGAGTGATTTTTCGTCGTCGCAGCGACGGCGGAAAAGCGCCGATCGACTGTATCGGCACTTGCGCGACAGGGCACTATGCGAGGCCGACGACGTCGTCGGCCATGACCATTTGAATCTCAGTGTCCGTCGCGGGGCCGTCGGGCGTTTCGAGATACCGCACGACGATCCACATACCGTCCCGTGGATTATCATCGACCACCGCGAGAATGTCGCCCTTGAGATGGAGCTTCGTGCCCGGCACAATGTCTTGTAGCGCGATGTAGTCGTCGCCGCCGCCGGCGCGGATGTGGTTCGGCATCAGAAAAACACCGTCAGATTCTTGGCCTGCAGGACGCTTTGATCGAGGGTGATTTCCCGGCTCGCGAGTTTCCATCCGTCGCCCTCGCGTCGCAGCCGGTCGAGCCGTTTCCCGACGAAAAGCGACGTCTCGCTCTCGACCCGGTTCTGATAGATGAGGAATCGGCTCTTTGCGGTCACCTCCCGCGGCGCGTCGAGCGACGGCGCGATCTCGTGAATCTGCACGTTCGTCACGAGATGCGAAACGCGCGACGCCGGTTCTTCCGCCCAGTGGATACCGGTGTTGAGTTGCTCGACGCGTTTTGCGAGCGTCCACTTATCTTCGTCGAACCAGCTGATGTCGAGCCCCGCACGTGTTCGCTCGCGCCCCGCGTCGCCGAATTTCACGTTGCGTTGGATCGGCATGAAGTAGACGAGATCGTCGGTGAGCAGATCGAGCCATTCGGTGAAGCGTCGCTCGTCCAACAACTCTGCTTCGCGAAAAAGAAAGTTCTCGATATCGTCTTTGAGTTCGTAGGCGTTCATGCGCGTGCTCCGGTCGGAATCGGGCCGCCTTGATGCGCGAAACAGCCGACGTCGATCACCGTGCCGGAAATCGCATCGGCCGCTGGGGAAAGCAAGAACGCGACCGCGTTCCCGACATCGTCTCCCGTGGCATAGCGGCCCGCTGCCGTACCCGGCGCGCCGCTCGTCAGTTTTTCGGTATCGCCGCCGACACGGCCGAGACTCATACCGCTCGTGATGCCGCCGCCACCGGGAACGACGGTGTTCACCCGAATGCGATCGTGGAAATGATCGTATGCAAGGGCCGTGCCGAAGGCGAAGATCGCGCCTTTGCTTGCGCTGTAGGCCAGCATGTTCGGTTTGCCCCAACCGGCGCCCGATCCGATGTTGACGATGCGTCCGCCCCCGCTTGCGATCATGTGTGGGATGACCGCTTTGCAGCAGCGGAACGTTCCGCCGAGATTCACGTCGACGACCCGCGCGAACGTTTCGAGCGACGTGTCCCGGATCGTGCCGAGCGGGCCGATCGCCGCGTTGTTCACGAGCGCGTCGATGCGCCCGAACCGATCCAACGTGTGCGCGACGACGCGCACGACGGCGAAATCGTCGGTGACGTCGGCATCGAGCGCGTCGATGCGCACGCCGCGCTGCTCCGCCTCGGACCGCGCGAGCGCCGTGCCGTTTTCGGCGACGCTCGAGATCTGCGGCGCGTCCAGACCGAACGCAACCACGTCGTGGCCGGCTTCGGCGAGCGCAAGCGAGATCGACAAACCGATCCCGAATGTTCCGCCGGTGACGATAACGGCCACTACGACGCCACGCGCTGCGCCGCTTCGTTGGCTCCGACCAACACGTCCCAATCGCGGCCGCTCACGTAATTCGCCCAGCGCGCGTAGAAGTTACGCGAGTTTTGCTCCGTCATGTTCGTCGCTTCTTGCGCCGTTCCAAAGACGCCCGGACGCGAACCGCCCAGCGACTGCTGATAATTATACGGGTAGCGCCGCGCGATCGTCCCGCTGCTCGCAGCGGTTGCGTAGTTCCAGTTTTCCATGTCGTCTTGCTCGGTCATCCCCGCCGGCCCCGAATAACGCATGTAGTAGTGGCGCAGGAAATCTTTCACTTCCGCCGGCGCATCGGCGTCGACGAGATAGAAGCGCCAGATTTCCATCGACCGCGGACCGTTCGGATGCCAAACGAACATCGCGCGCGGCTGACGCGCATGAAAGGACGTGTTCGGAAAGATCGATCCGACGAGCCCGACCCAGCGCGACCTCTGTTGGCCGAGCCGCTTCTTGCGCTCCTCGTAGCAGTGCCGAAAGTACTCTTCGACGATGCTGCTGTCGCGAAACGCTTCGACGTACGTATTCTCTTCGGGCAACACCATACTGTGGATGCCATGACCTTGCGGATAGGCGAACCACACGTGTTGCGTGCCCGGAAGCTCGTCACTGCGGCGCCCTTTGATACCGGACCGCGCATTCGGACTGATGCCGACGAGATCGACGGAGCGATGACTGACGTTGTGATAGGTGTCGCCCATGAAATTTTCCGTGCCGAATTTCCAATTCGACGGAACGACCCACTTCTGAATTCCGCCGAGCACTTCCGAGCCGCCGGGGCGCCCGTCACGGCAATCGAGCACGATATCGAGTTGCGTCCGCGCTTCGCCGAGATAGGTGTCGAACGACGGCGCCTGCGCATCCCACGTGGCGAAAATCGCGCCCTTATAGTTGGCGAGCTGTGCCACTTCGATCAAGCCCCATTGCGACCGGTCGAGCACGCCGTCGTAGAGCGGGTTGGACATCGGAACGCCGACGAGTTTCCCGTCGAGCGAATAGCTCCAGGCATGATATGGGCAAGTGAAGAGCGGCGTGTTCCCCTCGTCATAACGGCAAACTTTCATCCCGCGATGCCGGCAGGTGTTGAGGAAAACATGGATCGCACCGACGCGGTCCCGACAGAGCAGCACCGACTCTTCTCCCATCCGTGACTGAAAGAAGTCGCCGTTCTTCGGAATCATGCTTTCATGTCCGACGAAAAGCCACGCGCGGGTGAAGAGTCGGTCGAGCTCGTCGCGATGCACTTCATCGCTCACGAACACATCGCGGCTCACGGTTCCGTGCGCCGCATCGACCATTCGATCGTACTTCGTCATCGTCGCCTCATTCATTTCAGATGACCCGCGGGGCGGCTCGCGACGACGAACGTGTTCTTCGCCGCATCCCAGTGGTAGATCACCATCGCACCTTGCCCGATCCCGCGTTGCGAATTATCGCGGAAGTCGTAGATGCCGTCGATTCCCGCCCAGCTGTGCAGATTCTGGATGTAGGCGTGCAATTGCTCCGACGTCGCGTCGGTGCCGAGCGCGCGCAATCCAGCCACAACGATCATGCTCGGGTCCCAGACCAGGCTCGACGCGAAGTCGGGCCGGATGCCGGCGCCCTTGAACGCAGCGAAGTAGCGCTTCTCGGCATCGCGGATCGGACCAGGGCGCAGCGTCGCGTCGGGCGCGACGCCGCGCGTCGCTGCGAAATAGAGCTGATCGGGAACGAAGCCCGCGTACTGCGCGATCTGAGCATAGATCATGTTGCCGGCCGATGCGGAGATCGGGGTCGTCATCCCCGAATCGTGGTACCCGCGGAGCAACGTTCCGAGCGGGGTGCCGGTCGCGAACGTCACGATCGCTGACGGCGAGACGGCCTTGATGCGCGCCATCTGGGCGCCGACGCTCAAGTCGGCCGGATTGAAATGTTCGCGCGCAACGACCTGCACGGGCTTGTTCTCGCCGAACGTCAGCACGTTTTCGAATTGTCGCTCGAAGTCGACGCCGCTGGCATCGGTCGAGGTGATCAGCGCCAAACGCGTCCAACCGTGCTCGCGGAAGAAACGCACGAGCACGGCGGCGATCGAATCGCTACCCGCGCTCGCGGAATACACGTAGCTTCCCGGCTTGCCGCGGATGATCGGAGAGAGACAATACTCGACCGGCCCGGCATTCTCCACGATCGACGCCATCGCCGAACACGTCGCTGCCAGCGACGAACCCATGATGACCGGCACGTGTTTGCCGACGAGGCCGTTCGTCAGCTGAACCGAGACGGCCGGCGCGGTCTGGTCGTCCGCGAACACGAACTTGACGAGACGCCCCCTGATCCCGCCCTCGGCGTTGACGAGCTTCTCGACCACGCCCAGCGCTTGCGTCTCGTGCGTTCCGAGAAACGCGCCGCTGCCGGTCGTCGAGATCACGACGTTGATTTCATACGGGTCGGCCGCTCGCGCGGGCGCGCTCGCGACCGTGACGAGGGCCGCCAGCGCACCGACCAGGTACCGTTGCATCACCATTCCGCTCCTTTGTCCGCGGGCAGCGACATCCACGCGGTCGAGAATCTTCGCCACGCCGTCTTTCGCGTCAACAATCGGCGAAGGAAACAGTCGGGCCCGGCGTGAGCGGCGAAGCGAAGGCTATACGATCTCGCGGGGCGCTGCGCTAACGCAGCGCCGGTGCGGCGATCGCGCGCCAGGCGTCGATCAGCGTATCGGCCGACGCGACCGTACCGAAGTGCGTGCGAATATTGTACAGTGCCCCCGCGTGCTCTTCGGGCGAATACGCCGCACAGCAATCATCGACGAAAACGATATGGTAATCGAGCATGAAGCCGTGACGAGCGGTCGACTCGACGCAGACGTTCGTCGAAACGCCGGTCATGATCAACGTCTCCGCTTTGATCGTCCGCAGGACCGAGTCGAGCCGGGTGTTGACGAATCCGCTGTACCGGTGCTTGATCACGATGGGTTCGTCGGCGAGCGGAGCGACACTGGTGAATTCGATGCCCCACGTACCGTTACGGCAGATGTCGGCAGACCGGTTGAGGCTGCGTCCACGCCACGGATCCGAGTCGGTCGCGTCTTCGTGAATCGTCTGCAAAAAGACGACTCGTGTACCGGCGGCCCGTGCCGAATCGAGCAAACGCTGCAGGGTGGGGATCATCGCCATCGCGTCAGCGGTCGGCGCACCGGCCATACCGAGCGCGCCCTCCGGCCGGCAGAAATCGTTCTGCACGTCGACCACGATGATGGCCGCCTTCGCCGGATCGATCAGTTGCTCGACGTTACGCACGGTTCAAACTCCCGACGCGACGGCATGGGTCGCGGACCAGCTCGCGATAATGGCGCCGGCCGACGCGACCGTACCGAAATACTTCGTGTGAACCAGCAGGGTCATGTCGTGCGCCGCGGGGTCGTACGCGGCGCTGCAATCGGAAACGAGCACCACGTTGTAATCGAGCATGTAGCCGTGTCGCGATGTCGACTCGACGCACACGTTGGTCGCGACACCGAGGACGATCAGGTTCTCGACTTTCATCGTGCGCAGCACCGAGTCCAGGCGTGTGTTCACGAACGCGCTGTAACGATGCTTCACGACGACCGGCTCGTGCGGTAACGGGGCAATTCCGGTGAACGCCGCTCCCCATGTTCCGCTCAGGCAATTGCGCGCATCGGGATTCGCGCGCCGGCCGACCCACGCATCCGAGTCCGTCGACGGCTCGTGAATCGTCTGCACGAAGATGACGTTCGTGCCGTGTGCGCGCGCTTGGCCCAGGAAGTGCTGCAGCGCGGGGATCATCGCTATCGCCGCGGCCGTGTCTTTCCCCCCGCGTCCGGCCGCGCCCGACGGTTCGCAAAAGTCGTTCTGCACGTCGACCACGATGATCGCCGATTTCGACGGCACGACCAACTCGCTCAGATTCATCCGGGTTCCTCCATCAGCGACCGGCGCTCTGGGCACCGTGCAACATTCCCTTGAGCACGACCTTTTCGACCCACGATACCGCCCAATACATCACGATCGCCAACAGTGAAAGCACGACCACACCGACCCAGACGAGATTGATGTCCATCGTCTGTCCTGCGTAGAGAATCATGCGTCCGACGCCGGCTTGTGATGCGATGAACTCGCCGACGATCGTCCCGGCGAGCGCGAGGCCGATATTGATATGCAGGCTCGAGACGATCCACGGCATCGCCGACGGAACGACGACCTTCGTGAATACGTGGCGGCGTTTTGCACCAAGCGAGAAGAGTAACGTTTCCAGATCGGGATCGATGCTCTTCACGCCGCTATAGGCGGCGATCGCCGTCGGTACGACGCACAGCAGAACCGCTAGCGCGACCTTCGATTGAAAGCCGATTCCGAAGAGAATGATCAGCACCGGCGCGAGCGCGAGCTTCGGCACCGCGTTGAACGTCACCAGGTACGGCTCGAGCACGTTGCCATAGACCTTCGACCACCACGTCGAGAGACCGATGAGCGCGCCGATCAGAACGCCGAGAATGAAGCCCAGTACCGTCGCGCTCGACGTAAACGCGATGTCGGTCCAGAGCGTCCCTTGCGTCCAGGCGGTATAGGCCGTCTTCGCAATAAGCGAGGGGCTGGAGAAGTAATACGGATCGATCAGTTTGACGCGCGTCAGCGCTTCCCATAGAACGACGATCGCGATGCCCACGCCCCAGCGTCCGACCGAAGAGAGCCGGCGAATGCGTCCGCGCGCACGTTCGTCTTCGTCGACGTCGAGCGCTTCGAGCACGCCGGCTTCGGCCCGCGGCAGAATTTGCGTCGCCATTATGCGAGCGCCGACTCGGCGTACGCGCGTTCGGCCTCTTCCGCCAACAGCGCGAGTAACGTGCGCTTGAGCTCCATGAATCCGGCGCTCGTCACGACGTCTTGCGCACGCGGCCGCGGCAGCGCAACGTCGATCGTCGCCTTGATCCGTCCCGGCCGCGCAGAAAACACGTGAATCTCGTCGGAGAGGTAGATCGCTTCATCGATGTCGTGCGTCACAAACAGAATCGTTTTCTGCAAATCGCTCCAGACGCCCAAGAGCCAACTCTGCATGAGCATACGCGTCTGCGCGTCGAGCGCGCCGAACGGTTCGTCGAGCAGAATGACGTCGCGGTCGTAGAGCATCGTCCGCAGCAGACTCGCACGCTGACGCATGCCGCCGGAGAGTTCGTGCGGGTAGTGTTGTTCGAAGCCGGCGAGCCCGTAGCGTTCGATCAGCGGCATCGCGCGCGCAACGGCACGCGCCTTCGGAACGTCGCGCACTTCCATTCCGAGAATGATGTTGTCGAGAATCGTCCGCCACGGCAACAAGAGTCCCTTTTGAAGCATGTAGCCGACGTAACCCGGACGACCGATGATGCTTGCACCGTCGGCGAGCACGTCGCCCGTGCTGGGTTTCGCGAGCCCCGCGATCACGTTGAAGAGCGTCGACTTCCCGCAGCCGCTCGGGCCGATGATGCTCACGAAGCGTCCGCGCTGCACCGCCATCGACGTCGCATCGAGCGCGTGGACGGCCGTGCCGTTGCGCCGGAACATCTTCGAGATGGAACGGACCTCGAGCTTCGGCTCCCCATCGTCTTGCATCACCGTCATCGTAGCGGGACCTCCGGCCCTCGTCGCTACACGATGAGTTAACGAAGGGCGAATGGCCTGCGACGGTTGTCCACCCGCGCTCGACGCAGCGGGTGGTTTAGACCGCGCGCGACGCGTAGAATTTCAGCGAAACGGTCGCCGTTCCGCCGTCCAACCTCAGCAAACCGTACGAAAACATGGGCATCAGCCGCTTATCGGTCGGCGAGCCGGGGTTCGCGACGATGACCGCGTCACGCTTGTCGACGAAGGGCCGGTGGCTATGGCCGTAGAGGATCACGTTGACCGGTTCATCGGCAAACGCGGCGATCGCGTTGTCGTGTGTGGTCCGCGCGCGTCCGACATCGCCGTGTACCATGCCGATACGCACATCGTCGATCGTGACGACTTTCTTGCGTCCGTAGCGCTTCCAAATTTTCTCGGGATCGTTATTGCCCGCGACCGCATCGAGCGGCGCGATCGCTTCGAACAAGCCGATCGCGATCGGGTCGGTCATGTCGCCCATGTGCAAGATGCGCGTCACATTCGCCCCGCGTAAGCCCGCTTCGAGCGCGTGCGGAAGCGCCCGCCCGAAGCGCGGCAGATGTGTGTCGGAGACGAGGCCGATCGTCGTCACGACGCCGAGGTTTCCACGACGGCGCCCCCCGAAACGCGGTCATCGAGCGCAACGCCGAGGCGAAAGAGCCGGTCGCCCGAGGCGCGCAACGCGCGTGCAATCAACGGGCGAATGACCGGAATCGCGATCGGACCACGCGCGAATTCGGCGCGCAAGCGTTGACGGCGCTCGCGGCCCAATTCCGCAAGCATGTGGTGGTTCATGACACAAAAAAACCTCCGGACGGCGGAGGTTCGAACCGATCGTCGTGCGCGCACGGCAGCGACTACGAAGTGCAAACCTCCAAGTGAAAACCAGCAAAAGTGGACATCGGCTCTCCTTTCCACGGCGCGGCGCACGCGACGTTCGACAAAGCTAGCATGGCCGAATGTCGATTGTCAAACGATTTACGCACCGATCGCACGTAGCGCGAGCAGCAGTTCGCGCAAGAACGACGATGCGTCCATCACGATGCCGAGCGACTGATGCGAGCCGCGGTCGGCGAGCTTCGTCACGCTCGCCGGATTGATGTCGACGCAAATCGTTTTCGTCGTTGCCGGCAAGAGGTTGCCGACCGCGATCGAGTGCAGCAGGGTGCACACCATGAGCGCCAGGCCGATCTGCGGCACGTATTCACGCATGGCGCGTTGGCATTCAATGACGTCCGTTATGACGTCGGGCAGCGGGCCGTCGTCGCGAATCGAGCCGCACAACACAACCGGAATCGGCTTCACGAACGCTTCGTACATGATCCCGCCGCGCAACACGCCCGCATCGATCGCATTGCGAATGCCGCCGGCAGCGCGAATCCGGTTGACGGTGCGCAAATGGTGGACGTGGCCTTCTTCGACGGGATACGCATCGCGCAGATCGATGCCGAGCGACGTGCCGAAGAACTGCGATTCCATGTCATGGACCGCGAGTGCATTGCCGGCGTAGAGCACGGTGATCCAGCCCTCGCGGATGAGCGCGGCGAGGTCATCGGCCGCGCCGGTGTGCACGATCGCCGGGCCGCCGACGAGCAGCACGTCGCGCCCCGTATGGCGCACGGCCAGCAGTTCGCGCGCGACCTCGTTGACGATCGCAGTGCGCGGCTTCTCGCTCGACACCGTGGATGCCATGAACTCGAAGACGGCCTTTCTGCGCGCCCGTTGGGGAACGCGCACGCGTACGCCGCCGTGGCCCACGACGACCGGGTCGCCGCGCCGGATATCGTAGCCGGCCACCGTTCGCGGCCCCCCGTCACCGACCACGATCGCGCAGTCCATCTCGGGCGCCGCGACATGCATCCAGCGCTCGCCGAGACGCACCTCGGTGGCGAAGTTCGTCGTCGCGTAAAACGCTTCGGGAAGCACGCCGTCGGCGGGTGCCGCTTCGAGCACGGCGTCGGCATCTTCCATCACGTCGGCGCCGGCATCACGCAACTTGTCGAGGACGGGCATCAGCTGCGCCGGATCGCGCGCCTCGAGGCGCAGACGCGCGTAGCTTTGCTCCTCGACGGTGGACCCGGGATCGATCTCTTCGATCACGTATGACACGTCTTCGCGTGCGTCGGTCAGCAGGCCGAGAACGTGGCTGAACGTCCCGCTGTCGATGAGATGTCCGCGCAATTCGATCCGCCGGACGTGGAGGTCGGTGCCCGATGACGAATCCGCGTGCATGGGGCTCACGTTCGTACCGACGCCGCTGGGCAACCTCCGCGATATCACGCTGCGATCGCTCGACGCGTTGCGTGCCGCGCAACTGATCGTTGCCGAAGACACGCGCATCGCGCGCCGGCTACTCGCGGCGCTCGACATCGGCGCGCCGCCGATCTGGACCTACCACGAGCACAACGCCGCGACCGCGACCGCCGCGATCCTCGAACGCGCGACGACCGAACGGGTCGTCGTCGTCACCGACGCCGGGCTGCCCGGCATCAGCGATCCCGGCACGGCGCTCGTCGCCGCCGCTCGCGCGGCCGGAATTGCGCTTGAGGTTCTGCCCGGTCCCACGGCGTTCGCCTGCGCAGCCGTCCTCTCCGGACTCGACGTCCGGCGGTTCGCGTTCGAGGGCTTCGCGCCGCGCACGAGCGGTGCACGCCGCCGGGCCTTCGCCGCGGCGCTCGCGCGCGGGATGCCGTCGGTCTGGTACGAGTCGCCGCACCGCATCGGCGATGCCCTCGCCGATCTGGCGGCCGTCGCACCGGCGGTGCGGACGTTCGTTTTGCGCGAGTTCACCAAGCTACATGAACAGCAACTCGCCGGACGGCCTGCGGACGTCGCGGCCGCGTTGCCCAATCCGGTGCGCGGGGAAATCGTCTTCGTGATCGACGGCGGCGCGACGGCGCCGCGTGCCGCCGGCAATGCGAACGTTGACGAGCGAATCGACGCGTTGCTGGCATCGGGTGCGTCGACGGCGTCGATTGCCAAGCAACTCGCGGCGAGCGGCGCGGGCGAGCGCAACGCGCTCTACGCGCGAGTCGGCGCGCGACGGAGCGAAGGTGCGCAATCGCCGGATGACGCAAGCGCTTGAGCGCAATGGCCGCGCCCGCGTTCTACGTCACCACCCCGATCTTCTACATCAGCGGAACGCCGCACATCGGGCACGCCTATACGTCCATTGCGGCCGATATTCTCGCGCGCACCGCACGCGCTTGGGACGGTGATGCGCGATCGTTGACCGGTACCGACGAACACGGACAGAAAGTCGCGCAGGCGGCGCTGATCGCGGGCACGACACCCCAAGCGTTCGTCGACGATCTCGCGCCGCGGTGGCGTGAACTCGCGCCGGCGTTCGACGCACAGTTCTCCGACTTCATCCGAACGACCGAACCGCGCCACCGCGAAGCTTGCCTCGCGCTCTTCGAGCGGATGCGCGCAAACGGCGACGTGTATCTCGGCACGTATCAGGGTTGGTACTGCACGAACGACGAGACGTTCTGGCCCGAAGCGAAGCTCGTCGACGGACGGTGTCCGAATCCGGAATGCCGCCGGCCCGTGCAATGGCTCTCCGAAGACAACTGGTTCTTCCGGCTCTCCGCCTACACGGAGCGACTGATCGCGCACTTCACCGCTCACCCGGATTTTCTGCGGCCGCAATCGTCGTACAACGAGATGATGCGCACGCTCGAAGGGGGACTCGAAGACCTTTCGATCTCGCGCTCGACGATCGACTGGGGCATTCCGTTGCCCGGCGGCGGCGTGCTCTACGTCTGGTACGACGCGCTGATCAACTACATCAGCGCGCTCGGTTATCCGGACGAGAGCGGTCTGATGGCGCGCTATTGGCCCGGCGTGCATCTCATCGGAAAGGAGATCGCGCGCTTCCATACGCTGATTTGGCCGGCGATGCTCTGGTCGGCGGGATTGGCTGCCCCGCAACGGATCTTCGCGCACGGCTGGGTGCTCACGGACGGCGAAAAAATGTCGAAGAGCGTCGGCAACGTCATCGACCCGTTCGCGCTGACCGACGCCTTCGGTGCCGACGCCGTGCGCTATTTCCTCTTCCGCGAAGCACCGTTCGGCAGCGACTTCTCGATCTCGGTCGAAAAGTTGCGGCTACGCTACAACGCCGACCTGGGCAACGATCTCGGCAACCTGCTGCGCCGATCGTTGGCGATGCTTGAAAAATATCGCAACGGGCTCGTTCCGGCGGCGAGCGAGTCGCGGATCGGCGAGCGGTTCGCCGATATCGGAACTCAGGTTCACGATCACGTGATGGCGTTGCGTTTTCGCGAAGCGCTCGACACGATCTGGGAATTGATCACCGCGCTCAATCGAGAGATCGACGAGCGCAAGCCATGGGAGCTCTACCGTCACGAGCGAGGAGTCGAGCTCGACGCGTTGCTCTACGATCTGTGCGAAGGTCTGCGCTTCACCGCGATCTTACTCTTTCCGTTCATGCCGTCGAAAGCGACCGAGATGTGGCGCCAACTCGGTCTCGCCGATTCCCCGGACGTTCGCTGGACCGACGCCTTGCAGTGGGGTGCGCTCGCCGCGAACACGCAGACGTCGTCCGGCGACGCGCTCTTCCCGCGCATCGAATCCTCCGCAGCGTAGGCCGTCGAGGAACGCATCTTTGATCGACACGCACGCGCACGTGCACGATCCGAAGTTCGACCACGATCGCGCGGCGATGCTGGAACGCGCGCGTGCCGCAGGGATCGACCGCATCGTGACGATCGGCTGCGATCTCGACGATACGCGCCGTGCGCTCGAGGTCGCCGCGACATTCGATCTGTATGCGACGGTCGGCATCCATCCGCACGAAGCGAAGGATGCGCCGGCAGACATCGCGTCGGCGTTCGACGCGGTGCGCGCCGCGTCGCCGGCGCGGGTTGTCGCGGTCGGCGAAACCGGCCTCGACTACTTCTACAATCATAGCCCGGCGGACGATCAGCAGCGCGTGTTGCGTGCGCAGATCGCCTACGGGCACGCGACGAGTCTGCCCGTCGTCTTTCACGTCCGCGATGCGTTCGACGACTTCGTCGCCGTTTTGCGCGAGATATGGGACCGGACGTCGATGCGCGGCATCATCCACTGCTTCACCGGTGATACGGCGGAAGCGCGAACGTTCGTCGACGTGTTCGGCATGCGGCTAGGCATCGGCGGCGTCATCACGTTCAAGAGCGCACAGAAGCTGCGGGAGGCCGTTGCCGCGGTTGGCCTCGACGCGCTCGTCCTCGAAACGGATTGTCCGTTTCTCGCGCCGGTGCCGCATCGCGGTCAGCGGAACGAGCCGGCCTATATTATCGAGAGCGCGCGGACGGTTGCAGAGGTCCTCGGCCGGAGCGTGGAAGACGTAACGACCGCGACCACGATCACCGCCGACGCTTTTTTTTCGTTGAGGTAACCGCGACTGAGACCTCTCCTCGAAACGCCGGGTTACAACCGCGATCGCGCGCTGCGCTGCTTCGTTTACGAAAACGGCAGCCCCGCTGCTCCGAAGACCCTCGACGATCTCGAAGAGATCAGCGAAATACTTCGAACGAGCAACGTCTTCGTGTGGCTCGATCTCGCGCAGCCGACGGCCGAGGACCTCGCGCTGCTCCAAACCGAATTCGAAATACATCCGGTTGCCATCGAGGATTTATCTCTGTGGCACGAGCGTCCGAAGATCGAGTTCTTCGAGCGCTACGTTCTCGTCGTTACGCACGCGCCGAGCATCGACGCCGACGGTGCGCTCGTCACGCACGAGATCGGCATCCTCTCCGGAAGCAATTACGTGATTACGCTGCGTGCGTTTCCGGTCTACCCGCTCGACGAAATCGAAGCGCGGCGGCGCTCGTCACTCTCGACGCCGAACGATGCGACCGGGTTGCTCTACATCGTCCTCGATACGATCGTCGACGGCTTTTTCCCGATCACCGAACGCTACGACGACCGCCTCGTGCGGCTGGAGTCGCGCTTGTTCGACACGGACACGTTCCTCGAACGCACCGAACGTGAAATCTTTCAATTCAAACGGGCGCTCACGCTGTTCCGTTCGGTCGTCGCGCCGATGCGCGACATCTTACTGCGGCTCACGCACGCCGAGGTCGCTCCGCTCAAGCCGGAACTCTCCGTGTATTTCCGCGATGTGCACGATCACGTCATCCGGGCGCTCGAGCAAATCGATACGACGCGCGACCTGGTCAACAGTACGCTCGATATTCACCTCGCGACGCAGGCGCACCGGCAAAACGAGGTTTCAAAGCAGCTGACGATCATCGCGACGATCTTTCTGCCGCTGACCTACATCACCGGATTCTTCGGGCAGAACTTCGGCTGGATGGTCAACAAGATCGTCAGTCCGGAACTCTTCTGGTATCTCGGCGTCGGGTCGCAAGTCTTCACCGTCTTCATCCTCTTCGCGTATTTCCGCCACCGTCGCTGGTTCTAGGCACCCCGTTCGAGATCGCGTATTTCGATCAACGCTTCGATTTCCGGAACCGCGAGTTGATCTTTCACCCGATTGAGCCGCTTCTTGATACGAAGTAACGCCTCGAGCGAAAGCACGTTCAAGCGCAACCCGGGAATCGTTTCGACGATGATCGTTTCCGTGAGAACCTCGCGATAGGACGGTAGATCTTCGGTCGCCGCCAACAGGTCGACTTCAAAGTCGTCGCTCGTTAGCAGCGTGAAATTCCCACCGTTACGCAACGTGCGTTCGTCGAAAACGAAGGGGAGCGGCGTCGCCGGTTTCGGCAGACGCAGCGTCGGCCCGAACGGGCGCAGGGCGGTAACGAGGCGCGCGATATTCGCTGGGCTGCGTTCGTACATGATGTCGATGTCAAACGTCAGCCGCGTGGAGCCGTGGAGAATCAACGCCGCGCCGCCGATAATGATGAATTGCACGTCGTTCTGCGCGAGTGCGGTCAGAATTGGACCGAAATTGCGCTGCGCCCGACTACCGCCGCGGTCGGAGTATTGCGGCGGGTCCATCAACGAGATGTCCACGCCGAAGTCGATCGCGGCACGGAGCTTCGACCCGGCGGGCGGATTAGCAAAGTGCTCGCGGATCGCATCGCGCATCGTCGACTCATTGTATCACTGCGCGAGGGCGTCGCCGAGCGGCCGCGCGACGTTCCAGTTGCGCTCGAAGGCTGCGCGAAGATCGCCGACGACGACCGGCGCGCGAGTTGCCAGGCCCCAGTCGCGCTGGGCTCCGTACGTGGCGAACGCGTCGGTCGCGTTCGCCGAGCCGACCCACGCATCCGCACCGCCGACCGCCATCTTTTCATCGAGGTCGCCCCGCCGCGAGTCTCCGACGCGGACGTCGACGCCCAGTGCCGCCAGGCGCTCGAGACGCTTTCCTTCGCGTCCGGCGAGCGAAGCCGAAACCTCTCGCGCCGCGACGATCAGCCGCGTCGGCTGACCCGCCCGGGCACGGTGAAGCAACGCGTTGTAGACCGTACCACCGCCGAACGACTCGCTCTCGATCGAAAGTGGGGCAGATCCGGTCTGCGTGATGACGTCGGCTTCGAGCCGCAACGCAGCGGCTTTGTTCGTGGCGAGATGGGGGTCCGCGCCGGCGCCGCCGGCTAGGGCGGACGCGACCGCCGCGACGTCGTCTGGGTCGCTGTCGCGCAGGATGTGTTCGGGACCCTCGCCGGCCCAGTTGCGGTCGTCGAGCCACGCCACGCCGTCGACGACGGCCGCTTTCATATGAAGCACCGGTTCGCCGGCTGCGGTCAGTTCCGCGTTCCCGCCGGCACGGCGGATCGCGGCGACTGCGGTACGGTTCGCCTGGTGGAGCGTCCCGCGGTCGTCGTCGAGCGGGTCCCGTTCGAGCCGGACGCTGACCTGGGCGCCGCGGTGTGCCGCCGCGACGACGGCGCTGCGGACGCCGCCTTCGCGGAGGGTATACGCTGTGAGCGCGACTCGCTGCGCCCCGGCGACTGCCGCAGCGAACGTACCGATCGACTCGAAGGTCAATGCCACGGCGGGCACCGATCGGTCCGGGCGGCGGTCCCAACGAATGAGGTCATGCACGCCCTTCACGACAACACACCCCGACGGCAAGCTCAAAGTGACAACTTGCGAGGGCGGCGAACGAACGCGACCGACCAGGATGGATAAGGCCCTTTACGTTCGCGACATGTTCGCGGCAATCGCCCCGCGCTATGACGCGACGAACAAACTGCTTACCGCCGGCGCGGACGAGGCATGGCGCAAGCGCGCCGTCGCGCTCCTGGCGGCTCCGCCCGGCGGGACCGTGCTCGACTTGTGCTGCGGCACGGGCGACCTCTCGTTCCATTTAGCGCGCTCGGATCGTGCGCTGCGGATCGTCGGAGCTGATTTCTGCGCACCGATGCTCGCGGGCGCGCGCAAACGGGCGGTCCGCGAGGATCGCGGCAGCGCCATCGACTTCGTGGAAACCGACGTGATGAAGCTGCCGTATGCCGACGGCACGTTCGACGGCGCGACGATGGGATTCTCGATGCGCAACGTCGTCGACATCGTGGCGACGCTGCGCGAAGCGCGGCGCGTCCTCCGCCCCGGCGCACGCTTCATCAATCTCGACGTCTCGAAAGCGCCGAATCCGCTATTCCGGCGACTTTTCAACCTCTATTTCTACGGCTTGGTCCCGCTCGTCGGGGGCCTCGTCGGGGGCTCGAAAAGCGCGTATCGCTACTTGCCGAATTCGCTTACGAATTACCCCGACGCGGACGAACTTGCCGCGCGTTTTCGGGCTGCCGGATTCGGCGGAACCGGCTACGTGCGACTCGCGGGCGGCGCGGTAGCAATTCATTACGGGGTCGCGTGATGATCGAACCCGTTACCGGCGAACGCGATTTGCACGCGTTGGTCGAAGATTTTTTCCGGAATACGTTTTCGACCGATAACACGCTGATCACCGAAGCGGTTCGCCGGATGCTCGACGCCGGCGGTAAACGCTTACGGCCGCGGTTTACGCTGCTCGGCGCCTCGGCGATCGGAGCGACGGACGTGCGAGCGTTTCTGCCGCTGGCCGCCTATATGGAGCTGATCCACGTGGCGACGCTCATCCACGACGACGTCGTCGACCACGCCGCAACCCGGCGCGGCGTCAACGCGACGGCGGTCGATTTCGGGAATCGGGTAAGCGTCCTAGCGGGCGACTATCTATTCGCTTGGATATTCAAGAATGTCACGGCGACGTATGCGCATCCGATCCCGCATATCCTCAGCGCCACGCTGGCGGACATCACGGACGGTGAAGTGCTGCAGCTGCGAGCGTTGGGCAACCTCGAGGCAACCCGTTCCGAATATCTCGAGATTGCCGGGAAAAAAACCGGCCGGCTCTTCGCGAGTTCGGCCGAGTGCGGTGCGTGGGCCGCCGGCGGCAACGCGCTCAAGATCAACGCGGTCCGTGAATTCGGGCTCGCGTACGGCATCGCGTTCCAAATGCAGGACGACCTGCTCGACATGACCTCGACACAAGCGGCACTCGGGAAGCCGGTCGGGAACGACCTGCACGAGAAGAAGATGACGATCCCGGTCATTTTTGCGCTTGACGGCGGCGATCGGGAATTCCGTGCAGATGTGGAACGTTTCTATGCGGAAGATGATAGGACGAGCGAGCGGATCAGCGGCATGATCGACGACATCGGAGCGCACGACGGTTTCGCAAAGACGAAGGCGGCCATCGTCGAGTACCTCGAACGAGCGAAGACGTCGTTGGCGCCGCTGGGCAACGCGCCGGCTCGCGCCGAGTTCGTTGCAATCGCCGACGCGCTTGTCTCCGCAGGCTAGGAGCTCACCTCATGATCGGAACAACTGAAATCGCCTTACTCGTCGGCGCTGCCGTGCTGCTCTTCGGCGTCGACAAGTTGCCGAAGCTCGCGCGTAGTGCCGGCCAGGCCAAAAAAGAGTTCATGGTCGGCCAAGCCGAGGCCGATATCGCAGCCGAACAAGCGCGCGAAGAAGGGCGCAAGCGCGCCGCCGCGGCGGCCGAGAGCGCGCCGATGACGTCATCGGCCGGCGGCGTCGGCACGCCGGCGGCGACGATCCCCGATCCGCAAACCGGTTCGACGATTCCGACGACGACGGCGCCGCCGCACACGAGTTAAGGCGCCGAGCATCGTGCTGGCGACGCGTCCGCCCGCCGTTGGCGGGACGGATGATGCGGAGTGGGACCAAAAGGAGATGCCGTTCACGGAGCACCTGCGGGAGCTGCGTCAACGTCTGATCGTTTGCGTCTCGACGGTGCTCGCGATCGCCGTGCTCGCGCTGTGGCCGGCGCAACAACTGATCCCGCTGATCACGAAGACGTACTTCCACGGCATGCGGCTCAACGCGTTCGGTCCGGCCGACGCCGTGTGGGCGATCTTCAAATTTGCGATTTACATCGCGGTCATCATCGGGCTGCCGGTCATCCTCTATCAGGTCTGGATGTTTGTCGTGCCGGCCATCCATCCGAAGACGCGCAAAGCGGTCTACCTCTACATCTCGCCTTCGATTTTTCTCGCTGCCGGGGGCATTGCGTTCGCACATTTTCTCGTCTTGCCGCGCGTCGTCGGTGCGCTCTTGCAGATCACGAATAGTATCGCCGAGCCCGTCTTCGGCATCGAATCGACGATCAATCTCGTATTGCTGCTGTTTCTCGCGTTCGCGCTGATCTTTCAGACGCCGGTTATCATGATACTGCTTGCGCGCATCGGCTTGATCAACTCGTCGTTTTTACGCACGAACCGCAAATACATCGGCTTCGGAATTATGGTCGTCGGCGCCGTGCTTGCGCCGGACGGCAGTCCGCTCACGATGATGTTGCTCGCTTCACCGATGTACGTGCTCTTCGAGAGCTCGATTTGGATCATCGTTCTGCTCGAGAAGTCGTGGAAACGCGACGCGCTGCCGAGTCCCTAACATGGCCGCCGAAACTCGACGCGCAGCGTTCGCGCCGCTCAAGCCGCTCGTCGACGAATTCCTGACGCTCTTTGCGAACATCGGTTTCGCGGTTTCGCTCTTCGCGGTCTGGGCGGTTTTCACGCTCATCGGCGTCGTCGTCGACCAGAACAAAGGCAACGACTTTTACTGGCAAAACTACACGCCGGCGCTGGCGCGTATCGTGCTGCGCCTGCACCTGGATAACATCTACCATTCACCGGCATACATCGCGATCATCGGCCTCATTCTCGTCTCGATGACCGTCGCGACGTTCAAGCGGGTGATTCCGGCCCGCTTGCCGGCGTTGCGCGCGGTGAAGATCGACAAGATTCCGCTGCACGCGGAATTCACGGTGGACGGTGAAGAAAGCGATGTACGCGGACGGCTGGAACGGTTTTTCGCCGTCCGCGGCTGGCAGATTCGCAAGCGCGAATTCGGCGGCGACGAGTGGTCGTTCATCGACAAGCACAATTGGGCGCGGCGCGGCGTCCTCGTCGCGCACGTCGGCTTCGTGATCATCGCGGCGGGCACGACCGTCTATTGGGCGACCGGCTACAGCGGACAATTCACCGTGCTCTCCGGAAATACGGCGACGATCGCGCAAACCGGCGCGACGGTCGCACTCAAGCAGTTCGGCTATCGTATTGACCCGGTCGTCACCAAGAGCGGCGTCGTCTACCAGCCGATCGATTATGTCTCGCACGCCGTCGTCACCGGTAAGAACGGCGTCGCGCGCGACGCGATCATCCGCGTCAACCAACCGTTCGACGTCGACGGCGTGAAGATATATCAGGCGACGTACGGCTTCGGCATCACGTTTGCGCTGACGCAAAACGGGACGCCGGTCGCCGGCATCCCGACGACGCCGCTCAAAGAAGGCGAAGGCTTTCAGATACCCGGCACGTCGCGCTTGATCGAGTACCGCTCGTTCGTCGGAACGATCGACCGCCGTACCGGCACCCCGGGACGCGATCCACGGCCCAACGATCCAGGTGTCACGATTGCGGCATTCGACGGTGACAAGCCGCTCGGCCAAGCCCTCATTCCGCTCGGGACGGCGCTCGATCTCGGCGCGGGTTATGCCCTCACGCCGCTCAAATACACGTTGTACTCCGGCTTCCAATACCGCTACGATCCCGGCATTCCGCTCGTCCTTGTGGGCGCCATCGTTTTGCTGAGCGGCTTGTGCATCTCGTTCTACTTCTTGCCCGCTCGCTTGTACGTCGTCGTCACCGGTGCCAGCCGCAGTTGGAATGTCGGGGTCGCGGCATCGACGGTCAAAGGCTACGACATTTTCGAAGATCGCTTTCGCGACATCGTTGCAGCGCTTCGACGCATCGAAGACGAACCACAATCGACGGCGGCGCCCGCGCGGGCGCTCGCGCGAACCTAGAGGACACGCCCGTGCTCGACCCGCTCAAAGTTGCCATCGACCACAACCTGGTCGTCATCACGCTCACGGCCTACGTCGTCGGAACGCTCGTGCTCATCGGATACTTCCTGATGCGCAGCGCGTTTCTCAAACGGATCGGCATCGGGCTTGCGGCCGTCGCGTGCGCCTTGCAGTTCGTCGAACTCGGGACGCGTTGGAACATGACGGGCGTGTGGCCGCTGACGAACCTCTACGGTTCGCTCTCGCTTTTCAGCGGGCTCGGCGTTTTGATCTTCATCATTTTTGCGGCACGCTACGATCTGTGGCTCGCCGGTTTCGGCGTGCTCGGGATCAGCGCGATCGCGTTCGGTTACGCGACAACGTGGAACGAGGGGTACATGCCGGCCGTTCCGGCGCTGCAATCGTACTGGATTAAAGTGCACGTTCCGCTCGTGATCGCGTCGTACGCATCGTTCATGGTGGCGTTCGTGGTCTCGTGCATCTATCTGCTCAAACTCTACTCGGAGAAACGATTTGGAGCAGGCCCCGCGCTGCGTGCGAGCGCGGCCGGCGCCGGCGGATTCTCGGTCGCAATCGAACAGTCGGCGTTGCGTTCGATGGAAGCGACGATCACCCGCACCGAAACGCCGAACATCACGAGCGCCGCGGCGAACGGTGATGCGTTCGCCGTGTGGCTCGCGGGATTACCGTCGCTCGCGCGACTCGATATGCTGACGTATCGCATCGTCGCCGTCGGATTGCCGCTGCTCACGGTCGGTATCATCACGGGAGCGATGTGGGCCAACGAAGCGTGGGGTGCCTACTGGCAGTGGGATCCGAAAGAGACGGCTGCGCTCGTATCATGGATCGTCTACGCGGCATTCATGCATCTACACACGCGCAACGCTTGGCGCGGCGAGCGCACCGCCTGGGTCAGCCTCGTCGGCTTCGCGACGATCGTCTTCTGTTATCTCGGCGTGAATATCTGGATCAGCGGCTTGCACTCCTACAAAATGTAGGTAGGTGTGTTCCTCGGCTCTTCTCCGCTTCGCTCCGACTCGCTAGTCGTCGTGGGGTTGGTTCCAGATTTGGGCGGCTGCGGGCGGGAGTTTGTCCGTGCCGCGGCCGAGGAAATAGGTTATCTGCCAAATTTGCTGTTCCGTTAAGAGGCCGCCGAAGGCCGGCATCGCGGTGAAGCGGATGCCGTGCTCCAATTTCCAGTACGTCTCGCCGGGCGGGTCATCGGCGACGCCGTGACGCTTGAATTGCGGCGCTTCGATGTAGAACCCGCGCGACGCAAGGGACGGATCACCGACGCCGCTCCCGTGGCAGCCCGAACAGCTCGCCATGTACAGCTTCGCACCTGACACGATCGTTGCGTCCGTCACCGGGCCGAACGGATACGGCGGGGGCGGCGCCTCCCGCGCAAGTGTCGCGTTAAGCGATTGACGCGCGGCCCATTTTTCGAGCGCGGGCGGCGGCACGTCGGCGCGCGCAGGAACGAAGCCGAACCACACGGCGACGAACACGACGGCGGCGATGGCGACCAGCGTCGCGACGACGCCGGCGAAAAAACGAAGCATTACGGATCCTTTGCCGTTCGCGGCAGTTGGGCGATGTTGGTGAGCCAAACGACGAGCGTTATGAGCAGCATCGCGATCCAAACGCGACCGAGGTGCGGACGTAACGGCGTGTAGCCGTAGAAAATTGCGACGACGACATCGAGAATGGAGATCGCGCGCGTGACGGCCCAAGTACCGCGTGTGCGAAAGATCGAGCCGCTCAGGATCAGCGCGATGAAGCCCTCCATGCCGTCCGCGTCCTTCGCGCGATGAACCGTCGTTTCATCGCGTACTTGTGCGCTGCCGCCGCAGCCGATTCAGGTTTCTGGGTCGCCCAAGTCGCACAAGGCTGGCTCGTCGTCAAGCTAACGAACTCGCCGCTGTGGCTCGGACTCGTCTCGGCCGCGACGCAACTCCCGTTCTTACTCTTTTCTCTTGCTGGCGGCAGTCTCGCCGATCGTTTCGACCGCCGCCGTATCATCGCGCTCAACAACCTCGTCACGGCCGCGATCGCCTGCACGACCGCGCTCCTCGTCGCGACGAACGTCGTCTCTGTTTGGTTACTCGCGCTTTTGGGTTTCGTCGCGGGGACCAGCAACGCCGTGGAGCACCCGGTCGATCGCGCGTGGGTGTACGATCTCGCCGGCGGCAAAAATATCGGTCGTGCGATCAGTCTTTCGTCGCTCGAGTGGGCCGCGGCGCGGACGGTCGGGCCGGCCGTCGGCGGCGCCGCCGTTGCGACGCTCGGCGTTGCGGCGGCCTACGGCGCATACGCGATCTTCGTCGTTCCGATCGTCGCGCTCGCGCTGCTCGTGCGCACCCAGAATTCGCACGATCCCGGCGCGGCGTCTACGCCCCGCGAACGCTCCGACGGATCGCGCGCGATCGTAATCTTCTCAGCCTTTACCGCCGCGTTTACGATCGGCATCTCACCGTACGTTGCATTGCTGCCGGAAATTGCGAGGAATACGTACGGTCAGGGCGCCGGCGGCTACGGCGCGATGGCCGCGGCGGGCGGGGTCGGCGCGATCGCCGGCGCGACGGTCCTGTCGTGGCAGGGCGAAATCGCGCACAAGGGCCGTATCGCAAGCATCTCGGCGCTCACGGGTGCCGTGCTGCTCGTCGCGTTCGCGAACGCCCACACGTTCGCGCTCGCAATCATGCTGTTGGTCGCGATGGGTGCCGTCGACACGTTGATGTATGCCTTGGTGAACACCTACGTCCAGGAACTCGCCGGCGACGCCGAACGCGGACGGGCCAACGCAATTTTTTCGCTCGCGTTCCTCGGCGGAATTCCGGTCGGGAACGCCGCCTTCGGCGTGTTGGCAAGCCGCTTCGGCAGCCTGCCGGTGTTGGGGTGGTCGGGGGCCGTCGTGGCCGTCGTCGCGGTCGCGTTCTGGTTCGCCGCGCCGCACGTTCGCGACGCAGCGTGACGCAACGCATCGTCACGCTCTGCGTGTTGCACGAGTGATGAACGCCGTCGCTACGCCGGAGCTGACACTCGAAGACCTCCTGTTCACGAACGCGTTCGCACGCCTGCCCGACGCGTTTCGTGAAGAACGCTCACCCAGCGGCCTCGAGCATCCGCGTCTCGTCGCCGCCAGCGCGTCCGCCGCGGCGTTGCTCGACCTCGCTCCCGCCGAATTGTACCGCGATGAATTTCTGCAAGTCGCCAGCGGACGCGCGATCCTGCGCGCTATGCAGCCGGTCGCGGCGATGTACGGCGGTCACCAGTTCGGCGTATGGGCGGGACAACTCGGTGACGGCCGCGCGATCACGCTCGGCGAGGTGACGAACCGCCGCGGGGAACCGTGGGAATTGCAGCTCAAGGGCGCCGGACAAACAATGTTCTCCCGCTTTGCGGACGGCCGTGCCGTGCTGCGTTCGACGGTTCGCGAATTTCTGGCCAGCGAAGCAATGGCGGCGCTCGGTATTCCCACGACGCGCGCGCTCGCCATGATCGCGAGCGACGAACGCGTTATCCGCGAAACGGTCGAGACCGCCGCGATCGTGACACGGCTCGCGCCCTCATTCGTGCGCTTCGGTTCGTTCGAGATCTTTGCGGCGCGCGGCGACGACGGTGCGATTCGAACCCTTGCCGATTTCGTCATCGATCGCTTTTACGCGGAGTGCGGATCGGACGCGGATCGCTACGAACGATTCTTCACAACGGTCCTCCAACGGACGGCGCGCTTGATGGCCGACTGGCAGAGCGTCGGCTTCATGCACGGCGTGATGAATACCGACAACTTTTCGATTCTCGGACTCACGCTCGACTACGGTCCGTACGGTTTCATGGAAGGCTACGAACCCGGACATATCTGCAATCACACGGACGAGGGCGGGCGCTACGCGTACGACCGTCAGCCCGCCGTCGGTCTGTGGAACTGTTACGCGTTAGCGAACGCGCTGGCGAAACTCGTCGATCAAAAGCGACTCGAAGCAATCCTCGCGACGTACGTGCCGGTGTTCCGCGATGCATACGTCGCGCACATGCGCGCCAAACTCGGACTCGCCCTCGTCGAAGACGGCGACGACGGACTGGCAGCCGAACTACGCGCCGCGATGGCCGCCGCACGCGCCGACTGGACGCGCACGTTTCGCATGCTCGCGGACGTTCGCACCCCGCGCGAAGCGCGCGAACGCGACATCGTTGCGCTCGCGGACGCACACCGCGAAGCGCTGATCGTCGCGCTCGGCGCGACCGATGCGGCACGCACGTGGCTGGCGCGTTACGACGCGCGGCTCGATCGCGAAGCGCTCGGCTACGATGAACGCGCGGCGGCGATGCGCACGGCGAACCCTCGGATCGTCTTACGCAATCATCTCGCGCAGGAGACGATCGAGGCATCGCAAGCCGGCGATGATGCGCCGGTTCGCACGCTGCTCGCCGCCTTGCAGCATCCGTACGATGACGATCCGGTCGTCGCCGCGTACGACCGTCCCGCCCCTTCGGGCAGCGAAATCATCGTCAGCTGCTCGTCCTGAGGCCGCGTCGCGAAGCGGACCTACTGCTCGTAGTGCTCGACCATGTCGGCGGAGCGCTCCTTTGCGGTATCGGGATCTTGGTCGAATTCCTCGCGCGCGCGCCGCTGACGGAGTAAGTCCCACAAACGGTCGAGCTGTACGTTGACGTCGCCGAGCCGGCGGCGCTCGTCGGCCGAGAGACCGGAGTCGCGCTCGAGCAGCTGATGCTCTTCTTGGACCAGCGCATCGATATGGGTGTGGATATCGTGGTCGTTCACCCTCCGAGGATACCCGTGTGCGTCACGTGCGAACGCGCCGGTCCCGGCGTCTAACTTCGAGGCGCACCAGGAACCGATGAGCGCGGCCTACGAAAGTACGCGAGTTTGTCCGGCCACTGCGCGTACAATACGTAGTGGTTGCTGTTGCGCCAACGGACAGTCGAGGAGAAGCATGGGACACGCGCAGTCATACGATGACCCGGGAACGCCCGAGGAACAAAGCCGGCGAACGTTCATGGCGAATGCCGTGCTCGCGCTCGGCGGGGTCATCGGGCTCGGTCTCGCGATCCCGCTGGTGACCTCGCTCATCCCGGGTGCCGACGCGACGAACAATGCGTGGTCGCCGCTCACGGCCGAAGAATTTGCCGCGTTGAAAAAGGCGACGGACACGCCGATCAAGGTGACGTTCAATCTGCACACGGTCGACGGCTACCTTCCGGCGGCCGATGAAGAGCAATTCTTCTGGGCGGTCAAAGCCGACGAAGCCACGATGAAAGCGAAACGTCCCGAGTTGTTCGCTGCCGGCGGCACGTTGCCGTACCCCGTCGCGAACCTCGGCTTCACGGTCTTCAGCCCGATCTGTCCGCACTTGGGCTGCCGCTATTCATGGATCGCGGAGCAGTCGAAGTTCGCCTGTCCCTGCCATGGTTCGCAATTCACAAACTTCGGCGAGCACATTGCCGGACCGGCGCCGCGCGGCCTCGACCCGCTGCCGCTTCGCAACCAGTCCGGGAAAGCCGAAGTGACCTGGATCGAATACAAGCAGGGCACACCCGACCACATCGTCCTGCGCATCGGCTGAACACGGAGTAACGCAGCAGTTATGTTGACCTGGATCGACCAGCGAACCGGAATCGTCACGGCGACGAAAGACTTCCTTACGGAAGACGTTCCGGGCGGGGCGAGCTACTGGTATGCGTTTGGAAGCGCGACGGTTTTCGCGATGATCTTGCAGATCGCGACCGGCATCTTCCTAACGTTCTACTATTCACCGTCGGCCGCGACGGCGTGGGAATCGACCAAGTACTTAATGGACAAGGTCCCGGCAGGCGGCTTCGTCCTCTCGCTGCACTACTGGGGCGCGACGGCGATGATCGCGTTCATGATGATGCACATGCTGCAAGTGCTGCTCTGGGGTGCATACAAAAAGCCGCGCGAAATTCAATGGATCGTCGGCGTCGTCTTGTTCATCGCGACACTCGTGCTCGGGCTCACCGGTTATCTGCTGCCGTGGGATTTAAACGCGCTCCTCGCATCCAAGGTCGCGATTCAGATCGCCGGATCTGCGCCGATCGCGGGGCAAGCGGTTCTCACATTTTTACAAGACGGTTCGGGCATCGGCACGCTGACGATCAACCGGTTTTTCGGCATCCATGTTTGGCTGACGCCGGCGGTCCTCGTGTTGCTCGTCGGCGCGCACCTCGCGATCTTCCGTTGGAACGGCGCCGCGGGTCCGCCGATCGACGAAGCGCCGCGACTGAAGCCGGGCCGCTTCTGGCCGGACCAGCTGTTCATGGATACGGTCGTGTCGTTCGCGATGTTCGCGATCGTCGTCGCTCTTTCGGTGTTCTCGCCGGCACCGCTCGACGCGAAGGCAGATCCGAACAACACGCAATTCGTCCCGTATCCGGCCTGGTATTTCATGGCGCTCTTCTCGTTGCTCGACGTCGTCGGCAGCGCACCGGGGTGGGCCGTAAATTTCCTGTCGCTGTTCGCGACGATTCTCTTCCCGACGCTGCTGATCGTCCTGCTCGTCGCTCTCCCGTTCATCGACCGCAGCCCGAGCCGCCGGTTGGAACGGCGTCCGTGGGTCATCGGCAGCACCGCGGTCGTGCTCGGCGGCGCGATCATTCTCAGTTTCGTCGGACAATACCACGTGCAGGAGCAACAGGCGTTGCACGGCTTGAGCGGCGCCGCCGTCGCGGCGACCTCGAACACGGGCGGCGGCGAATTCACCGTCGACAAGGGTACGACCGGCAGCGCGGGCGGTGCGACGACCAGCGGAAACGCCGCGGCCGGCGCGACGGTGTACACCGCAAATTGCGCCGGCTGTCATGCCGCCAACGGGATGGGCCAAGCCGGCGTGTTTCCGCCGCTTGCGAAGAATCCGGTCGTTGTCGGCGACAAGACGAAGGTGATTCACATCCTCAACTACGGTCTCAACGGTTCGCAGCAAATCGAGGGCGCGACGTACAACGGTCAGATGCCGGCGTGGAAAGGCAACTTGACACCCGCGCAGATCGCCAACGTCATCACCTATATTCGCAGTGCGTGGGGAAATAAAGCCGGCGCGGTGTCCGCTGCCGAGGTATCCGCCGTCAAGCAATAGTTCGTTTACGTGCGACTCGAAGATTACGCGCTGATCGGAGACCGCGGCACGGCCGCGCTGGTCGGCATCGATGGTTCGATCGACTGGTTGTGCGCGCCGCGCTTCGATTCGCCGGCGATGTTCGCCGCACTGCTGGGCAATGCGTCGAACGGACGTTGGCGCATCGCGCCGCACGATCCGGTCGTCGCGTCCGCGCGGCGCTATGTCGACGATACGCTCGTGCTTGAGACCGACCACACGACGCGCACCGGAACGATTCGTACGACCGATTTTATGCCGGCGCTACGCGATCCGTGGCCGCATATCGTGCGCATCGTGGAATGTCTCGACGGCGAAGTGACCGTCGACGTCGATGTCATCGTGCGCTACGGGTACGGCGATCTGCCGCCGTGGACGCGCTGGATCGGTGACGCGTGCACGATGACGGCGGTCGGTGACGCGGTCGCCCTGCGCGCCGACGCTGAGATCGATGTCATCGAACACGATGCGCATGCGTCGTTCACGCTGCGGACCGGAGAACGCCGTTCGTTTGTTCTCGCGTGGTATCCATCACACCGGGAGGTTCCGCCGCCGATCGATGCGGACGCCGCGTGCGGCGAGACCGTCGAGTGGTGGCGCGCTTGGGCCAAGAACATCGTGTATTCCGGTGACTACGCAGCGGCCGTTCGGCGTTCGCTCTTCATGCTCAAAGCACTCACGTATGCGCCGTCGGGAGCCAGCGTCGCGGCGATAACGACGTCGATTCCCGAGGCACTGGGCGGGACCAAAAACTGGGACTACCGCTACGCGTGGGTTCGCGATTCGACGTACACGATCGCCGCGCTGATGAACGCCGGACTGCTCGACGAGGCGCGCGACTGGCGCGACTGGGTGCTGTGCGCGCTCGCGGGGCGGCCGGAGAATTTGCAGATCATGTATGGTGTGACCGGCAGGCGCCGCATCGCCGAATACGACGTACCGTTTTTGGACGGCTACGAGGGCGCGCGGCCGGTGCGCGTCGGAAATGCAGCATATTCGCAATTCCAACTCGGCATCTACGGCGAGACGATGAACACGGTCTACCTCGCGCATCAATGTGGCGTCGACATCGATGCGCCGGCGTGGCAGATGATCAGCGTGCTGCTCGAACACGTTGAGCGCGTCTGGCAACTGCCCGATTCCGGCATTTGGGAATCACGCGGCGAGCCGCGCCATTACACCCATTCCAAGATGCAGGCGTGGCGCGCGTTCGATTGCGCGGTTCTCGCGGTCGACGAGTTCGGCTTCGCCGGTCCGCGCGACCACTGGCGCGCGATCGCCGATCGCATTCACGCCGACGTACTCGCCAACGCGTACGACACTGAGCTCGGTGCGTTCACCCAAGCCTACGGTTCGAAGTCGCTCGACGCGGCAGTGCTGATGGGCCCGATCATGGGGTTTCTGCCGGCTACCGATGAGCGCATGCGTTCGACGATCGAGGCGCTCGAGCGCCGGCTGATACGCGGCGGTTTTCTCTATCGTACCAGTGAAGATCCCGAGACGAACGCGGCGAAGCCCGAACCGGAAGGTGCGTTTCTCGCCTGCAATTTCTGGCTCGTCGACAACTACGCGTTACAGGGCCGGTCGACCGAAGCGCGGCAGCTTTTCGAGCGGATCACCGCCGTCGCGGGCAACGCCGGAATCTTGGCCGAGCAATACGATACGGTGAACGCGCGCATGGTCGGCAACTTGCCGCAGACGCTCTCGCACGCATCGTTGATCAACAGCGCGTGTCTGCTGACCCGGCCGCCGGGGATGCCGGGACGACGCGAGGGCGAACTCGCGCGGATGTAAACGCCGCTACCGCGACGTGCACGCCGGTCCGTTGACGCGCACGAGCGCATCGGACGCCGCACGTTGCAGTACCGTCGCGCGACGTCCGCGCGCGGACGCGGCACGCGCCAGATCGTCACCGTCGGCTTTGCGGGTGATGAGAAACACGTCGGGCGCGGAACAGATCAGCCGCGCGAAGTCGCCGTCGGCGTCGGCAACGGAACGCACCCCCGGTCGCGTATAAAACAGCAAGCTATTCCCACCCGAGACGCTCCGCAATGCGACGACCGACGCCGACGTCCAGAGCGACCGGATCGTGCGCGCGAGGGGCGGAATCGGCTTGAGCGTTTCCGCGGCCGGTTCGGCAACGAACGCGATGAAGAGCACCAGCGCCCCGGCGGTTGCGCCGAGGACGTACGGCGCGACGGCCGTCCAACGCGGAACAGCCATCGCGAGCACGGTCGTCAACGAGCCGGCCAGCATCGCGACCGCCAGCACCTCGAACTCGGGCGCGACGACGCCGGTCGCGATCTCGAGGCGGTTGGTCCGCATGAACGCTTCCACCGCGAAGCCGAGCACGCCGATGAAAAGCGGGATCGTCGCCGCCGAGACGATTCCGGCGCGCCGGTCGTCGCCGTCGGAGAGCCGCTCGAACCACAAGGCGACGACGATCGCGAGAGCCGGCAGAACGAGGGCGACGTAGTTCGGCAGTTTCGTTTGGGCGCAGCTGAAGAACACGAGCGGGACGACGGTCCACACGAGCGCGAGCCGCGCGAACGACCCGTCGCGCGTTCGCGCTTGCGCGAACGTGTGAACGAGTCCGACCGGCACGAAGGCGATCCACGGAAAGAATCCCAGGATCAAGACCGGCACGTAGTAATACCAAGCGCCGCTTTGATTTTCGATGATGCCCGTATAACGCCCGACCGTGTAGTGCCCGATCAGTTCGCCGGTCGCCGCCGGGCCGACGCGTATGGCTTCGGCGACGAACCACGGCAGCGTGACGAGCAGATAGAGGCCGAATGCGCCGAGCAGCGTCTCGACCCGCGGAATGAGGACGGCTCCAGCGCTTCGCCGTTCCCAGACGAGCCAGAAACCGACGACGAGAACAACGATCACCGGCGCGACGGGTCCCTTCGCCAACGTGCCCAGGGCGAGCGCGACAGCGCCCAGCACGAACGCCGTGGACCGTTTCCCGACCTCGAGCGCATCGGGGTCGGCCGGTTCGAGCGCGCGAAACCACCACAGGATCGCGGCGGCGACGCACAGATCGAGCAGTGCGTCCATGATGGCGAGCCGGCCGACGATCGCTTGCATCAGGCTCGTCGAGAGAACAACCGCCGCACTCGTGCCGGCCCGGCCGCCCGCGATGCGGGCCGTCGCATAGCCGACCGCCGCGCCCATCGCGATCGTCGCCAGCGCCGAGGGCAGGCGCATCGCGAACTCCGACACGCCGGCCAACCGCGCAAAAATCGCGGCAATCCAGAAATAGAGCGGCGGCTGCACGTACCAGGCGTGTCCGTTGAGGTGCATTACGACCCAGTCGTGGGTGAGCAGAATCTCGCGTGCGACTTCGCCGTACGCGGTCTCGCTGTTGTCCCACAGCGTTCCGTTTCCAAGTCCGGGCAAGGTAACGATCGCGGCAAACAGCGCACCCAGCAAGGCCGCGCGCGCGGGGACGAGTCGCATCGAAGCGCTGGTTTTAGTCGTTGCGGCACGGAGTCCCCGGCGCTACGCTGAAGGGACTCTCGTGTATCCCATTATCCTCGCGCTGGCGGACCGGCGCGTCGTCGTCGTCGGCGGCGGCGCCGTCGCGGAACGCAAAGTGCACGGCCTGCGCGATGCAGGCGCCCGCGTCACCTTGATCAGCCCCGACGCCTCGCCGGCCCTCGCGCAGCTTGCCGCCGCCGGAGCGATCGATTGGGAAGTGCGGCGCTTCGCGTTCGGCGACGTCGCCGGCGCGGCGCTTGCGTTCGCGGCGACCGACGACGTGGCCGTCAACGCGGCCGTGGTCGTCGATGCACGGCAGCACGGCGTGCCGGTGAACGACGCAAGCGATGCACCGCGCGGGGACTTCGTTACGCCGGCAGTTCACCGCGCGGGGCCGCTGACCGTTACCGTCGATTCGGGAGGGCTCTCGCCCAGCTTCACGACGCGCATACGCGACGAGCTGGCCGTCCAGTTCGACGCACGCTATGCGCGGGCGGCGGCGACGCTCGGCGCGCTGCGCGAACGCGTCCTCGCTGTCGTGCCGCCCGAATGCCGCTCGGCCGTGATGCGCCACTTCGCCGACCGCGATATCGACGATCTGGCCGCGATGCCGCGCGGCGCGATCGAGCACGAGGTGGAGCGCACGGTCGACACGCTCGGCGGCGTCCGGCCCAGCCAACCGACGACGCTCGTCTGCGCGTCGCGCGCGAGTGCCCTTGCGATGTGGCAGACGCGTTCCATCATGGCGCGACTCGCCGGCGCGGGCATCGCGTCGACGGTCCTCAACATCACGACCAAAGGCGACGCCGTGCTGGACCGCTCGCTCGCGGCCATCGGCTCCGAAAGTCTCTTCGTGAAAGAACTCGAGCTGGCGCTGCGGGACGGACGCGCCGATTACGCCGTCCACTCGTGCAAAGATCTGCCGAGTACGTTGCCCGACGACATGACGCTGGCCGCGGTCACCGCGCGTGAGGATCCGCGCGACGCGTTTTGCAGCGAACGCTACGCGTCGTTCGACGCGCTGCCGAAGAATGCGCGCGTCGGCACGTCGAGCCCGCGCCGTCGCGCGCAACTCTCCGCACGGCGTTCGGATCTGCGATTCGACGATATCCGCGGCAACGTCGACACGCGGCTACGTAAACTGCGTGACGGTGAGTACGACGCGATCGTTCTGGCAAGCGCCGGGATCAAACGGTTGGGTCTCGCCGCGACCTACACCGTCCCGTTTCCGGTCGACGAACTGGTACCAGCGATCGCGCAAGGCGCGCTGGCGATCGAGATGCGCGACGGTGACCCGAACGTCGCGCGCATTTCGATGCTGCTCAATGATCCGCACACCGATCTCGTCGTGCGCGCGGAACGCGCGTTCCTGCGCACGTTACGCGGCGGCTGTCAGGCACCGGTCGGCGCGCACGCGACATACGACGGTGTCACGCTGCGGATGCACGCGGCGATCGCGGCACCGGATGGGTCGACGATCGTGCGCGATGCATTCGAGCGAACGGTAACGAACGTCGACGTCGCCGAAACGGCGGCCGTCGCACTTGCGCACGCCATGCTCGCGGCCGGCGGAAGCGAGTTGATCGGCGAGGCCCTCGCGCCGCCGCCGGGCGTCCTCGCAGGGCTCGTTTTCCTCATCGGCCGCACGCAGAACCGGCCGAGCCGCATCGCGCCGGCCCTGCGCGACGAAGGCGCCGACGTCGTCGAAGCGGCGGACGCGGCGGCCGCGGCGGCCGGCCTCGCCGGGCGCATACCCGACGCCGTCCTGGTTCCCTCGTCGGGCTCGGTGAGGGCTATCACGGAGTACCTCGCGACGCTTGGCGACAATGGACGTCGGCCGCTGGTCGTCGCGATGGGTCCCGCATCCGCATTGACCGCCGCCGCGTGCGGCTGGCCGCCGGACATCATCGCGCCGGACGCCGACATTGCGTCGTTCGTCCAAACCGTTACCCGAACGCTGTTGGAGAACACCCGATGAACGTGGCCGAACGACTCGCTCTGATCCGCCGACCGCGACGTCTGCGGGCAAGCGCAGCGATGCGCGGGCTGGTTCGCGAAACTCGCATCAACCGCGACGGCCTCGTGCAGCCGCTCTTCGTCACCGAGGGCAGCGACGTCGTGCAACCGATCGGCTCGATGCCGGGCGTTTCGCGCTATTCCGTCGACACCGTCGTACGCGAATGCCGCGAACTCGCCGGCCTCGGCGTGCGCGCCGTGTTGCTGTTCGGTATTCCGGATTTCAAGGACGCGTTTGCGACGAGCAACTACGATGCCGACGGCGTCGTGCAGCGGGCGACACGCGCGATCAAAGACGCGTTGCCCGAACTGCTGGTGATCGCCGATCTGTGCAACTGCGAATACACGGATCACGGGCACTGCGGCATCATCGACGAGCGGGGCGACGTCGACAACGATCGCAGCGTCGAACTGCTCGTGCGGACTGCGCTTACGTACGCCCGCGCGGGTGTCGACATCGTTGCGCCTTCCGACATGATGGACGGGCGTGTCGGCGCGATCCGCGCAGGGCTCGACGGCGACGGCTTCACCGGCACAACGATCATGTCGTACGCGGCGAAGTATGCGTCGGGCTTTTACGGGCCGTTCCGCGAGGCCGCGGGCTCGACACCGAGCTTCGGCGATCGCCGCACGTATCAAATGGATCCGGCGAACGGACGTGAGGCCTTGCGCGAAGTGGCGCTCGACATCGAAGAAGGCGCCGACATCGTGATGGTCAAGCCCGCGCTCGCCTACATGGATGTGATTCGGCGCGTGCGCGACGCGTGCGACGTGCCGGTGGCCTGCTACAACGTCAGCGGCGAGTACGCGATGGTGAAAGCCGCCGCCGAGCGCGGTTGGATCGACGAAGAACGCGTGGTCGACGAAACGTTGCTCGGCTTCGCGCGCGCCGGCGCCGACGTCATCATCACGTACTTTGCCAAGGACTATCTGCGTCGCAATGCCTGACCGTTCGAGCGCGCTGTCGGTGATCGTGCTCGCCGGCGGTGAAGCAACGCGCTTGCCGGGGAAACTCGCGCTCGACGCAGGCGACGTTCCGATGCTCGTGCGCGTGTACCGCAACGTCTCCGAAGGCCGGGCGACGACGCTTTCGTGCAAGGGAACGCTGCCCTTGGAGGTCGACCGGTACATCGATGCGCCGGCGGTCGTCGACCGCTGGCCGCTGCGCGGCCCGCTCTCCGGGTTGATCTCGACGATGAACGAACTGCAGACGCCCTACGTGTTCGCGGTTGCCGGCGACGCGCCGTTCGTCGACGCCGCGTTCATCGACCGGCTTGAAACGTACCTGCGCCCGGGTGATGAGGCCGTCGTGCCGTTTCGCGTCGTCGACGGTAAGCGGCATATCGAACCGCTCGCCGCGATCTATGCGCGCGAAGCGTTCGTGCGACACGGTCTACCGGTGTTACTCTCCGGAAACGGGGCGCTACGCAGCGTGATCGACCGCCTGGCCGCGCGCTACGTGGCGGTCGACGACGAGCGTGCGTTCGCGAACGTCAATACGCCCGCCGATTACGACGCCGTCCGCCGCGTGCTGGACCGCGTGCCGGCATGAATCGCACGCATTCGGAAGCGGCGTTTGCGCGCGCGAAACACGTGATCCCCGGGGGCGTGAACTCACCCGTGCGCGCTTTCCGCTCCGTCGGCGGCACTCCGGTTTTTATTTCTTCGGCGCACGGCTGCACGCTCGTCGACCTCGACGGCAACACGTACATCGACTACGTGATGTCGTGGGGTCCGCTGATCCTCGGGCACGCGCACCCGAGCGTCGTCGACGCGGTCGTCGCAGCGGCGGCGTTCGGCACTTCGTACGGCGCACCGACGGAAGCCGAGACCGAGCTGGCCGAACTCGTCGTCACGATGGTACCCTCGGTCGAACGCGTCCGCTTCTGTTCGAGCGGAACCGAAGCGACGATGAGCGCGCTGCGCCTGGCGCGCGGATACACCGGTCGAGCGAAAGTCGTCAAGTTTGCCGGCTGCTATCACGGACACGCAGACGCGTTCTTGATCTCCGCGGGCAGCGGTGCATTGACGAACGGAGTTCCCGACTCGCCCGGCATCACCGACGGCGTCTCCCGCGACACCCTCGTCGTCGACTACAACGACCTCGAGGCGGTCGCCGAAGCGTTCCGCCGGCACGGCGCCGACATCGCGGCGGTCATCGTCGAGCCCTACGTCGGCAACATGGGTCTCGTCTTGCCGCTGCCGGGCTTCTTGGCCGGCTTGCGCCGGCTGTGCTCACGCCATGGGGCGATCCTGATCTTCGACGAAGTGATGACCGGCTTCCGGGTCGCGCCGGGCGGCGTCCAAGAGCGCGAAGGGGTTCTGCCCGACCTTACGACGCTTGGAAAAATCATCGGCGGCGGCCTTCCGGTCGGTGCATTCGGCGGCCGGGCGGACATCATGGCCCAGCTCTCGCCGGAAGGCCCCGTGTACCAAGCGGGTACCCTGTCCGGCAATCCGCTGGCGATGGCCGCCGGTCTTGCGACCCTGCAGGGCTTGCAGATGCCGGGCGTTTATGCGCATCTCGAATCGCTCGGAACACGTTTTGCAACCGGGATGTCAGCCGTTCTCACCACCCACGGCGTGCCGCACGTCACCGCGCACCGGGGCTCGATGGTCGGATTCTTCTTTACGGAGGGACCCGTCACGAACTTGATGTCCGCAAAGCAGTCCGACACGCGGTTATACGGCCGGTTCTTTCACGAAATGCTCGATCGGGGTATCTACCTTGCACCGAGTCAGTTCGAAGCCGGGTTTCTTTCCACCGCGCACCGCCCGGTCGACGTCGACGAGACGTTGGCGGCGGCCGACGAAGCACTCGCGGCGATGTTCGCCGTTCCAATGTCCAAAGACGTGAGGTAATTCGGTGCCGTTGGTCTGCATGGGTCTCTCGCACAATACGGCGCCGGTCGACGTCCGGGAGCGGCATGCGTTTCCGACGCACACGATGGGCGAGGCGCTCATCGCACTACGCGACTACGAGGCCGTGCGTGAAGCGCTGATGCTGCAGACCTGCGGGCGGCTCGAGATTTACGCCGAGATCGAAGACTACGAGGACGGCGTCGTCCAGCTCCGTCAGTTTCTCGGAAACTTCCGCCACGGCGGCGTCGACGACATGGACTCCTACATGTATACGATGCTGGGAAGCCAGGCGATCGATCATCTGTTCCGCGTTGCCACGGGTCTCGACTCGATGCTGATCGGCGAAGCCGAGATATTGCATCAAGTGAAAGACGCGTTCATCGAAGCGCAGCGCGCACGTTCGCTCGGCAAGACCCTGCATTATCTCTTTCGGGAAGCGCTCAACGCCGGCAAGGCGGCGCGCACGCAAACGGAGATCGGCGGCGCGTCGACCTCGATCGCGACCGCGGCCGTCACGTTCGCCAAGCAACACGTCGGGCCACTGCGCGGCAAGTCGATCGTCGTCGTCGGCGCCGGCAAGATGGGTTCGCTCGTCGCGCGGCGGCTCAAAGGTGAGGGCTGCGGCGACATCGTCGTGCTCAACCGCTCGCACGAACGCGCGCGCGACGTCGTCGAGTCGCTCGGCGTCGGGCGCGCGGGCGATCTCCCCGGCATCGTTACGGCGATGCGTGACGCCGACATCGTCGTCACGTCGACCGGTGCGTCGCACTTCTTGCTCACGCCCGGGAACGTCGCCGAGGCGATGCTCGCCCGGCCCGATCGTCCGCTCTTCATCGTCGACATCGCCGTTCCGCGCGACGTCGATCCGGACGTCGCGCGCATTGCGGGCGTGCGCGTCGTCGACGTTGACGGCCTCAAGGGCGTCGTCGACGTAACGCTCGAGCATCGGCGCGAGTCGATTCCGCTGGTCGAGGAAATCATCGCCGAGCACGCGGAGCGCTTCGGCCAATGGTATCAGGCGCGCGTCGCCGTGCCGGTGATTAGTTCGCTCGTGCAACGCGCCGAAACGATCCGCGAAGGCGAACTCGAACGGCTCTTCGCACGCTGTCCGGAGTTGAGCGAACGCGAACGAATGCTCATCACCGGCATGTCGCTGACGATCATCTCGAAACTGCTGCACAACGCGATCACCAAAATTCGCGACAAAGCGGTCGTCAATCGCGCCGAAGCGCTCACGCACGCTTCGGTGCTCAACGAACTCTTCGACCTGCGCGCGCACGCGATCGAGGAGACCGGCTTGCGGATGATGCCCGAGGAAGTCGTCGAGTGACGCGACCCGGAAAGGTCTGGCTGGTTGGTGCGGGGCCCGGTGATCCGGGCCTTTTGACGCTCAAGGGCGCGCGCGCGATCGCGCAGTGCGACACGCTGGTGTACGACTACCTCGCATCACAGGCGATCGTGGACCTCGCACCGCCCGATTGCGAAAAGATCTACGTGGGGAAAAAGGCCGGAGCGCACACGCTCACCCAAGACGAGATCACGGCACTGATCGTCCAGCTCGGTCTCGACGGCAAGCGCGTCGTCCGGCTCAAAGGCGGCGACGTATTCGTTTACGCGCGCGGCGGCGAAGAAGCGCAGGCGCTGCAGGCCGCGGGCGTTCCGTTCGAGATCGTTCTCGGCATCACGTCGGCGATTGCCGCGCCTGCATATGCCGGGATTCCGGTCACACACCGCGACCACAACACGTCGTTCTCGATTTCGACCGGTCACGAGAACCCGCTCAAGGGCTACACGAGCCTCGACTATGCGAAGCTCGCGAATCCGAAATCGACGACCATCTTTCTGATGGCCATGGGGAACCTCGCCGGTATCGTCGGCGAACTGCGCGCCAACGGCCTCGCCGGCGACACGCCGGTCGCGATCGTGCGTGAGGGCACGAAGCCGACGCAAGAAACGCTCGTTGCGACACTCGATACGATCGTCGCGGAGGTCGAACGAACGCACTTCGCGGCCCCGGCGATCGTCGTGATCGGCAGCGTGGTGAACGAACGCGAGACGATTCGCTGGTTCGATAATCAGCCGCTGTTCGGCCGCCGGGTGATGATCACGCGCCCGCTGGGACACCTCGACGATTTCGTGATGCAGGTGTGGGAGGCCGGCGCCGAGCCCATCGTCGCGCCGACGATCGCGATCGGGCCGCCGGACGATCCGGCGCCCGCGCAAGCGGCGGTCGCGAGCGTGCGCGACTACAGCTGGGTCGCGTTTACCAGCCGCAACGGTGTCGACGCGTTCTTCGATATCGCGAGCGCCCGCGGCAAGGATGCGCGCGCGTTCGGCGATACAAAGGTCGCCGCGATCGGGCCGAAGACCGCCGAGGCGCTCGCCCAACGCGGCATACGCGTCGACTTCATGCCGTCGCAGTACGTCAACGAAGAGGTCGCGTTCGGGCTGCTCGAACGCACGTCGTCCGGCGACCGCGTGCTGATCTTTCGCGCGCAGGAAGCGCGCGAGGTATTGCCCGACATGCTGCGCGCCAACGGCCGCAACGTCGACGTCGTCGCCGCATACGCGACGCGCTACATCGTCGCCCCCTCGATCGTCGAGGGCGTGCAACGCGCCGACATCGTGACGTTCACCAGCAGCAGCACCGTCATGGGTTTTCTCGCCAACGTCGATAACGGTCCGGCGGCGCTCGCCGGCAAGACCGTCGCGGCGATCGGGCCGATCACGGCTCGGACGGCGCGCGATCACGGTATCACCGTCGACATCGTCGCCGACGAATTCACCGTCGAAGGACTGATGCGCGCCCTCGAGGCCGGCGTTACCGCCTGAATCCGACGAACACGGCGCTCGGCGCGCTCGCCGCGTGCATGATCGCGATCGTCGCCTACCGCGTCCACGCGTTGAGCATCGGCGGTGCCGTCGCAGCATTCGTCGTCGGTGCCCTGACGTTCGGCGCGGGCACGCTCGGTACGGCCCTGCTGCTGCTCGCGTTCTTTCTCAGCTCGACGCTGCTGTCGCGCGCCGGTAAAGCGCGCAAACGCGAACTCGTCGACGTCGGCAAAGGCGGCGCACGCGACGCGGCACAGGTGCTCGCGAACGGCGGTGTCGCGACGCTCTGCGCCGTGCTGTGGATTCTTTTCGATCGCGGGAGCGGCACGTCGCTTTGGTTCATCGCCTTCGCCGGTGCATATGCGGCGGCGACCGCCGACACCTGGGGCACGGAGATCGGCACGCTCGCCGCCGAGCAGCCGCGGTCGATTCTCACGCGTCAACCGCTGCCGACCGGACTTTCCGGCGGCGTGACATCCGCCGGTACCGCAGCCGAGATCGCGGGTAGCGTTCTGATCGCGGTTCTCACACCGCTCGCGCTCGTGCTCGCGTTGCCGGCGAACAATTCGACGATTCCGCTGCCGGTCGCGCCCGTGCTCGGCGGTCTCGGCGCGCGCGCCGCGTTTGCGACATTTTCGCTCGTCACGATCGTGCCGGTGTTCGCCGGCGGGTTCGGCGGCGCGTTGATCGATTCGATCCTCGGCGACACGCTGCAAGAACGCCGCTGGTGTCCGGCGTGCAAACGCGAATGCGAGACGAACCCGCACGTTTGCGGGACGCCGACCGAGCACCGACGCGGCCTTGCATGGGTCACCAACGACGCGGTGAACGCCGTCGCAACGGCCGCCGGCGCGATCATCTCCGTGCTCGCCGCGCTGGCGAGTCACGCCGTCTTGCACCTGTAGCGGGCGCCCGTAAAAGGGATGGCGCACCGGTGACACGGACGTAGCGCGCAGATGATCGACATTCGTTCGCGTGCGGCCGGTGATCGCGTCACGATGCGCAACGGCAACCGGCTCAAGCTCGGCTTGTTCGGCTCGAATTGCTCGTCGGGTCGCGCCGCGACGAAAGTTCCGGAGCGCTGGTCGGGGAATTGGGAAGACAACTTGCGTCTCGCGCAACTTGCCGACGACGCCGGCATCGACTTCATCTTACCGATCGGCCGCTGGCGGGGTTACGGCGGTGACACGAATTTCGAAGGCCGTACGCTCGAAACGATCACCTGGGCGACGGGGCTGCTTGCGCAAACGAGACGGCTGCACGTTTTCGCGACCGTGCACGCTCCGCTCGTCAACCCGGTGTTCGCTGCGAAGCAGTTTGTGACGACGGACCATATCAGCCGCGGCCGCTTCGGGCTCAACATCGTGTGCGGTTGGAATCAAGACGAGTTCGACATGTTCGGGGTCGATCAGCGCGATCACGATTTGCGCTACCGGTACGGGAAGGCGTGGCTCGCGGTGCTCGAGCGCTTGTGGAGCGACGACGAGGCGCCGTTCGATGTGGACAACGAGTTTTTCCATATGCAGAATCTCGTCGCGGAACCGAAGCCCTACGGGACGACGCGGCCATTGACGATGAATGCCGGTGCGTCGCCGGTCGGGCGTGAGTTCGGCATTTCGAGTTGCGATCTGATTTTCACACCGCTCGCGGATCTCGCGACGGGAGCGAACGACGTCGAAACCGCCGCAGCGCGGGCGCGCGAACTCGGCAAGACCATCGGCGTCTGCTGCAACGGCTTCGTCGTTTGCCGCCCGACGCAGCGTGAAGCCGAAGAATATCTGCGCTATTACGCGGAAGAGAACGCGGACTGGGCCGCCGTCGATCGTCTCCTTGCCCTCAACGGCGTACAGTCGAAATCGTATCGCGCCGATCACTACGAGACGTTTCGCACGCGTTGGTCGGCGGGGCATGGCGGATACCCGATCGTCGGCGATCCCGACCGGGTCGCCGGCGAGCTGACGAAGATCGCGGACGCCGGCTACTACGGCTTCTGCTTCTCGTTTGTGAACTACCTCGATGAGTTTCCGTTTTTTCGCGACGAAGTTCTGCCGCGTCTCGTCGCCCGCGGCGTTCGAACCCCGGGAGGGTCACGTTGATTCGACGCATCGTCCTCGCGCTTACGGCGCTAGTGCTCGCAGCGATCGGCACGGTGCCGGTGCGCGCGGCCGATCCGTACGACGTCTACATTCTGCTTTCGCTCACCGGCGCGGGCGCGTTCCTCGGACAGTCCGAAGCGAAATCGATCGCCGCGATCGAAACGGTCGCAAATCGAAAGGGCGGGATCAACGGCCGGCCCGTGCACTTCGTGATCCAAGATGACCAGTCGAGCCCGCAACTCGCCGTGCAGCTCGTGAACGGCTTGATTGCGAAGAACGTGCCGATCATCCTCGGCCCGTCGTATAGCGCGACGTGCTACGCGGTTTTGCCGATCGTGAAAGCCGGACCGACCCAGTATTGCTATGCGCCCTCGGTACACACCGTCGCGCCGAGCTTCACGTTCTCGAGCGGTGTCTCGACAAAAGATCTGGCGCTCGCCGGCCTGCGCTACTTCCGTTCGCGCGGCGTGCGCAAAGTCGCGGTGCTGGTGACGACCGACGCGACGGGCCAAGACGGCGAGAACGTCATCAAAGAAGATTTCGCGCTGCGCGAAAACCAATCGATGTCGCTCGTCGCGACCGAACATTTCACTCCCGGCGACATCAGCATCAGCGCGCAGATCGCGCGCCTAAAAGCATCGGGCGCGCAACTCGTGATCGCGTGGGTGACCGGCACCCCGTTCGGCACGGTGCTCAAAGGCGCCGTCGAGGGTGCACTCGACGTCCCGATCCTCACCAACGCCGGAAACCTGAGCGCCGTGCAGATGACCCAATACGCAGCGTTCGTGCCGAAGAACCTGTATTTCACCGCGTTCCGCTTCTTGCGCTATAAACAGGCCGGCCCGGGTCCCGTTCGCGACGCGGACCGCGAGTTCTACGCTGCGCTCGCGGCCGTCGGCGTGCCCAATCCGGATGGGACGTATTCGTCGTGCTGGGACGCGACCAATATCGCGGTCGACGCGCTACGTCACGTGGGGCCGAATCCGACGGCCGACGCGGTTCGCTCGTACATCGCGAATTTGCACGGCTTCCCCGGGATCAACGGCATCATGGATTTTCGCGACGGGCAGCAGCGGGGCTACAAAGACAACGCCGGCCTCATCGCGCAGTGGGACGCGCCCACGAAGACGTTCGTCCCGGTTAGTCTGCCCGGCGGCTACCTAAAGTAAGGGCATCTCGGGAAGGTTTCTTTCGCGCCGCGGAAGAGACCATGAAAATGAAACGCTCGGCGGCTCTGGCCTCGCTCGTGGCGCTGACCGCGTTGCCCGGTGCGCCGCTGCGCGCGCAGTCCAAAGACAAGTTGCGCGTCGCTTTTCCGACGCTCGACGCGACCTCCGAAGTGATGTATGCCCACGAGATGGGTTTCTTCGATCGAGCGGGTCTGGACGTCGAACTGATGCCGCTGGTCAACGGCGGTCCGATCTCGGCGGGCGTGGCGTCGGGCGCGATCGACATCGGTTTGGGCAATACGATCACGGTCATGACCGCCTACAGGAAAGGCCTGCCGTTCACGATCATCGCGCCGGCCGCGATGCAGGTTCGCACGGCGCCGTCGGGTTTGCTGGTGGTCGCGAAGTTGTCGCCGATTCAAACGGCCAAGGACCTCAACGGGAAAGTCGTCGGCGTGAGTCCGCTGCGCGGAATCGGCGAGATCGCGATCTCCAATTGGGCCGACAAAAACGGCGGCGACGCGAGCACGCTGAAATTCCTCGAGATTCCATTTTCGCAAAGCGAATCGATGCTTGCGAACGCGCGGGCGGACGCGGCGTTCATCAGCGAGCCGTTCACGACGCAGGCCAAACCGACGACGCGCGCGATCGGCGATCCATTCGCCTCGCTCGGCGAGAACTGGCTTATCACGGCATTTTTCACCTCGCGTCCGTGGGCGCAATCGCACACGAGTGCGCTCGCACGTTTCACCGGTGTGATCCGCGAGACGGCGCGCTGGGCGAACAGGAATCCGGACCTCACCGCACCGATCCTCGCGAAGTATTCGAAGATGGACGAGGCGCTGGTGAAGTCGACCGTGCGCGCCCACTTCGCGGCGACGCTGACGCCGGCACAGCTGCAGCCGATCATCGATGCCTCGGCGAAGTACAAACTGCTCGACGCGCCGTTCCGCGCCGACGAACTGATCTTCCAACCGACGTAGGGATTCCGAGGAGCACGACGCCATGCAAACCATCGAAACCTCAGCCCACCGCTGGGCCGAGATTCCCGCGGGCGACGTCGGCGATGCCGTCATCGCCGCCATGGCGCTGAGCGGGGTCGATCATCTGTTCTTCACGTCGGGCGCCGAAATCGTCTGGTATCAAGAGGCGATCGCAAAAGCCAAAGCGCATGGGCTTCCGGCACCGCGGTTGATCACGATGACGCACGAGCATGCAAGCCTCAATGCGGCCATGGGCTATGCGGCCGTGAGCGGCAAGCCGGTCGCAACCGCCGCGCACGTCGACGCAGGGAGCTACAATTACGGCGGGGCGATCCACACGGCGGCGCACGCGGGCCTGCCGATCATGATCACGGCAGGCACGCCGCCGGTCGCATATCCCGGTTCGATGCGCGGTGCGCGAGATCGCGGCGGCCACTTGTGGACGCAGCAAACCTTCGATCAAAACGCCATTCTGCGTAACTACGTGAAGTGGGATCATCGCCTGGAGTATCAGGATAATCCGGGCCTAATGGCGAGTCGCGCCCTGCAAGTCGCGCAGGCCGAGCCGCGCGGCCCCGTCTACTTCAGCGTGCCGCGCGAAATTTCGCTGATGCCCGCCCGCGACACGGCGTTTCCGACCGCGGCGCAGTTGGGAATTCCGCGCCCGGCGGCGCCCGATGCGGACGGCATACGGGAGATCGCACGAAAGCTCGTCGCGGCGGAACGGCCGTTCGTCGTCACGTCGAGTTCGGGTCGCGATCCACGAACGGTCCCGGCACTCGTCGAGCTGTGCGAACTGCTTGCACTACCGGTTGCGGCGTCGGCCCACCGCGCCTATGGGTGCTTTCCGATGAATCATCCGCTCTGGCTCAACCAAACGCGCTTCAGCGAAGCGGACGCGATCCTCGTGCTCGACGCCAACGTGCCGTGGGTTCCCGGGCCGGCCGCGCCGCCGGACGACGCGTTCATCGCGGTGATCGATCCCGACCCGATCAAGGCGCGCACGCCGACGTTCGAATTCACGGCCGACGTCCGCCTGAACGCCGGGTCGCTCGGCGCGATCGCGGCGTTGACCGCGGCGGTTCGCGCACTCCTCGTTCCAGGCGACGACGCGCACATCACCGCGCGACGCGAGCGGTACGACGAGGCGCATCGAAGCGCAACCGCCGAACGCGAGAACGACGCGCGCACACGTTCGGCGATGACGCCGATCGACAAATTGTGGCTCGGGCACGAGATCGGCGCGTTCGCCGGCAAGGACACGATCGTTTTCGACGAAACGCTTCCGCACAATCAGCTCGGGCGTTATCTTTCGTGCGCGCAACCCGGCACGTATTTCGCCAATCCCGCAAGCAGTGGCGGCTACACGCCGGGCGCGGCCTTCGGAGCGAAGCTCGCGGCGCCGGATCGGCACGTCATCGCATGCACCGGCGACGGATTCTACATGTTCGGAACGGCGAACGCCGCGCTCTGGGCAGGCAAACATTACGGCGCCGGCTTCACGATGGTCGTGTATCAGAACCGTGCGTATAGCACCGGTACGCTGCAAGTCTCATCGATGTATCCCGATTCCTACGCGGAGCGCGGCGGCTACGACGGTGGAACGTTTGACCCGCCGATGGACTTCGCCAAAGAGGCCGAAGCGTGCGGCGCATACGGAGAAAACGTTCGCGATCCGGCCGAGATTCGGAGCGCCTTGCAACGCGCGCGCGCACTGAACGAACGCGGTATCCCCGCCGTCATCTCGGTTTGGGTTGAACCACTCTTCTAACGGCGCGGGGACCGGCGCGGCGGACCGCTCCGTCGTCGAATCGGGATTCTCGCTCGCATTGGTCGTTGCGGGCATCCTGTGCGCCACGTTGATGCAAACGCTCGACACGACGATCGTCAACGTCGCGTTGCCGATCATCCAGGGCAACCTCGGCGCGACGATCGATGAGGGCGCGTGGGTCGTCACCGGCTACATCATCTCGGCCGTCGTCGTCATTCCGCTTACACCGTGGCTGCAGCTCCGCTTCGGCCGGCGGCAGTATTATTCGACCGCCATCATCGGCTTCACGATCGTCTCGGTGCTCTGCGGCACCTCGCACTCGATCGGCGAGTTGATTTTCTGGCGCATCGTCCAAGGAGCGTTCGGCGGCGGATTGATCGCAACGGCCCAAGCGACGCTGCGCGACACGTTTCCGAAAGACAAAATCGGTTTGAGCCAAGGACTCTTCTCGATCGGTGCGATCGTCGGTCCCGCCGTCGGTCCGACGTTGGGCGGTTGGCTCACGGACAATTTTTCGTGGAACTGGGTGTTTTTCATCAACATCGTGCCCGGCGTCTTCGCGGGGATCGTCATGCTGACGCGGCTGAAGAATCCGAACGAGCCGCGCGCCGTCCCGGTCGATGCGATCGGCCTCGGCTTATTGATCGTCGGATTGGGTTCGTTGCAATATGTGCTCGGCGAGGGTCAGCGTCAGGATTGGTTCGACGATCCGCTGATCACGGTGTTGTCCGTCGCGAGCGTCGGCGGCATCGTCGCGTTCATCTTCTGGGAACTCTTCGGGACGAAACGGCCCATCGTCGACCTGCGTGTGCTGCGATATCCATCGGTGGCTGCGGGTTCGGTGCTCGCCTTCGCGATCGGGGCGACGCTCTACGGCGCGATCGTCATCTTCCCACAGTACGTTCAGAGCGTGCTCGGCTTCACCGCGACCCTCAGCGGCGAACTTATTTTCACTCGCGCGATCTTCATAGCGGCCGGCACCCCGCTCGTCGTTCGGCTCGCGACGAGCGGTTCGGTCGATACGCGCGTCCTACTTCTCGCCGGCTTTTCGCTCGTCGGCGTATCGCAATTTTGGTTCGCGCACATCACGACGTCACAAACGGATTTCATCGCGCTTGTCCCCCCGAACATGCTCAGCGGTTTTGGTCTCTCGCTGCTCTTCGTTCCGATTTCGCTCGCGATCCTCGGCGGCGTTCCACCGCAAGTCGTCCCGAAAGCGGCATCGTTTCAGAGCCTCTCGCAACAGCTGGGCGGTTCGATCTCGACCGCGGCGCTGGTCACGCTGCTGGCACGGCGTGACGCGTTTCACCAAGAAAATCTTGCGGCGGCGATTCAACCCGCCTTCCAGCCGTTCGCAAATTTCATCGCGAACCACGGCTCGCTCCGGCAACTTTACGGCGACGTACTCAACGAAGCGAGTTCGCTCTCATACGCGGACGCGCAATTCGCGATCGGCATCCTCGCGATCGTGCTGCTGCCGGTCGTTTTCATCCTACCGAAAAAGAGAGCGGGCACGGCGCCCGCACCCTCATTCGAATGAGTCGCGAGCGTCAGGCGCTAACGCCCGAGCCGAACTTCTTTTCGAGATATGGAATGATCGTATCGTCGTCGTCGAGCACGACGTCGCCGTCGACCAAGACCGGTATGCTCGTTTGGCCGGATGCTTCTTGTACTTCGTTGCGCTCACCGTGCGCGTGAGGCACGTTGACGGTCCGGTAGTCGACCAGCAGATCCGTGAGCTTCTTACGCACCCGCGCGCAGTACGGACACCATTCGGCTTGATACAAGACCATATCGGTTTTCAGTCCCATCGTGCTCCCAGGAGTGTCCGATCGAAAGCAAAAGGTTGCATCGGCCCGCTCGTTCACGCGCGATCGGCGCGGTGGTCGAAGAGCGCCATCAGCGCGGCGCGAATCGCCCCGACGGCCGCGCGCTTATAGCGGCCGCCATCGCTCGTATCCATCGCGTGCACGAGCATCGCGGTATCCGCTTCGAAGACGAGCAGGCGGCCGTCGCCGAGTTGCGCGCAGTCGATACCAAGGTAGTCCAGTCCAAACGCGGCTGCGACGGCCGGCACCACATCGGCCCAACCGGCGATGACCGACGCCGGCTGCGTGAGAAAGCGCGTCTCCTCATCGTGCATCCACGGCGTGACGGTCGTAGCGGTGCGATAGTAATGGATCATCCAGCGATCGTCGATCGCGAGATGATACGGGAACGCAACACCGTCGACGAACACGATGCGATATTTGCGAAACCAGCCGTCGCTGCTGCGGTAGTCGACGTACTCGCTGCAGTCGTACGCGTCTGCGATTTCACGCGTCCGATACGCATCGAGTTCAGCCGCGCGTTCGATGCGTTCGAGGCCGCGGCCGCCGTGCGAATCGACCGGGCGGACCAACAACGGGAAAGCGAGATCCGTAACCGCCGCACCCACGAGGGCGTCACGTCGGACGCGGCGCGTTCGTGCGACGTGCGTGCGCGGCACCATGGCGAGTGTCTCCGCGAGCGCGTCGCGACCGAGCGCGGGAATCCGGTCGGGGGCATTGATCCACGGCACGTCCGACGCCGCGACGATCGCACGCGCGTCGTCGAGCGCCGCGGTTCCGGCAACGCTGTCGCCGAGGCCGTTGACGACGAGATCGACCGCCGGCAGCACGCGCACGGGGCGACTTGTATCCGGCAGAAACCAGCGGTGCAGGGTCCAGCGAGCGTCGTCGACGACGAAGTCGAGCGGCATGTTGCGCGGCCAGGGGCCGGCCAGACCCAGCACGAGCGCGTGACGCGCTCCCGTGCGCGGCTGGGGCGGTGAGAAGAGGCGCTCGCGCGCAAACGCTTCATCGAACCAGTTCTGCGCCGTCGCGGTATCGCGCGCAAGATACGCGAGCTCCGCCAGCGCATAGCGCACCGGCGCGTCGCGCGGATCGAGCTTCGCCGCAAGCTCGTACGCGGCGCGCGCGTGATCGACGAAACCGCCGCGGAGTAAGATGTTCCCGCGGGCGGCGTGCGCGAGCGCGAATTGCGGATCGAGCGCAATCGCCCGTTCGAGCAACGTCCACGCCTCGTTCACGCCGGCGCCGAACGGTTGCGATCCAGGGACGCGCATCTGGTCTCCGACCGACGGCGCAAGCGCAAGGGCCGCCCGATAGGTCGCGGCGGCGCTTGCCGTATCTCGGTTGGAGACGGTTACGCGAGATCGAACGGGATGCCGAGTTCGCTCGCGAGTTTCGCCAAGCCGTCCCAGACTTTCACGTGCACCGGCACGCCGTGCCGGCGTGCATACGCGGTCTTCTCGAACTCGATTTCGCCGGCGACATAGATGCGATCGTTTCCCGGCGTCTTACGTGAATCTTTGAACGCGCGCAATTCGGCGTCCATATCGGCTCTGAACTGCGCGACATCGCGGAACGCGTCGATGCGAAACGCGCCGAAGAAATGCGAGATCTTCCCCGGCTGCGGACCGTCGGTCGGCAACGGCAGAGCGGTCCCGAACGCACCACCCGAAAGCACGCCGCACAGAATGTCGACGAGCAGCCCGAGACCGTAGCCCTTGTGGCCGCCGTTATCGATACCGAATCCGCCGAGCGGTAAGAGTGCGCCTTTGAGCGCCGTCTGCGGATCGAGCGTCTCGTGGCCGTCCGCGTCGATCGACCAACCGGGGTTGAGCTGCTTCTCCTTGCGGTTGTAGACTTCGATCTTACCGCGCGGCACCGTCGTCGTCGCGAAGTCGAGCACGAACGCCGGTTCGTTTTCGGCGGGAATCGCGAACGCGAGCGGGTTCGTTCCGAGCAAGATATCGCGACCGTACGTCGGCGCGCCGTACCGGACGGAATTCGTCGACGCGATGCCGATGAGATCGTGTTCGAGCGCCATCATCGCGTAGTAACCCGCGATCCCATAGTGATTGGAGTTCCGCACCGCGCCGAATGCCATGCCCGACGCTTCGGCTTTCGCGATGACGCGCTCCATCGTCCGCTTTCCGGTCGGGTGACCCAGGCCGTTGCCGGCGTCCATCACGATCGACGTCGGCGTCTCGCGCGCGACGGTCACGATCGGCCGGGCATTCATTTGCCCGGCCCGCAAACGGCTGACGTAATACGATTCGAGTCGCGCGACGCCGTGGGATTCGATGCCCCGCATATCCGCCGCGACGAGCACGTCCGCGACGATCGCCGCATCGGCAGTATCGATACCGACCTTCGAGAGAACTTCCGTCACGAAGTGCTTGAGCGTGCTCTCTTTGGAAAGCCGGTATTCGGCGGTCGCGACATCAGCCATGGCGTAAACTCTCCTCTGCAGGGGCCGTCGGTATGGTGCTCCTCATTCTGGTACCGCATGACGGTTCTTGCGCCCGAAAAGGTCGCAGCGCTGCCAGGGGCGCCCCTAGCGATCGCCGGCGGCAATGTCGCGGAGAACGCAGGCGCTGGCCGCCGCACGGTTTCGCTCGTAAAGCGACGCGTGACGCAGCGTACGAGCAACAGGTTTGTTACATGAAGAGCACGCGAGCGAATCGTCACAATATCCCCTGTTATGAGGATAGCAACCGCGACGTGCCTCGGTCATAGTTGGTTCCCATGGACACCATCTTTAAAGCACTCGCGGACCCGACGCGTCGTCAGTTGCTCGATCGGCTCTACACGCGCGATGGTCAAACGCTGGGCGCTCTCTGCACTGAACTCGACATGACGCGTTTCGGCGTCATGAAGCACTTGCGCGTCCTCGAAGACGCGGGGCTCATCGCTTCGCGGCGTGCCGGGCGTCACAAGTTGCACTACCTCAATTCGGTTCCGATCGGCGCCATTTACGACCAATGGGTTCGCAAGTACGCGATGCGCCCGGCGATCGCGGCGGTCAACGAATAACCGTCAACTCATGCCGTAGAGACGCGCGAACAGATAGCGTGCGTCGTCCTCGGCACGCTCCAAGTCGGTAAGGCCGGAAACGGCACGACCGTACGCGCTGACGATCTCACGCTTGATGCCGGTCGACGCGCGTTCAATTTCGAAATCGCGGTCGCTTGGCCGGTAAGAGGTCAAGTTCTCGGCAAAGTTCGTTCGCGCTTCGGTCAACGAGTAGTCGTGGTTCGGGCCGTTCGTCACGACGTCGGGCATCGCACTCGCGACGTTCTCGAGGCGCGCGTCGTCATCTTGCCCGTCGTCTTCCCACGCGCAGAGCGAGCATATCTCGTAGGCCGCACGCACGTCGATCGTCGGGTAGCCGCAGCACGGGCACGTAACGCGGCCGGCGTCCTCGAACGTACGCCGGCGACGCTCAAAGGCAACCGGGTCGAACATCACAATGTCGTCTTGCCCAACGCGCTCAGAATCAATTCGACCGCGAGGATGGCCGTCTGATTTTCGCGATCGAGGATCGGGTTGATCTCCGTGATCTCGAGCGAGCCGAGGGCACCGGACGCTGCAACCGCTTCCATCAAGAAGTGCGCCTCGCGATATGAAATGCCGCCGCGCACCGGCGTCCCCACGCCGGGAGCCTCGGTCGGATCGATCCCGTCCATATCAAAACTGACGTGGAGCGACGCCGGGCCGTCGACCGCGATCGCCAGCGCTTCTTCGATGATGCGTGCCATCCCGAGCCGGTCGATATCCGACATCGTGAACGCGCGTACTCCGAGGTCGTGGATCGCGCGCCGCTCGCCGGCGTCGACGTCGCGCAAGCCGATGAAGACCATGCGTTCCGGCGCCACCGAATGCGCCTCGAGCGCGAAGTGCACGGGCATGCCGTGAACGTTGCCGGACGGCGACGTGAGCGGCGTATTAATGTCCCCGTGCGCGTCGACCCAGATGATGCCCGGCGCGCGACCGCGCGTCCGCGCGACCCCCGCGAGCGTGCCGATCGCGATCGAATGGTCCCCGCCGAGAACGAGCGGAAACGCATCGTTGCGGACGACACCGGCGACGATGTCCGCGAGGTGGGCGCACACGTCCGCGATGATCGGCAGGTACTTCGCGTTGGCTTCGTCCAGCGATGCCGATTCAGGCACCGGCACCGGAATGTTTCCGCGGTCGACGGCCGCGATTCCGAGCCGCTCGAGGGCACCCTGCAATCCCGCATAGCGGATCGCCGACGGGCCCATGTCGACGCCGCGCCGGTCGGCGCCCAAGTCCATCGGGACGCCGATCACCTCGACCCGCGCGGGCGTCACGACGGACTCGCCGCGACGTCACGCGGCGCCTTCGCGATGTCGGTCTTCGGTATCGGGCGCGCCTCCGGCGTGGGCAGCAGCTGCTCGCGCAGCACGCGCAGCATCGCTGCGACCGGAACGGCGAGGAACGTGCCGACCAACCCGAAGAGTTCCGACCCGACGAGGATCGCGATGATGATGTAGAGCGGCGAGAGACCGACGTTGTCCTTGAGCACGCGCGGCGCGACGAAGTTTCCGTCGATCTGCTGGATGACGGCGAAGAGCACGGCGACGATCAACGCGTTCGTCGGGCCGTTGAACGCAAGCGCGAGCAGCACCGACGGAACGAAGCCGATCACGGCGCCGGCATACGGGATGAAATTCAGGATGCCCGCGGCGACGCCGATGAGCAACGCATACGGCACGTGCATGACCGTGAGCATCACGAGAATCATCAGGCCGACGATCGCACCGTCGATCAGTTGGCCGCGAATGAATCCGCCGACGACGCCGTCGAGTTCGTCGATCACCGCGTTGACTTTCGCGCGCCGGCGCATCGGAAAAAGTCCGAGAACCTGACGTCGCACCTCGGCGGCTTCGAGCAGCATGTATGCTGCGAGCACCGGAATGACGATCAGCGTCGCCACGACGGAAACCGTCGAAAGCACGACGGTGAACGAACGTTGCAGCGTGTCGACGCCGTATTTCTGGATGACGTTGTTGAGCTGCGAGGGAAGGTTCGCGATATACATCCGATCGTCGTCGGGGATGCGCCGCAGGAGCGGATTGTGCGGAGCGACGAGTTCGCTCTGAAATTTCTGCGTCAGCGAGGGCAGCGTCTTCGCGAAGTTAGTGACGTCGCTGCCGAGCGCCGGTATGACGAGCGCGAGCACCGAGCCGACGACCAGTAGAATGAAGGCATACACGATAAGAATTGCAACGACCGCGGGCAATTTCTCGTTGAGCCGCCGCACGAGCGGATAGACCAGATAGGCAAAGAACAGCGAGCCGACGATCAGCAATCCCGTCGAGCGAATTGCACCGAAGAACTGCAGGATGCCGACCAGCAAATAGATCGACACGGCGATCGTTGCAAGGATCTTCAACGCGAACGTTACGCGACGCTCGTTGCGCGACGGCAACCGTCGCCGCAAGCGTTGCGCCGCAGCGGAACGGTCCGGTGCATTCATGGTCGCGCGGCTTCGCGAATGGCGAAAGGCCAACCCGCACGAAGCGCGTAGAGGGCCGGGATGATATCGCGCCGCGCGTTCACTGCGGGGAGTCTACTGTTTGTCGGCTCGGCGCTCGGCGGCTGCAGCCACCCGAAAAGTATTGCCGAAGGCGGCAACGTCCGACTCGCGATGGTGACGGACGTCGGCGGCCTCGGCGACCGTTCGTTCAACGACTCCGCCTATGCCGGGCTCGTCGCGGCCAAGCACGATTTGCACGCCGATATCGCCGTGCTGCAGTCGCGTTCCGCGGCCGACTATCAGCCCAATCTCACCGTCCTCGCGAACAAAGAGTATGACGAGGTGTTCGCGATCGGCTTTCTCATGGCGCGCGATACGGACGAAGTCGCCGCGCGTTTTCCGGGGCGGCACTTCACGATTATCGACGCGGTCGTTCCGCAGCCCAACGTCGCTTCGGTCACGTTCCGCGAGGAGCAAGGCTCGTTTCTCGCCGGTGCTGCCGCCGCGATGGCGAGCAAGACGAAGACGATCGCGTTTCTCGGCGGCATCGATATCCCGCTGTTACGCAAGTTCGAAGTCGGCTACGCCGCCGGTGCGCGCCAGGTCGATCCGAACGCGGACGTGCTGGTCAAATACGTCGGCTCGTTCGACGATCCGGCGGCCGGAAAAGAACTTGCAACGGTTTTGCTCGATCAACGCGCCGACGTCGTCTATACGGCGGCCGGCAAAGGCGGCCTCGGCGCGGTCGCCGCGATCAAGGATCGTCCCGGCACGTACATGATCGGCGTCGACTCGAACCAAGACGCGATGCTTCCGGGGCGCATTCTCACGAGCATGATCAAGCGCGTCGATATCGGCGTGCTGACGATCGCCCGCGACGCCGCGTCGCAGAAACCGCCCGACGGCCACGTCGAACTCGGGCTCAAAGACGGCGCTATCGGCTTGACGGATTTCCGCTATACGAAGCATGCGTTGACGCCGGCGCAATTCGCGACGATCGATGCGCTGCGTAATGCCGTCGTCGCCGGCACGATCATTCCACCGACCACGCGCGAAGAACTCGCCGCGTTCAAGCCGGTGCGCCTGCGCACGTGATCGAGCCCGCTCTCGTCCTGCGCGGAATTTGCAAGCATTTCGGCGCCGTGCTCGCCGTCGACGGCGTCGATCTGGACTTGGACGCGGGGGAGATTCACGCGCTGGTCGGCGAGAACGGTGCCGGGAAGTCGACGCTCGCGGCGATCGCGTTCGGCGCCGTCGCGCCCGATGCCGGAACGGTTCATGCGAGGGCGCCGGTCGGGCTCGTCCATCAGCATTTCCAACTCGTCGACCATCTGCGCGTGTGGGAGAACGTATTGCTCGGACGGGAGCCGCGGCGCGGTTGGCGGATCGACCGTAATGCAGCGCACGCGCACGTGCGCGCGCTCGCGGCCGAGCACGGACTCGAGGTCGATCCCGATGCGAGAGTCGAGGGTCTGCCGATCGGCGTGCGGCAACGTGTCGAGCTGTTGCGCGAACTCGAACGCCGCCCCGGCGTTCTGCTGCTCGACGAACCGACAGCCGCGCTCGCACCAACCGAAATCGCTTCGTTCTTCGGCACGATTCGCGCGCTGGCACAGGGCGGCACCGCCGTCCTCATCGTGACGCACAAGCTCCAGGAAGTCATCGATTACAGCACGCGCGTGACCATCATGCGCAGCGGTCGCGTCGTCGCCCGCTCGTTGACCGCCGAAACGTCGACCGGCGAGATCGCACGCGCGATGGTGGGCGGCGACGTACCGCCGCTCGCCAAGCGTGACGCGACGGCGCCGGCGGCCCGGCTCGCGGCGCGCGGCCTCGCGTCCGGCAGCGGCGCCGGCGCATTGGTCGACGCGACGTTCGAGGTGCGCGCCGGGGAGATCGTCGGAATCGCGGGCGTCGAGGGCAACGGCCAATCCGCGCTCGCCGACGCGCTTGCGGGCGTGCAACCCTACACCGGCGTCGTCGAGTTCGACGGCGCCGCGCTTCCGGCGACGCTATCACCCGCGGAACGCCTCGCGCGCGGCCTACGCGTCATCCCGCAGGATCGCCGGCATGAAGCGCTCGTCCTCGGTTGGACGATCGGCGAAAATGTCGCGCTCGGACGGCACCAGTCGGCCCCGCTCCGGCGTGGTGCGCTGATCGACCGCGCGCAAGAACGCGCCGCGGCCCGCGCGGTGATCGAACGATTCGACGTGCGGCCGCCGGACGCGAACGCGATCGTCGACGGACTCTCCGGCGGCAACCAGCAGAAAGTCGTCGTCGGGCGTGTGCTCGGCGCGCAACCGAAGCTCGTCATCGCGTACCAGCCGACGCGTGGGATCGACGTCGGCGCAGCGACGCTCGTACAGTCGCGCCTGATCGAAGCACGCAACGCGGGCGTCGCCGTGCTGCTCATCTCGTTCGAGCTGGACGAGATCTTTGCGCTCGCCGACCGCGTTCTCGTCATGTCCGGCGGACGTTTCGTCGGCGCCTACCACCGCGCCGACATCGATCGTGGACGCATCGGGGCTCTGATGGCGGGCGCGCATTGATCGCAAGCCTCTTGAGCCGGCGGGCGATTCGCGACATCGGCGTTGCGTTGATCGTCGTATTCGGCGTCGGCAGCATCGCGATGTTGCTTGCGCGCGTATCACCGATCGATGGGTTCGGTGCGCTCTTCGACGGTGCGTTCGGTACGACGTCGGAGTTCGCCGAGACGCTGGTGCAGGCGACGGCGCTGCTTTTCCCCGCGCTCGGCATCGCGCTTGCGTTTCGTGCGGGTCTGTTCAACATCGGCGCGGAGGGACAGATCGTTCTGGGCGGACTCGCCGCCGGGCTGGCCGGGTATTACGTGCCGGGGCCGCCGATCGTCTCGATCGTTGCGACGCTCGGTGCGGGCGCGATCGCCGGCGGCGTGTGGGGCGGCATCGCCGGATTTCTCAAAGCGCGCTTCAACGCGAACGAAGTGATCGCGACGTTGATGCTCAACGTCGTCGCGATGCTCTTCGCGACGTACTGCGTGAACGGGCCGCTCCGCCTGCCGAACGCCGAAGCGGGTGAGACGCCGCTGCTCGCCGCCGGCGCATGGCTGCCGACGATCGTTCCGGAAACGCGGCTGACGATCGCGTTCGTGCTCGCGATCGGGCTCGCATTCGCGCTCCGTTTCGTGTTCACGCGCACGGTATTCGGCTACGAAATGCGTGCGGCCGGTGAGGCTCCGGAAGCCGCGCGGCGCGCCGGTATCGATCTGGGCCGGATCGCCCTGCTCGCGATGACGCTCTCGGGCGCGATCGCCGGGCTCGGCGGAGCGGCGATCGTGACGGGCGTCCTCCATCGCTTCAACGTCGGGCTCAGTCCCGGCTACGGTTTCGTCGCGATCGCGGTCGCACTCGTCGGCAACCTCGAACCCGTGTGGATCGGCGTCGCTGCGTTCGCGTTCGGTATCTTGCAGAACGGCGCGCTTTCGATGCAAGCGGAGGCGAACGTTCCGCGCGATA